>JAYRNL010000080.1:0-23073 GCA_041912235.1 Cyclobacteriaceae bacterium
TGGCGAGCCCCGCCATGATGGACACGACCACACTCATCTGCCTTTCTGTGCGATACAACTCGTCCATGTGCTGGTCGAGGAAGGTGTAGGTGAAAGGATAGCCGCTCACATGGCGGTCCCACACCGCCTTGATGGCCGCCAGCGTCTCCTGCGTGTTGGCACCATCGATTTTCACGGTCATTTCTTCATGGTTCCACCCCAGGTTGCTTACGATCGAGAGCGTGTTCACGGTATGATGGAGTGAATTGAAATTGAAATCGCGAACCACCCCGATGATGGTGCCCAGGGAATCATCGTGCATCCAGCCGTTTCCTACCCGCGTTCCCACGGGGTTCTTCAGCCCCAGGTGCTTCACCATCGCCTCATTGACCACAAAGCTCTTGCCGTTATCCAGGGGGTTGCCTTTCTCGAAGCCCCTGCCTTCTTTGATCTGTATTCCATAGACTTTCAAATAATCCGGATCAACATTGACATTGGATGGTGCCATGGAGATGACACCCGTATCTGTTTTTACCTTAAAACCCCACTGATGAAAATTGTTGCCCAGCCGCTGACCGGCCGCCGTAACGCCCAGCACATGGGCTTGCTGCAGCAATTCATTTTTCATGACCGTGTACTTGCTGTTGGCTTCACGATCCAGGTCTATGAGGACCATTCTTTCGGTGGTGAACCCAACGTCCTTGTTCTGCATAAAGTACAATTGCTGAATTACCACACCTGTGCTGACAATCATACCCATTGCCAAACCAAACTGAAGGACAACCAACGAACTCTGAAAGACAGATTTTCTTCCGCTTGCCCCGGCCTTGAGCACCCTCGCCACATTGACTGAGGTCATGTACAATGACGGGTAGATGCCCGTAAGCAAGCCTAGCATTATCGTGATCCCGCCGAGGATGAGCAGGTTCGATGGATGGTTGAAAAGACTGAGTAATGTTAACTGCCGGCCGATGGACGTGTTAAGGACCGGCAACAACAGGAAATCAAGCAGAACGGCAAGTACCAGCGCAATGGCAGCCAGGAGCAGCGACTCAAGAATAAATTGGTTGAACAGTTGCTTCTTCTGGGCACCCACCGAAGTTCTTACGCCAATTTCCTTCCAGCGGTAAGAGGCCCGGGCCGTAGTCAGGTTCATGAAATTCACGGAAGCAATCAACAGGATGAAGAGCCCGGTGATCACAAATATGCCGAGGTATTTACCATTGAACTTCCTGTAGTTCTGGTAGTCGTGTTCGATGTCCGAAGACTGCAAATGAACTTCCGCGAAGGGCTGGAGGTATAGCGATGTGTTATCATTGATATCGGCCTGGCCGGTCCAGCGGATGAACCACTCCGGGAATTTGGCTTCCAGCTTCTTGTAGTCGACGTTGGGACGGAGTTTCAGGTAGGTGACCAGGTAGTTTCCGCTCCAGTCGGTGTTGATCGTCGAGTCGCGGCTCGTATAGGTGGCGAAAGACTCGAGGGCATCGAACTGGAGGTGTGAGTTTTCTGGGACGTCGCGCAAAATGCCGGTGATCTTGAATTCGCGGTCGCCTTTGGTCACGGTCTTTCCTACAACGTCTTCAAGGTCCTCGAAAAATTTTCTGGCTGTGGTCTCCGTAAGCACCATGTTGTTGGGCTCGTCCAGAGCCGTTGCGGGATCGCCGTACAGCAAAGGGAAATCCAGCAGGGAGAAAAACGAGCTGTCAACAACGGCAACCTTGTTGGCCAGAAATTGCTTCTCTCCCCTTTTGATAACCCGCTTCTCCCGGCCCCAGAAGCGCGTGTAGTTTTCAATCTCAGGGAACTCTTCGATCATCTGCGGGCCAAAGGGGCCGCCGGTAAGGGCAACCAACTGGCGTTTGGTGCCTGTGAAATTCTGAACCTCGTTCAGCCGGTACAGCGACTCTTTCTTCGTATGCCAGGAATCAAAGCTCCTTTCATCCGAGATGAAAAGGTAGATCGCTATGCAGGCCGCCAGGCCGATCGTGAGGCTGAAGATGTTTATAAACGCATAGACGGGGTTTTGCCTGAAGTGGCGAATGGCAATGCGGAGATAGCTGGAGATCATGGACGCGGTTTGGTATTAATCCATTAACTGATATTCAGTCAAATGGTTACACCGCTTATTCCATGACAGGAACAAATTGAAACGACCGCCCCTCGAAAAGCCCCCGATCGCTCAGTTTAAGGGAAGGAATCACCAGCAGCGCCATAAAGGAAAGCGTCATAAAGGGTGCTCCCAGGGTTGAACCCAGCGCCTTGGCACGCTGATCAAGAGCCCGGTATTTGCGGGCCACAAGGTATCCGTCCAAGTCGGACATGATTCCTCCCACAGGAAGCGGCAGCAGATCTACCTGGCCGCCTTCGGCGAGAGAAACCCCTCCCTTTTCGCTGATAATGGCGTTCACCGCGTGGACCATGGATTCATCATCACAGCCAACCACAATAATGTTATGAGAATCATGCGCCACACAGGAGGCCAGCGCACCTGACTTCAAGCCAAATCCTTTGATAAAGGCCATGGCTGGTTTTGCGGGACTATAGCGATTGATGACGGCAAGCTTCAGTATGTCCATTTCTGTATCGGCAATAACAAAACCATCCTTCACCACGGGTGAGACAGACTCTTCGGAAGTGATTAGCTGACCATCATGGGCCACGATTACGCGAAGGGCTTTCCCTGTAGCCCGCACGTTCAGGTCTGTGCTTGAGATGGGTGTGGCGTGGAAATTATTTGGCCTTGCTACGGGGATACTTGGAATCAGCGCCATGCCGTTCTTGGCGACCATCTGGCCATCGATAATCGTGTACTTCACCTTGAAGTCTTTCAGGTCTTTCACGGCGATAAAGTCGGCAGGGTCGCCGGGCCGCAGCAGCCCGACGTCGAGGTTATAGTGTGTTACCGGGTTCACGCAAGCCGCCTTCAGGACGCTGAAGACATCCACGCCATGTGCCACGGCCCGCTTCACCAGGCTGTTGATGTGTCCCTCTTCCAGGCTATCAGGGTGCTTGTCGTCGGAACAGAACATTACGTGCTCTTCATGCTCGGGGAGCAGGTCTATCAGGGCATCGAAGTTTCTTGCCGCGCTCCCTTCGCGGATGATGATCTTCATACCATGGGCCAGCTTGTGCATCGCCTCGTCGTAGCCGACGCACTCATGGTCAGTGGATATACCGGCTTTGATGTAGGCTTCCGCCTGTTCCCGGGTAAGGCCTGGTGCGTGACCGTCGACCGGTTTGCCATATCTCCGTGCTGCGGCAATTTTTTGAATAACCTCCTTGTCGCCGTGAATAGTGCCAGGCCAGTTCATCATCTCGGCGAGGTATCGAATTTCCGGCCTTGCCATCAGCGAATCGACAGCCTCGGGGCCGAGGTTAGCACCTGCCGTTTCAAAGGATGTGGCCGGCACGCAACTGGGCGCTCCGAAATAGAACTTGAAGGGAATCTCGCGGCCGTTGTTGATCATGAAGTCAACGCCGGGTATCCCGAGCACATTGGCAATCTCATGTGGATCAGAAACGGTTGCCACCGTGCCATGACAGGAAGCCAGGCGGCCAAACTCGCTGGGCACCAACATGGAGCTTTCAATGTGCACATGGGCGTCGATGAACCCGGGAAGGATGAAATGCGGGGGTGCCGGGTCGAGGGCAACGATATCGATGATACGTCCTTCGTCGAAAACGACCTCACCGCCAAAAATCCGCCGGTTGTGAATGTCAACGATTTGTCCGGCGAGTTTCTGTGGGTTAGAGGGCATAGCAGGAAAAAGTAACGAAGTAGTGCTGATCGATTGATTCCAAAGGTCGTAATTTATGGAATACAATTTGCCTTAACCTCCATCATGTCCTTCGCGTATCGATCTTTTTCCTTGTTGGCAACATGTTATGCTGCCACGTTGGCTTACGTAGCGCCGGCACAGTCTACTCGCGTCAACGCTGTGCGGTTTCTTGATGTCTACACTGTACCTAACGAGACCCTGTATGAAGGTACTCCTGTGGGAGGCCTGTCGGGAATTGACTACGATCCAATGGCCGATGTTTATTATATCATCTGCGACGATCGATCTGCGCTCAAGCCTGCACGCTACTACAAGGCAAGCATAAAACTCAATGGGGAGAAAATTGACACAGTGATATTCACCGAGAAAACTGACCTATTTGGTCCGGATGGAAAGCCCTATCAACCGATTAAAGCAGATCCGAAACACACGGTTGATCCCGAAGGTCTGCGGTACAATCCTATCACCAAGCAGGTGGTTTGGGTGAGTGAGGGCGAACGGATCCTATCCGCAAAAGACACCGTGCTCGTCGACCCCGAGATCATTCTGACCCGTAATGGCAAGTATGTTGATCGTTTCCCGATCCCTGAGAACGTCCGAATGATGTCCCGGGAATACGGGGCACGGCAGAACGGTACGCTGGAAGCCGTCACCTTTGCCGATGACTATAACACGTTGTGGGTTGCCCTCGAAGAACCGCTTTTCCAGGATGGCCCGCGGGCGGATGTCGACGAGTCGAAGGCGTTGGTGCGCTTCTACCGGTATGACATGGCCACGCACAAGAACACGGCGCAGTACGCTTATGACCTTGAGCCAGTCGCCCATTCTCCGATCCTTCCTTCCGCATTTCGTGTCAACGGCATTACCGACATCCTCGATGCCGGCGCCAACCAATTCCTCGTGCTTGAGCGGTCCTTTTCCACAGGGCGACTTCCCTGTACCGTCAAGCTATTCCTTGCCGACCTGAGTTCCGGGACCAACGTGAAGGACATCGCGTCAATGAAAGACAACACTACTCTTAAACCCGTCACCAAGAAGCTGCTCCTTGACATGGACACCCTCACCATCCACGTCGACAATGTAGAAGGAATGACCTGGGGCCCGAAGCTTCCCAACGGAAAAAGGAGCCTCGTGCTGGTGTCCGATAATAACTTTCAGGGGTTTCAGAAAACGCAGGTGTTTCTTCTTGAGGTGGATCCGTGAACAGCAGTCGCACCCAGTAGTGTCCATTACCCCGGCTCCAGCCTTACACTCAATGAATGGTGTACACCACGCCCACACAGGCAACCGTCGGCGTTATGCGAAAGCGATCATTGGCTTCCGGGTATTGTTGAACCTTTGTAGTGGTTGTGTACTCCATGAAGGAGTGCTGCAGGCCTCCTTTCAATGACCACCGTTCATCCAGGGCATAGGTTATATAGAACTCCGAGTTGAGACTGCCGATGTCGTTCTCTCCCACCAGCAGGAGATTCAGACCTGTAGGTGCGCCACGCGCGGGGCTGGAATAGATGCCACTGGGATTGTTGCCATTGATATAGGTCCCCGACCGTTCCGAGCCAAACGAAGCGCCGATGACATCGATGTTGAAACCCACGCGAAAATCTTCCGAGATGTTGTAAGCTATGCTGATGAGAAAGTTTATGGAGAACGCCTGTGCGGCCGGCATGAAAACCGAGTCCGTGTATTCCGGTATCGACTTCTTAAACAAAGCGCCTGGTCCCGTTTCGCCTTTAACAATCTTTGCGGGCGCAGTCACCATGTATGCATCGGTGGCAAAGAATCCATTGATCCGCATTCCCACTCCCATCAACAGTCGCTTGTTGTCACCGAATTTCCAGAGATGCTGGTACGAAGTGGAGAGGTTCGTCTGCTTGCTGCCGACACCCAGAGTGAAATCCACAAAGTTGGTGTGAGAGCGTGGAGCGTCGGACTCCTGGGCAACGGATATCCCTGCTGACAGAATAATCAGGAAGAATGCGAGCCAGAAAATACCCCGAGGACTGTCCATTGGTTGCACCAAGATAGCAGGCGGCCCTAATTGGCGCTATGACTTTCTTCAGCGGATTTAAGTCCCATTGAAATTATTCAATATCCACAATAGCCTGTAAAATCCCGGCTCAAAACTTCCCCTGAATTCTTGAATGCCCTCTTTGCTTTCCATCCCTGGCTATCTACATCAATTCTCTCTTTATATTTCCAGTTCACTTCAACTTTCTGCGTTGCATCCAAGGAACAGAAGGAGAAAAATGCCAATTAATTGATCTTTTCATTGATTGATCTCATCAATGAATGATTACACACCTTCCCTCTGTAATTGCAAGTAACGCATCAAACGTCAATTGAAAGACAGCATTCGGGGTTCCCGCGGCAGCCCACAGCGGACTGAAAAGTTTCAGGTCTTCATCAATAAATGTCTCCAGTCTATCCGGGTGACCCAACGGCGCCACCCCTCCAATGGCAAAGCCAGTATGCTTTCGAACGAAGTCAGCATCGGCTTTCACGATGGGCTCGCCCGTATGGGATTCCAGCAACTTCTCATCCACCCGATTGATGCCGCTGGCCAAAACAAGAATCGGCTTGCCCGAATGAGCCGTCATGAAAACAAGTGACTTGACGATCTGCTTCACTTCACAGCCCACGGCCAGTGCCGCCTCGCGGGCGCTGCGGGTACTGGCGGGAAGCTCTGTCACCGTAAGCGCAGGATCGATTGTTTTCAGCAGTTCCTGGACACGGCGGGCAGTTGGACTCAGATCGCTCATTTGATAAAGGTCAGGTCCTGAATAAAGTCCATGCGCATATCCTCGGGAAGGCTTTCAAGAAGCTGGTGAATTTTCTTTGTCTGCTGACCCACGAGGTTGTTGATCACCGCGCTCTTTTGGTAGTCCACACCGGATTCTTTCATACACCGGCAGAAGTGCAGGCGAAGTTCCAGTTCCGTTTGCGGAATGCCGGAGTACCGGGCATGCCGGTTGACGAGGCGCAGGATCTTGCGGATGCTCTTCTTGAAGTAGTAGAGGTTGGTGTTGGGGATTTCGGAAAAGGCGTCGGCAATCTCCTGCTTCACCCCGGCTACATAGGCGGGTTCGTCACCGGCTTCGAAGAGCAGGTAGGTAAGCAGCTCCTTATTCTCCACTTTGTATTTGGCCAGGCGTAACGAAACCTCAACGAGTTTGTCTTCGCCGGCTTCGGCCAGGGAGCGTTTGATCTCATTGATGGTAGCTGACTTCAAAACGCCTTAAAGATAGGCAAGGTCAGGCCTTCCACCATGTCCTTCCCAGCACCGGTTGATCGAGGCGCATGGGCTCACCGATTTGCGGCACAGCAAGTGGAATGGCCAGCGATGCGGCCTTCGCATAAGCGCGTTCGATGGGATCCGTCCAGGTGTGGTTCGCCAGCCTGAATTTTCCCCAGTGCACGGCCATCATGGTTTTGGCGCCAAGGTCCACCCCTGCCTGCACGGTCTGCTCCGGCATCATGTGGATATTGGGCCACATCGCATCATACTGCCCACACTCCAGAATAGCAAAGTCAAAGCCGCCTGCAAACTTGCCAATCTTGCGAAACGACTCATCATAACCCGAATCGCCGCCGACAAAGACCTTGAGTCCGCCGGAAGTGACGATAAAGGATGACCATAAACTTTGATTTCGCTTGAAGCCCCTGCCGGAAAAATGACGTGCTGGAGCAGCCGTCAACTCCAGGCCTGGAAGCACCATGGCGCTCTCCCACCAGTCAAATTCACGGATGCGGCTCGGGTCTACACCCCAGTACTCAAGATGCTCACCCACGCCAAGGGACACACAAAACAGGGGAACCCTTCTGCCAAACTGCCGCATTACACCGTAGTCCAGGTGATCATAATGGTCGTGTGTTAGGATGACCAGATCCGGGTCCGGGAGATCATCCAGCGAATAACGATCTGTAACGGGAAATGCCTTGCTCCCCATGAAGGAAAAAGGCGAAGCTCTCTCACTGAACACCGGATCAACCAGGATGACCCTTCCGTTAATGATGAGCAGGTAGGATGAATGACCAAACCACGTGATCGATGGCTCCTCCCGGGAGAGACCCTTCAGGTTTACTTTCACGGAGGGAAGCGTGCGCGTCGGCTCCTGGTCTGGCAATCGCTCAAAGAGAAATTTGCCAAGCATCTTCATATACGATGCGTCTTCCGCCAACATCGGCGTCGGGTACACGTTATGAAAGGCACCGTCGCGGTAGTTTGGCGAGGCAAGAATCCGCGACTTACGCAGTCCAGTGGGCAGTTGTCCAAAACTCTTGTTCACCTTGCATTTTCTTTGAAGACGGTCACAGGCCGAAATTATTGCATCAGCCGATTCGTTCGGCCAATTCCATCCAGCGAGCACTTCTGGCATCGATCTCATCGCCCAATTTCTGGATGGCTGTTGACCACCGCATCAGCTCCTCATGGCTCGGTGAGCCCTGGTTGAGCTTATCCACCAGTCCGGCCTTTTCAGCTTCCAGGCGGGCAATTTCCCGTTCGAGGTCTTCATACTCACGGAGGTCTTTCGGTGAGACTTTCTTCCTGGCGGGTGCTGATTCTTTCGAAACTTCAACCGCCACGGCAGGAGCCTTCGCTTCCACTTCGTCCGCATCAATGCCTTCGAGTGAATCGCGGTAATCGGTATAGTTACCGTTGAAGAGCCTGATCCTGCCTTCTCCTTCGAAGACGAACAACTGGTCCACGAGATGGTCCATGAAATACCGGTCGTGGGAAACCAGCAGCAGGCACCCGTTGAACTTGTCCAGGAAATCCTCCAGCACGTTGAGCGTGTCGATGTCAAAGTCGTTGGTGGGTTCGTCCAGCACCAGGAAGTTGGGGCTGGTCACCAGCAGTTTCAGGAGCTGTAGCCTCTTCTTCTCTCCGCCGCTGAGTTTTTCAACGTAGGTGTATTGTTTTTCAGGCGGGAAGAGAAAGTTGTCGAGAAACTTCGACGCTGACACCTGGCTGCCGTCGGAGAGGGTAATGAACTCGGCGATCTGTTTCACTTCCTCAATGATCCTGTTGGCGGGATTGAGGTTCATGGTGTCCTGCGTGAAGTATCCGAACCGGGTGGTGATGCCCGGGATTACTTCGCCGCGATCGGGCTTGGTGCGGCCGGTAAGAATGTCAAGGAAGGTCGACTTGCCGACTCCATTCTTTCCCACTACGCCGATGCGATCAAATTTCTTAAAGACGTGTGAAAAGTCATCGATGATTACCTGATCGCCATAACGCTTGCTCACGTGTTCCGCTTCGAGAACCTTGCCACCCTGGCGCGACTCCTTGATATCCAATTCGAGGCGGTCCTTCCTGAGTTCCTGCGACGCTTTCTCTTTGAGTTCATAAAAGGCATCGATTCGGTACTTGGCTTTGGTTCCTCGCGCCTTGGGCTGACGACGCATCCACTCCAGCTCCTTCTTCAGCAGGTTGCGCGCCTTCGCCACCTCTGATTTCAGCATTTCCTCGCGCTCCGACTTCTTCTCCAGGAAGTAGGCATAATTGCCTTTGTACCGAAACAACTGCTGACGATCCAGCTCTATGATTTCGTTGGCCACGTTATCGAGAAAATACCGGTCGTGTGTGACCATGATGAGCGTAATGTTGGGTCCAGCCAGGTAGCCCTCGAGCCACTCAATAGCGCCGAGGTCGAGGTGGTTGGTGGGCTCGTCCATGATGATCAGGTCGGGGTTGGAGAGCAGCAATTGCGCAAGGAAGATGCGCTTCTTTTGTCCACCGGAGAGTTGGTTAAAGGTTTTGTCCAGGTCAGGCACATCGAGTTTCGTGGTGATCTCATGTACCTTGGCATCGTAGTCCCACGCAGCAAATTCTTCCATCCGCTCCAGGGCTGCCTGCAACCGTTCAGCAGGCACTTCCGGATGATGGAGACAGTCCTCGTATTCTTTCACCGCGGCGGCGACCTCATTGGAGGCTTCAAACAGGATGTCCTTGATCGGTGTGTTGCCGGGTACCTCGCGCTGTTGAGTCAGGATACCCACGCGAATTCCGTCGCGGACCACGACCTGGCCGGAATCCGACGCCAATTCACCGGTCAGAATCTTGAGCAAAGTAGATTTGCCTACGCCATTGTTGCCCACCAGGGCGAATTTTTCGCCTTGAGAAATGCCTAGGGAAAGGTCCTTAAAGAGCCATTTGTCGTTGAACGACTTCGAAATCTGTTCTGCGGAAAGGTAGTTCATGGGAAAAGGAGGCAAAGATAAGAGGAATGAGAAGAATCGGGGGGGATCCCGCAAACTTCTCAATTATAAAATCTACAATCTCTATTCGTCAATACGCTGCTCAGCATGATTTAAGAATAGCGATTGATGATTGTTGATTTGAGAAGTAGTCATAATAACTTCTCAATTCTAAAATTTACAATCTCTATTCTTCAATACGCCGCTCAGCATGATTTAAGAATAGCGATTGATGATTGTTGATTTGAGAAGTGGTCATAATAACTTCTCAATTCTAAAATCTACGATCTCTATTCTTCAATACGCCGCTCAGCATGATTTAAGAATAGCGATTGATAATTGTTGATTTGAGAAGTGGAAATATAACTTCTCAATTCTAAAATCAACAATCTCCATTCGTCAATGGGCTTCTGAGCGAAAACGTCTCCTCAATATGCATTATTCATATTCAGCGTGGCCGTTTTTATGCTCTTTGTCATTATTGCGATGAGCTGGTCACATTCGGAGTGAGCCGGGTGGTCCGGAGCGATTTTGTCCAATCGCGTGAGGATGGCAAGACATACTGCCGATTCGCGCAACTCTTTCAAACAGATCTTGAGCTTATGGACAAAATCCTTTCGGGATTCAGCGCCAATTGCCTCGGCATAGTTCAGCGCCGGTGATGTGCCCGAGCGCAACAGTTGGCGGCCCAAGTGAAAACTTGCCGGGTCATTGTCAAGCCTGGAAACGATGTTAACCGTTGTGACTGCAAATTCGATTAGTCTGTTTTGCAGATCATATGCCTTGCCTGATGGCTGGAGTGGTCGCATGGTCCAAGTAGCACATTTTGTGTCGAAAGTCCTCTAATCACCATGCAGGAAATCATGATTATAAAACTACTGGATTCATGATGAGCAGAAGGAATAATTTAAGAATAGCGATTGATGATTGTTGATTTGAGAAGTGGTCATAATAACTTCACAATTCTAAATCTACAATCTCTATTCGTCAATACGCTGCTCAGAATGATTTAAGAATAGCGATTGATGATTGTTGATTTGAGAAGTGGTCATAATAACTTCTCAATTCTAAAATCTACAATCTCTATTCGTCAATACGCCGCTCAGAATGATTTAAGAATAGCGATTGATGATTGTTGATTTAAGAAGTGGTCATAATAACTTCTCAATTCTAAACTCTACAATCTCTATTCTTCAATACGCCGCTCAGCATGATTTAAGAATAGCGATTGATGATTGTTGATTTGAGAAGTGTGCCGCAAACTTCTCAATTCTAAAATCCACATTCTCTATTCTTCAATTGCTCCCGCTTGATGGTTTGAATATTCTCGACAGCGGCACCGCTGTCATTCCGTGAAGAAAGATGCTGAGGAATACCGTCAGGCTGATGACCGAAAAGATGCGTTCATGGCCGGCGACGCGCAACTCGATGACGGCCATCAAGAGATAGAGGATGGAAGCGATGCCGCGCGGACCAAACCATCCAATGAAGTTTACGGTCTTCCGGTCCAGTCCGGTCCCTGCCAGGCTGATGGCAACGGGAACCATGCGGATCACCGTCAGGCTGAGAACGGCGTAAAGTAGAGATACCCAATCCCAATGTGGGTAGGACAGCGGAATAATCAGCAGTCCGGTGACCAGGAAGATGAGGAGGACGAGAATCTGACCCAGGGACTCGCCAAAGCCATGAATAGCCTCACGAAAGGCTTGCGTCTTCGTTCCCAGCAACATGCCCGAGAAGAAAGCGGCAATGAAGCCGTTGCCACCCAACGCCTCTGCGGCTGCGTACGCCAGCACCGCGATGGAAAGTGACGCCAGCCGTTGAAATGTTGTGCTCATCCATTCGCGCTTTGAACATTCGTCGGCTGCGTATCCTCCCGCCCATCCGATAAGGCCGCCGATGATCGGACCGATGACAAACTGTTTAAGCGTGAACAATCCCCAGTAAGACAGTCCTTCGTCTGCATGTTCTCCACCGCTTAACACGGCAAGGCATACGAGGATCGGGGGCAGCGCGAATCCGTCGTTAAGGCCGCTCTCCACATTGATGGTTTGTCGGACTGTCAATGGCACCCTCTCGCTGGTGACGACCGCCAGGCCGAGCGCGGCGTCCGTCGGTGACAAGATCAGGGCCATGAGCGCGATGAGCCATACGCTTTCCCCCTGGAACATGGGCAGCGCAACCAGTATTCCCGCGACCATGGTGATGGGAAGACCAACCAGCAACAGCCGCATGGGTAATCGGCGGTTCTTCATCAACTCTCTCAGGTCGAGCGTCGATGAGTCGACGAACAAAACGAGGATAAGCGTTACTTCCGCCACCACCTTCACCCACGGCGCTTCGATGTTATCTTTGACATCACCGGGAATGAAGAAGCTCAGGATGATGCCTGCCGTCACGAAAACCATGGGCGCCGTAATCACCGAATGTTCAGCCAGGCGCGAGAAGAGGCCGAAAGCAAGGATCAATCCTAAAGAGAGGAGAAAGATCGGATGTTCAAGCATAGGGAAACCTTCAAAAGGCCACGGATAAGGTTACGAGAAAGAAATGATTCGAGAGATGAGGGTTGTAAAAATAGGATGTTAGCTCCCAATTCTTCAACCCGCCTCCCACGATAAACCCCCGCTGGAGGTCCAGCTCCGTCTTGTACAATCGGGTTCGCTGCGCGCTAATGCCAAGCCAAAAGTTTTCGGTGAGTGAATAGGTCAGGTCCGACCAGAGGTAGAAGAAGTTGTAGGTTTTGTCGGCGGTATCCCATACGTATTCGCTCTCGCTGTACCACTCCAATTTCCCGGCGGTAAGGGTGAACTCAATACCCGCCGCCACTCCCCGGGTCTGACCGGCGACTAATCCCGCCATCGGTGTAATATTGTACGTTACCTTGTTGCCACCTTCCACGTTGTACCCTACCCAGCCTGAGAAAGTCTTGAGGTCTTCGTAGTTATAGCGCGCCTCGAGGTGCAGCCAGTTCTTGTCGGCGTGGAAAACCGGGAGAAAAATGTACTCGGAGCCTGGGAAAAAGTAGTTATTCGCCTCGACGTCAAAGGCCCACGCTGTGGTGTCTTGCTGCGCGAAGGTGGTCGATGCGGATACCATAATCAGCGCCGCCACCATGATCCGTTTCTTTATCATCCCCCCAAGGCCATTGTCAGAGCCACCATGAGCACGCCAATGATTGCATACGCCAATGCCGTTGGCCAGGGTCTGAATCCTGCGTACCCGGCCAGCTTGTAACCGCCGACAAAAAGCATCAATAGCGCGATGCCATTCGAAACGCGCATGGCTACGCCCAGGTCGTCAATCAATGCGAAGGGCAAAGCCACGGGAAACGTGCAAATGAATACGAGCAAGAATATTTCAAGTCCTGCTACCAGGTCTTTTCCGGTCAGAATCTGCTCCACCTTGGGTTCCGGCAACTTCCGTATCCTTTCGTTGAGTTGGTCCACCTCGGCTTCTGAGAGCAGTGAGGCCATCAGCGGCTGCACCTCATCGCGCAGGGTGTCCCGGGCGGCGGTTACATCTTCCGCCTGCTGGATCTTCCTGACCACGGTGATGCCGTGACCTCGCTCCAGCAGGATGTTCATCCAATACATGACCGCGTCGACTATTCCCCACGCGACGTTGCAGCCGAGGGCGGCCCATAGCAACTGGCGTACATCGCCACGGCCGGTGGCTACACTGATCGCCCCGGTGAAGGTCAGCACCATGATCAGTCCAAAGAGTACTTCCGCAATGCGGTCGATAGGGCTCAATACAGCGCCTTCGCGAATGCGCTTGCCCCAAAAATCATTGCTCATGCGGCAACGGGTATAAAGTAAAACATGATCCCAAGGATAATATAAAATACGACGAGTTGCACGCCTTTATACCAATTGGCGCGCCCATCGCCAGTCACGACGATGCCGAGTAGCACGGCAAAGAACATGGCGCCGAGCAGTGCCCGGTTGAACGACAAGTTGAGCTGCTCCGGCCCGATCGCGAGGCTGCTCAGTACGAGCACCGGCGCCACAAAAAGGGCGATCTGAATGGAACTACCCAGCACGATCCCGATGCTGAGGTCCATCTTGTTCTTGGCCGCCATGCTGATAGCTGAAATACTTTCTGCGGCACCTCCCACGATGGCGAGGAACACCACGCCGATGAATACGCTGGACATGCCCAGCACGTTGCCCGTCTCTTCGGCGGCGCCGACCAGCACCTCGCTCATCACCGCGGCACCCACCGAGGCGATGACGAGGAAGAGCAGGGCCTTTTTAAGCGACCAGGCGTCTTCATGTTCTTCTTTCCCCCCGGCCTCGCTTTTGAAGAACTCGGAATGCGTTTTCAACATGAAGATCAGGTAAAGGACATAACCAGCGAGGAGCGTGACAGCAAGGTAAACGTTGAGTGTATTTTCACTTTGCGTAAATTCTTCAGCCCCGAAGAAGCGATGAAAGGCGCTTGGAACGAAGAGGCTGAATGACGCGATCATCATCATGGAACCGTACACCCGGATGCTCGTAGGATTATAGTCCTGGCTGTGGTGCTTCACTCCTCCTACGATAAAGGACATACCCATCGCCAGTAACATGTTGGCAAGGATGGCGCCCGCCAAGGAAGCCAATACCATGTCGTAGAGGCCGGCGCTCAGCGCGACCATGGCGATAATCAGCTCAGGAAGGTTCCCGAAGGTCGCGTTGAGAAGGCCGCCCACGGCATCGCCCGTATGGTGAGCCAGGTGCTCAGTGGAAAGGCCGATCAGCCGTGCTATGGGAATGATGGCCAGCGCGGCAGAGAAAAAAATCAACGGCGCAGAGGATTCACGCCATTCCAGCAGAAAGGAGATGGGTACAAAGGCCAGCAGCCAGAATATCGAAGGCTTTTGGATGAATTTCATGATGTCCAATTGTATTTCAATGTAGGGCAAGTTCGGCTGATTTCCACCGCCGGAGTGACTCATGGCAATTTCCGATGATGGAAAATGATTTCAAGCCATTCGCCTTTTCTTTTACCTTTCCAGCCATACAACCTAACCCATGAGAATCTTTACTTGCACCTTACTGGTTCTGCTTTCGGTGGCCGCCTTCTCGCAGAAGAAGAAGTCCACTCCGGCCGCTGTCCAATCACCTGTTCTTGACACCGCCTTTTTCAAAGGGCTTTCCTATCGGCCGATTGGCCCGACACAGGGCGGGCGCGTAACGGCCGTCGCGGGTATCGTTTCACAACCCGGCACGTTCTATATGGGCGCCACCGGCGGGGGGCTTTGGAAGACAGAAGATTATGGCGTCACCTGGAATAACGTGTCCGACAAATATTTCGCAACACCTTCCATCGGGGATATCAATGTATTCCAACCTAATCCGAAGATCGTGTATGTCGGCACCGGTTCCGACGGCATCCGTTCCAATGTGATCGTTGGCAAAGGGGTGTATAAGTCCACCGACGCCGGTAAGACATGGAAACACATGGGTCTCGAGAAGGTGGGACAGATTGGCGCAGTGGAAATTCATCCGACGCATGCAGACACAGTACTGGTGGCCGCCATCGGTCAGCCTTTCAATCCCAACAAGGAGCGGGGTGTATATCGCACCCGCAACGGCGGCAAGTCGTGGGAACAGGTGTTGTATTTGTCTGACACCCTTGGCGCCGCGGACCTTGAGTACGCCCCCGGAAATCCAGAGATCGTTTATGCGACGATGTGGCGTGCAGAAAGAAAGCCCTGGACGATTATCAGTGGTGGAAGACAGGCCGGCGGTATTTACAAAAGCACCGATGGCGGCACCACCTGGAAGAAACTCAGCAACGGGCTGCCCAACGGGTTGATCGGCAAGATCGACCTTGCGGTTTCCGATGCCGACCCTAAGCGTGTCTATGCGTTGATTGAGGCCCCCAAAGGCGAGCGCGGCATCTACCGCTCCGACGACCAGGGTGAGAACTGGAAGCAGGTGGTGGACAAAAAAGAACTCATCGACCGCCCCTTCTACTACTGCAACATTGAGGCCAACCCGCTCAACGCCGACATCCTGTTTGCCATGACCACCAGCTTCTGGAAATCTACCGACGGCGGCAAGACATGGAAGAGCCTTTCCACTCCGCACGGCGATAACCACGACCTGTGGATAAACAAGCGCGACACGTCGATCTGGATTCAGTCCAACGATGGCGGCGCCAACGTGACAACAAACAGCGGCAAAAGCTGGTCCACTCAAAACAATCAGCCCACGTCCGAATTGTACCAGGTGGATGTCGACGATCAATATCCCTACTGGTTATACGCCGGTCAGCAGGACAACAATACAACAGTAGCTGTTCCTACTCTACCTCCTTATGATGCCGCAGGCGGACCCGCGAGCTTTCTGATGGCGACGGGTGGATGTGAAACCGGACCGGCAGTTCCCAAACCGGGTAATCACAACATTGTCTATGCCAACTGCAAAGGGCGGTTCAGTGTGTTCGACAAGAGTACAGGCCAGGAGCGCGTATACGTGGTGGGTGGTGCCAACATGTATGGTCACGATCCCGATGAGTTGAAATATCGTTTTCAGCGCGTCTCTCCCATCCACGTTTCTCCGCATAATCCCAACATCGTTTATCACACCTCCCAGTTTGTGCACAAGACCACGGATGACGGCAAGACCTGGGAGACGATATCCCCTGACCTCACCGCGCACGAGCCTTCGAAGCAGGTGATATCCGGAAGTCCTATCACCCGCGACATCACCGGGGAAGAGTTCTACAGCACCATTTATGACATCAAAGAGTCATCGGTCAAGGCCGGGTTGATCTGGGTAGGTGCCAACGATGGGCCGGTTCATGTCACCCGCGATGGTGGAAAAAGCTGGACCAACGTGACGCCTAAAGAACTTCCTCCAGGTGGGCGTATCGATTGCGTGGAGCCGTCCGCACACCAGGAAGGCAAAGCCTATTTCGTCTCCCTACGTTATCAGCTTGGCGACTGGAAACCCTATATCTATAAGACCCTGGATTTCGGAAAGACCTGGCAGTTGATCACCAACGGCATTCCTTCCGACTATCCGGTTCGCGTCGTCCGCGAGGATCCGGGTGCAGAGGGTATTCTTTATGCAGGCACCGAGTATGGCATGTTTATTTCGTTGGACGATGGCGCCCACTGGCAGCCCTTCCAGCAGAACCTGCCCGTGACGCCGGTGACCGACATCAAGGTGTATCGAAACGACCTGGTGCTCTCCACCATGGGTCGCTCTTTCTGGGTCATCGATGACATCACGTCACTTCATCAACTGACAAGAGCGAGGCAGGCATCGGCTTATCTGTTTAAGCCTGTGGATACCTACGCTTACCGCTATCGCGGAAATACACGCAATGAAGTCCCGTATTTCCCCGCTCCCGCTGTGGCGATAGACTACTACCTCAAGTCAAAGCCTTCAGGCGATATCAAACTCGAAATTCTTTCGGGTGGTAAGGTGATACGTTCGTTCAGCAGCGCAGTGCCCCCTCGCGACACGACACGCAGTGAAGGCCGTAACATGGCCACCAACTTCACCGCCCGCAACCCCCGGGCTGATCTAACCAAAAATAGCGGTACCAACCGGTTCCGCTGGGATATGACTCATGAAGGGCCCTGGGATGCCGATCCGGCTCGCAACCGACGTGGTGGTCACCGGGTGAGTCCAGGATCGTACGAGGCCCGCCTGATCGTGGACAATCAGGCCTATACCACATCGTTCAACATCTTGCTGGATCCGCGTGTGAAAGGCACGGCCACTATCGACGATCTTAAGGCGACCGAGAAGCTTGTATTTGAAGTGAACGCCGTGATGGACAGCGTGAAACGCACCGCCGACCGTATCAAGAAGCAACGGAAGGACATCGCCGCATTGGTGAAGTCGGGCAAGGCCAGCGACGCACAGAAGGTGCTCGACGCCAATCTCGCGCGTGTTGAAGATATGCTGGTAACCAAGGAAGGAGCTTACGAAAAGCCCCAGCTGATCGATCAACTAAACTACCTGCGACAGCAACTTGATCAAGCCGATCAGGCGCCCGGAAAAGACTTGTACATACGCTACGAAGAACTTCGTACCCAAGCCGCTGGGGTGATGAGTGATTACCTGAAGATTGGCCGGTAGCTGCCAACTGTTAGCTGTTGGCTGTTAGCCGCTAGCTCTTAACTGTTTGCCGCCAGCTCTTAGCCACTAGCCTTTGGCTATTGGTAGGCCCTATCGTCTATTGCCTGGCACCTTACCTTGTACCCAGTGCCAGGTACGGAGTCTGCCACTATCTCAACTTGCCGTTGAGGGACATCCATCCGCCGCCGTTATACACTTCGGCGTAGCCTTGTCCTTTCAGGAATGATTTCGCCTGGCTGCTACGCATGCCTGACGCGCAGCAGGTAATAACGGGTTTGTCTTTGCTAAGACGTTGGTATTGGCTGGACAGGCTGCTTAACGGAATATTGATCGAACCCTTCACGTGGCCCTGGCTGTATTCTGCTTTGGTGCGCACATCAACGATTACGGCGCCATCGGCGACCAGTTGCTTGTAATTGGCCTGCGGGCCAAAAAGTTTGGAGATGAAACTGAACATGATTACCTGGTTGTATAAGAAAAATGAGGAATTACGCTACGCTATGCCAGCTGCCGCCATTCTCGCAATTCACGCCCTGGGCGCGAAGCCATTGCGTGGCCTGGCCGCTCCGGTTTCCGCTGGCGCAGCAGAGCACGATGGGCTGCTGCATCGTCTTGAAATCGGCCAGCCGGTCCGGCACCTGATGTAACGGGATATTGATGCTGCCGGGCACGTGGCCGCCGGCGAATTCTCCGGGAGTACGAACGTCTACGATAGTTTTCATTGTTCGGCTTATTCGTTGGGTTGGTTAGTCTTTGTTTTTTCTTTCTGAAAAGAGGTGAACAGCAGCCACCCCATCATGCTTCCATAGAGCGTGCTGTTCAACGGTTTGGATGTAATCGGGCAGGTTCCAGAAGTGCAGCCAATGAAGTGGTAGTACAGGTACCCTCCGATGGCGCCGAGGGCGATTCCGATAACGGCCAGTTTATGCTTTGTGAAAAAATTCATTCTTGAAATGTTTTTACGGCTTCACTTAAATCGAATACGGGCACACTGCCGTGGAGTGCAGTCCGCACGATGGTGCTTCCCGCCGCGCTGCGGTACCCGCCGGCACAATGCACGACGACGGGTTTGTCGGTGGGGATTTCCTTCACCCGCTCGCGCAGCTCATAGAGGGGAATATGTATGGCCTTCTTGAATATGCGTGACGCTTTCACTTCAGACGGATTGCGGATGTCGAGGATCGTAAAAGCATCTTCGGCTTTGCGTAGCAATTCGGGGTCGAACACGTTCATCTCAGCGGGTCCCGCTTCAACCACGGACGCACCCTCGATCTGCGTTTCGTAGCCGATGCGGGAGATGCGTTCGATCAGCTCGTTGATCGCCTCTTCACTTTCGGCTACCAGGTAGAATCGCTCGCCCGGGCTTACAATGCTTCCCAGCCAGGTCTCAAACTTGGTATCGCGCATGAGGTTGATGGACCCCTTGTGGTGACCCTTCTTGAACAGTCGCTCGGGGCGGGCGTCGATAATGGGTAGTTCGGTGACGCCGGGAAGTGGCATGCGTTTCACCTGGCGGATGGCGTCACGAAAGTGTTGGGCACCCCGCTTGTTGATGCCTACGGAATACGGGAAGTACTTGGGGACAAACGGCTGATCTTCCAGGAGTGCTTTGACGAATTCCGCCTCGGTCATAGGCTGTAGACTCCAGTTGCCCATCTTTTCTGCGCCGATTGTGCTTACATTCTGCTTGCTCAGCCCTTTGCCGCAGAGGCTGCCCGCCCCGTGGGCAGGATACACCTGCACGGCGTCGGGAAGTAGGGCGAGCTTTTCACGCAAGGAGCTGTACATCTGCCGGGCCAGGTCTTCGCGGGCGGCGGTGATGGCGCCCGCCGATTCACGCAAGTCAGGCCGGCCGCAGTCGCCGATGAAAAGGGTATCACCGGTAAACACGGCCTTCTCTTTGCCATCTGCATCCACGGCGACGATGCTGATGCTATCAGGTGAGTGACCGGGTGTATTGATGGCTTTCAGGGTGATATCACCAAGCACGATAGCCTGGCCTTCATCGAATGGCTCATGCGGATATTCCGCTCCAAGGAGTTTGCTCACGTAGATGGTGGCGCCGGAGGACTGGTGCATCTCAAGGTGACTGCTCACGAAGTCGGCATGCGGATGCGTCTCAATGATCGCGGCGATCTTCGCCTTTTGGCTGATGGCAAAATCATAGTACGGCTGCGGGTTGCGGGCAGGGTCGATCACGGCCATTTGCCCCTTGCTCACGATCGCATACGAATAATGCGCCAGGTTCTTGTCCTCGAATTGGTGAATCACCATGGGGTTAAGCGTTTAGTTTGACTGCAAAAATAATAGCGGCGCCGGCAGGAGGACCGCTACTTTAGTTACTTAACTGTAGAAAAATCTTCTATCACTTCGGCTGTGCCGGCTGGACGGGCTGCTTAGGCTCCTCCTGCTTGGGACGGCTGGAAAGACCCAACGCCCAGTACAACGGGCAGAAGTTGACCAGGCCGGTTACCAGGAAAATGGCGGCGACCACCATCAGGATGATGGCCAGCGTACCGGAAATGATGTTGGCGAAATAGAGGATGGCGATAAGGACAGCTGCTCCAATGCGAACGAACTTATCCAGGGTACCTACATTTGATTTCATGGTTAATCGGGGTTAGTTGATTATGCAACAAATCTATTCCCAACAAAGTTTGCAGTCGGTAACCGAAGTTACACAAGCGTAATTTTATTTCTTCCCAGTTGCACAAGGCCTTCTTCCTCCATCCGTTTTAAGAGCCGTGAGACCACCACCCGGGCCGAGCCCAGTTCGTTGGCCAGCTGTTCGTGGGTAACGTGCAATGTCTTGCTGTTGGTTATGGACGACTTCCTGCGAAGATAGTCCAGCAATCGCTCATCCACCTTCTTGAAGGCTACGGCATTGACGACATCGAGCAACTCTTCAAAGCGTCGGTGGTAGAGCCGGAAGATGTAGTCCAGCCACTCCGGGTTATCGCGGACCAGGGCGATGACTTTCTCCAGCGGCACAAATAGTATATCCGTATCTTCTTCCGCTACGGCCATCACCTTGCTGGTATCGTTATGCAGCCCGCCGAGGAAGGACATGATGCAGCTCTCCCCTGCCCGGATGTAGTAGAGCAGCAGCTCACGGCCATCTTCATCACGGCGGATCACCCGCACGCTTCCCCGGGTTACAATGGGGATCGCCTTGATCCGGGCTTGCTCGCCCAGGATCAGGTCACCTTCCTGGAATGTCCGGGTAACGCCGGCCGCCGCAAGCTGTTCGCTCAACCGGGGGAGTGACTTGAAGTCGGCTGTATTCGACAGGCTTATGCTGCTGCTCTCCATGCGTTTTCAATTCGTGAAGCGTGAAGTTACCACTCCATCAGCCTTCGCCCTACTTGCGGAAAGCGACCAGCACCACAATGCTGTACGGCCGCAAGGTATATTGGTTGGCGGTGATGCGAGGCGCCTCGTCCCACGTGTAGATGTCTTTGGGTGCCGGCTGGGCGGTGTCTATCCACCGCTTCCATGGGCTGTTTATGTTTTCTTCCAGTTCAAAGTCGAGTGGTTCCATCCAGGCATTAACCATGTAGTGCATCCGGGTATTGCCGGTCAGGCTGGTGACCGTAAAGGCTATGGCGTGTGAGTTGTCCGACCAGTCGGGCTCGTTGAGCCGCACACCATGCCAGGCGACAAGTCGTTGCTCCAGGAGCTCACGTAGACTGAGCCCGTACTTCTGCTGGGCGGCATCACGGAGGAGACGCATTTCAATAAGAATCTTCACAAACCGGAACAAGTCCTGGTTCTTCTTGACCAGATCCCAGTCGAACCAGCTGATTTCATTGTCCTGGCAATAGGCGTTGTTGTTTCCCCGCTGCGTGCGACGGATTTCATCGCCCATGGTAATCATGGGAGTGCCTACCGATAATAAGGTCACCGCAAAGAGGTTTCTGATCTGGCGTTTGCGCAAAGCTTCAATGCCCGGGTTATCGGTAGGTCCCTCCACCCCGCAGTTCCAGCTTAGGTTATGATTGCTTCCGTCTTTGTTGTTTTCGCCGTTGGCGTCGTTATGCTTGTTGTTGAAGGTGACCAGGTCGTTCAGGGTGAAGCCGTCGTGGCACGTTACAATGTTGACGCTCTGTTCCGGCTCGCGTTCGTCGTTTCCATAAAGGTCCGGGCTACCGACGAGGCGGGTGACAAACGAGCGGACGGTGTTGCCATCGCCGCGTATGAACGAGCGTACATCATCGCGAAACTTACCATTCCATTCCTTCCAACTGTCGCCGATAAAGGTGCCCACCTGGTACAATCCGGCGGCATCCCAGGCTTCTGCGATGAGTTTGGTGCCTGCCAGAATAGGATCCGACTCGATGTCCCAGAGTACGGGCGGGTTCTCGATCGGGTTGCCGCGCTCGTCTCTTGACAAAATGGATGCAAGGTCGAAACGGAATCCGTCGATGTGCATTTCCTTTACCCAATAGTGGAGGCTATCCACGATCATCCGCCTGACGATGGGGTTGTTGGCATTGAGGGTGTTACCCGTCCCGGAGAAGTTCGCGTACTTTGATTTGTCCGTTTCCAGAGTGTAGTAGACACTGTTGTCAATTCCGCGGAAGGAATAGGTAGGGCCGTCGGCTCCACCTTCAGCCGTGTGGTTGTAGACCACATCGAGGAAGACCTCAATCCCCGCCTTGTGCAGGGCCTTCACCATGGTGCGAAATTCATCCAGGGCCCAGAGCGGGTCGATTGAACTGCTATAGTGCTGATGCAGGGCAAAGAACGAAATAGGATCATAGCCCCAATAGTTCTTGCGCCCGTCAGGTGTCGGCATATCGTCGAATTGAAATACGGGTAGCAACTCCACCGCGTTAACTCCCAGGTCAACCAGGTAGGGTATCTTTTCGATCAGGCCGGAAAATGTACCGCGCTTCGACGGTGTGACGCCCGAATTGGGATGCTTGGTGAAGCCAGCCACGTGCATTTCGTAGATGACCGTCTGTGCAAAAGATCTTCGCGGATGCTGATCGTCTTCCCAGTCAAACTGCGACAGATCGCAGACGACA
>JAYRNL010000081.1:0-19393 GCA_041912235.1 Cyclobacteriaceae bacterium
AACTATTCAACAGTATTCAACTCATCGAAGGCTTCACCCCGTTCAAGAAACCGGCCAGTCCCAAACTTTCCATAGCCTTGGTGGTGGGTTTCGCCCTGGGCTTCTTCGGCGCAATCGGAATACTCACGCTCAAGCAACTCCTAAAGATGGCCCGGGAATCAGGTGCACCGGCCTGACCATGAAAGAACTGCTGCTCTACCAACTCCGCTCCGAATTCCGGAAGAAGGCCATCTTCTTCAGTCTCGTTCTTTATCTGATCTCGCTCGTATTCATCAATTACCTCGCCCTGGGATTGCAGAACCGCTCCCTGGCACCCTCGCTCTGGAGCGCTCTTTTTTGGATGGCGGTTCTTTCCACCCTGGTCAATGCCATCGCCAAGAGTTTTATCAACGATCGCCCCGGGACCATGCTGTACTTATACAGCCTCGTGTCGCCAGAAAAGATCATCGCTTCAAAAATCTTGTACGGCTTTATGTTGTGCACGGGAATTTCCTTTGCCGGATTTCTCTTCTTTGGTTTGTGGCTGAACAACCCCATCCAGGACACTCCGCTTTTCCTTGTTACCCTGATGCTCTCGTCATTCGGCTTCTCCGCCGCACTCTCCTTGCTTTCGGCCATCGCTTCAAAAACCAACAACGGAAGCATGGTCATGGCCATACTGAGTTTCCCCATCATCATCGGCCTGCTTCTTATGTCGATCAAGATCACCAAGAACTGCATCGACGGACTGGAGTGGGTTGCCAGTCAAAATGAATTGCTGATGCTCGTTGCCATAAATCTCATGGCCGCCGCCGTTTCCTATCTCCTCTTCCCCTATATTTGGCGGAGCTAGATTTTCGAATGAAGAGTTGGTGGAAAATACTGTCTGTTGCACTTCTGTTCTATGCGGTTGTCGGCGGCTTCCTGATGGACGTCCCTCGATTGAACATCATCAATGAAAGTATCCGCGCCTTGTATTTTCATGTGCCCATGTGGTTCGGCATGATTGTTTTGTTTCTCCTGTCCGTGATCTATGCGGTAAAATACTTGCGCGGCCACAATCCACTGGATGACCGCATCTCCGCTGGCTTCGCACACACCGGTTTGATGTTCGGACTGCTGGGCATCGGTACCGGCATGATTTGGGCCAACTATACCTGGGGCTCCCCCTGGCACGGCGACCCCAAACAAAATGGAGCGGCCATCGCCACACTCATCTATCTCGCCTATTTCGTCCTGCGCGGCTCACTTGACAATCAGGAGCAACGCGCCCGACTCAGCTCGGTCTATGCCATCTTCGCCTTCGCGGCCATGATACCGCTGATCTTTATTATCCCACGGATGACAAGTTCCATGCATCCGGGAAGCGGCGGAAATCCCGGCTTTAACATGTA
This sequence comes from Cyclobacteriaceae bacterium, assembly GCA_041912235.1. GTDB lineage: Bacteria > Bacteroidota > Bacteroidia > Cytophagales > Cyclobacteriaceae > ELB16-189. The sequence goes on from JAYRNL010000081.1 coordinate 1,374, forward strand.
CGACCTTGACAGCAGCATGCGCCGCGTTTTCTACCCAGCCGTTGCCGGATGGATTCTGCTGGGAGTCTGGATTGCTTCCCTCCGGATTCGCATCCTGAATGCTGAAGAAAAAATTCTGGATATTGAATATGAAAGGAATCGTTAGTCTGTTCGCGCTCCTGCTCGCCGCTCTCCCCGCATTTTCACAGGAGGTTGAAATGGCCGACACCATGCGCTCGGAAGGAAAGATTTATGTGGTCGTAGCGATCCTCGTCGTAATCCTGGTTGGCCTGATCGGATATGTGTTCGCCCTCGATCGAAAAGCCAGCAAACTGGAAAGAAAGGCCGACGAACTCGCCAAAAAGTAGCCCATTCACGGGCCCCTTTTCTTGGCCTAAACTCTTTACCTTTGTCAGGTAGCAGGAGTTCCGTTATGAAGAAGACACACATCATTGCCATCCTCGTCATTGCCGCCGCCATCGCCATCATCATTTCAACCGCGGGCGACGCCAGCACCTACGTTTCCTTTGACCAGGCCTACCAAATGGCCTCTCAGGGAAATACGACCAGCATTCATGTGGTGGGTGAACTAAAAAAGGGACCCGATGGAGCCCTTGTGGGCATCCAACCCGGTGCCGATAAGCTCTCCTTTTCATTTGTTTTGGTCGATGATGCGAAACGGGAGCAGACCGTGTTTTACAATGAGCCCATGCCCCCGGATTTCACTCGTTCGGAAAAGATTGTTGTCATCGGCGGATTCCAGGGCGATAGGTTCGTGGCCACCAAGATTCTCCTCAAATGCCCTTCGAAATACCAGGAGAATAAACTCAACGCCCGGGTTTAGCCGGTTTAGCTAGCTTTGATCATGCATTATTTCATTGGCAACCTCGGCCACTTCTTTGTTATTGCCTCCTTCGTCACGGCACTGATCGCCGCTTTTTCGTATTGGCGTGCTTCCTCGGTTGCTGATTCTGCGTTGCAACCTGAGTGGATCAACAATGGTCGCATGGCCTTTGTCGTACACTCCGCCGCTGTAGTGGGAATCATCGTCACGCTGTTCACGATCATCTACCAGCATTACTTCGAATACCATTACGCGTATGCTCACTCCTCGCGCCACCTGCCGGGGCAGTACATGATTTCGTGTTTCTGGGAGGGTCAGGAAGGCAGCTTCCTCCTTTGGATGTTCTGGCATGCCGTGATCGGCGTGTTGCTGATTTACGGTCGGCAGAACTGGGAGGGTCCTGTGATGAGCATTTTCTCACTTGTGCAGGCCTTTCTTGCATCCATGATCCTTGGGGTTGTAATCCCGGGCCTCGACCTGAAAATAGGCAGCTCACCGTTTATCCTCCTCCGGGATGCCATGGACGATCCGATTTTCACCCTGCAACCAAACTTCATCCCGAAGGACGGCAACGGCCTCAATCCCCTGTTACAGAATTACTGGATGGTGATTCACCCGCCAACGCTGTTTCTTGGGTTTGCCCTCACCCTGGTTCCTTTCTCCTTTGCGATGGCTGGACTGTGGCAACGGAAGTATACAGAGTGGATCAAACCTGCCCTGCCCTGGACGCTCATTGGAGGCGCCGTTCTTGGCCTGGGAATTCTCATGGGCGGGTATTGGGCCTATGAAACACTCAGTTTTGGGGGATACTGGAACTGGGACCCTGTTGAAAACGCTGTTTACGTTCCCTGGCTGGTGTTGATCGCATCGTTGCACTCGATGCTGGTGGCCCGAAACAATTCTTCCGGATTGAAGCTTTCACTCATCCTGGTGCTTGCTGTTTTCCTCCTCATCCTCTATTCCACATTTCTCACGCGGAGCGGCATCCTGGGGGATGCTTCCGTGCACTCGTTCACGGATTTAGGGCTGTCAGGCCAATTGCTCATCTACCTGTTGTTCTTTACCATCGCCGCCGTAGTGCTTGCCGGGGTACGCTGGAAAGAAATTCCCACCACAGCCAAGGAACTATCGACCTACTCCCGCGAATTCTGGATCTTCCTCGGCGCAGCGGCGTTGTGCCTCATGGGATTTCAGGTGCTGGTCCCTACCTCCATCCCGGTATACAACAAGATTGTCGAAATCTTCGGGGCCCGGTCCAACCTCGCTCCGCCCGCCAACCAGGTTGAATTCTACTCGCGGATCCAATTATGGTTCGGCGTGGCCGTGGCCCTCATTTCAGGAACAGGTCAATTTTTCTGGTGGAAGAAAATGGACCGGAGCAAGCTGAAAGAAGAGTTGCTTACACCGGCACTTATCAGCCTGGTACTGATGGCTGCGCTGATCGTCTTTACACGCATTACCGAACCTTCCTTCATGATTCTGGCCCTGGCGGGTTTGTATGTCATTGTCGGCAACAGTCGCGTACTGTACCGGACGCTGAAGTTAAATCCACGACTTTCGGGTGGCGCTATCGCTCACATCGGCATGGGGCTCATGCTGATCGGCATTCTCTATTCATCGGGCTATTCCAAAGTTGTGTCGTTGAATAACACAGGCCTGCTGTACAACCGGGAGATGGGCACCGAATTCAATCGCGATAACCTGCTCTTGTTCATCAATGAGCCGCGTACGATGGGCGGGTATGAAATCGAGTTCCTTGGTGAACGACTTGAGCCTCGTGAAAAGTCAGGCTATGTAAAGCGGAGTGACGTGGAGACCACCAAGGATCCGTTTAAGGTGGTGGCCAGGCGAAACATCGTCTATAAGGAAAAGGTCCTGTATCAGGCACGCGATACTTTCGAGATCTATCCGGAGAACACTTTCTACGAGATCCAACTCCGGCAGAACGGAAAAGTGACAGCAACGCTTTTCCCACGGGTTCAAATGAATCCCGGTATGGGAGGCATCCTGCCTTCACCCGACATTCGCCGGAACCTGGATCGCGACCTCTATACCCATGTTTCCGCTCCCATGAATCGGGAAGCAGAACCGGAATGGTCGGCCATGGAAGAATTGCACGTGAAACCGGGAGAAAAATTCTTTATCAACGATTACGTTTCCGTAGTCGACAAGGTGGAGCGGGTGTTGCAAATTCCCGGGGTTCGCCTGACAGACGAGGACGTTGCGGTAAGAATTGTAATTAAGGTGGAAGGAGAACATGACACCTACTACCTGGAACCCCTGTTCCTGATACGAAACCGCACCGAGGTGGGCCGCGTCCCTGCCGAGACCGGCGAACTAGGGGTAAAGATCACCCTCCTCAATATTCACCCCGACAAAAACGAATTTGTGCTTGGCCTGCAGACCCGTCAGAAGGACTGGGTCATTATCAAGGCGATGGAGAAACCTTACATCAATATTCTCTGGCTGGGCACCGGATTGCTTACCCTGGGCTTTGTGATCGCCATGGTCCGTCGGTTCAGGGATGAATCCAGGACCGTTAGTGTGCCGCAATAAGTTTGCCGATGATCCCATCGACGGTGATTCCGTCGGCCTCAGCCTTGAAATTGCGTACCATCCGATGACGCAACACGGCCGCCGCTATGGCGCGGACGTCTTCGATATCCGGTGAGTACTTCTTGTTCAACAACGCATTGCACTTTGCGCCCAGCACAAGGTACTGTGAGGCACGTGGGCCAGCCCCCCATTCCAGGTAGTCGTTGGCGATCGTCGAACCATTTCTGCCCGGCCTCGTCATGTGGCTCAACTTAACGGCATACTCCACCACGTTATCGGGAACAGGAACTCGCCGAACCAGGTGCTGGAAGTACACAATATCCTCTGCCGAAAGCACTTTCTGCACGGACATCACGTCATCCGCCGTGGTTGTCTTGACGATCTCAAGTTCCTGCTCATACGTGGGGTAGTCCAGAAAGATATTGAACATGAACCGGTCCAGTTGGGCTTCAGGCAACGGATAAGTTCCCTCCTGCTCGATCGGATTCTGGGTGGCGAGAACAAAGAACGGGCGCGGCAGCTCATAGCGCTGGCCGGCAATGGTCACCGCGTATTCCTGCATGGATTCCAGGAGCGCGGCCTGCGTCTTGGGTGGCGTACGGTTGATTTCATCGGCCAGAATGATGTTGGCGAAAATAGGACCGCGCACAAAATGAAAATTGCGCTCCTTGTCCATCGTCTCCGCGCCTACAATATCGGAGGGCATTAAGTCGGGCGTGAATTGTATGCGCTTGAATTGAAGATCCAAGGCGTTGGAGATAGTCTGCACCAACAGGGTCTTTGCCAAACCGGGTACCCCCACCAATAACGAGTGCCCCTGGCAGAAAATGCCGGTAAGCACCAGGCGGACAACTTCCTCCTGCCCTACAATAACCCGGGCAATCTCGGCGGTCAGTTTTGCATAAGCCTCCGACAATGCGTTGGCGGCGTCAATATCATTCGCGTATCGTTGCATCAGGAGGAAAAGATTTATGAACGGGTGTTATTGTAGGATACCGCAGCCTTCGAATGAGGGGTCGATCTTGATAAAGACATCATTCTTTGCCTTTTCAAACCATTTGGAGAGCATTTTGTCGCGCTTCTCGGCCAGCGCGGCCGCCTGGATCCGGTGCCAGTCGTCCTTCAGGTTCGCCTGGTGCGGCGACTGACGTTCCTTGAAATATAAAATTCGCACAGCGTCCTTGCCGTCGTCTGTGCGATAAACCGTCGGCCTCCCGATCGTGCCCACTTTCATCGTGTCGATGTTAAAATAGACAACGGGGTCCATGTCCTTGATGGACATTTTGGTGCCCCCATCTTCATCGGTAAAGTAGCCGCCGAAACCCTTGGTGCGCTGGTCATCGGAATATTTCTTCGCCGCGTCTTCGAATGAAATGCTGTCACGCATAATCGCCAATCTCAGGCTGTCCAGGTATTTTTCAGCCCGGGCAAGGTCATCGCGCGAAGGGACCGCCGAAATCAAAATGTGACGAGAGTTGTATTCGTTACCCCGGCGGTCAATAAGTTGCATGATGTGAAACCCAAACATGGATTCGAAGGGTTGCGAAAGCTCTCCTTTCTTGAGTTTGAAGGCCATCGCCTCATATTGAGGCACCATCGAGCCGCGTCCAACATAGCCCATTTCGCCGCCATTGTATTGCGCGCTCGGGTCTTCGGAGAACTTCTTCGCCAGTTCATGAAAATCTTCACCGTCAAGAATTCGCTGCCGGATCTCATTCAACTTTTGCCTGGTCTCGAACTTCTGGGCGTCGCTGATGGATGCCTTCTTCACGATCTGTGCAACCACAACATCGGCGGAATAGAAAGGCAGGCTGTCGTGAGGAATCTTGTTGAAAAAGCGCTTGACCTCCGCCGGTGTCACACTGAGACCCTTGGTGATTTTTCGTTGCATCGCATTGCCCATCATCTGTTCGCGAATCTGCTCGCGAAGCTCCAACTTGATTTGCTCCAGGGTTTTTCCATAAGTCCGCTCGAGCTGCTCGGGCGAGTTTCCGGAATTCTGAAGGATCATCTGCATCCGTTGGTCGGTGTTGTTGTCCACTTCCAGATCGGTGACAACGACGGAATCGATTTCCGCTTTGGCGACCAATAGTTTATTGATAACCATCTGGCTGAAGATCCCGCATCGCGACTGTTCCGATGCGCGCCCTCCATTGGAAAGATAGTTCTGATAGGCTCCTTCAAACTCAGAATTCAGCAGGATGTAGTTGTCGACTTTGGCAATGATCTTATCCACGACAAACCCCTTTGTTTCCTGCGCACGACCGAATTGAACCGTCGCGATAACCAGTAAACTAACGGTCAAAAATTTCAAAGTTCTTCTGTTTGACTGCATTTTGATACACTTCGTTCTCCAAAGTCCTCGCAAGTTCCACTTTTCTTTTGTTTAACAGAATATTACGGATGTCTTCTTTAACGAATTCCAACGGAGAGACGTTATCTGAAATCTTGTATTCGTCAACCTTTAAGTAATAGAGGAAGTCGTTATCACTCGTTTCGTAGTAGGGATTGGTCTTCAGGAACTGAATTTTGTTGGGTATCTCGGCTATAGGACTGTTCACCACCAGTTTGTCAAACTCAATCCAGAGACTGTCCCCCAGGTGATAAGCCGAAGAAAAGCTCAAACAATAAGACCGCAGTTCCTCCTGCTCTTTGAGCTTCCGCGAGAAGATCATATCCTTTATCTTATTCGTTCGCGGCGCCGATTTGGGGACTTTGATGTACGTGCCCTTTACAATGTTTTGCTTGAGCGTGAAATTGTCCAGGTGGTCATTGTAATAGTCGACAATCTCCTGTTCAGAAATCGTGTCGTTCAGGTGCTGCCGGATGTAATAATTCTGATATGCGTACCCGATCAGGCTGTATCGATAGTCGAGAACCTTCCGCTCAACCTCAGCCTCATCAATGTTCATTTTACTGGTGGCCTCCTGAATGATTAGTTGCTTCCGGATCCAGCTATCCACATACGCCGTCACGCGCGCTGTGCTATCCTCCCGAGACGTATTCTTGTCAACAATCCCTTCGAGGTCATTTTCATACAGATACACCTCATTTACCCTGGCCACCGGTCTGGGCCCCTCATCAACCGTCTTTCTTTCCTCCTTCTTCCAACGAATAAGCTCACATCCGGCGACCAGAAGAAGTAAAAGACCAAACAGGGGCAGCGATCGGATTGTCATGGCAGAGATGGCTGGGTTAATTGACGAATAACGAGCTTTTTTGCCTTGTTATTTATTCGTACCGGATATTTCGCCCGGAGTTCCTTCACCCAGTTCTTTTCAAGGGTATCCTGGTAATCGGAAATCACCTGTGCCCGGATTTCACCCAGTTCCCGGATGCCCGGAGGCACAAGACTGCTCACCTGGACCACAACGTAGTTATTGTCCACTTTCAGGTAATGGACGCCGATCGTTTTGGGGGCACGATCCACGGCCTTACTTTCTCCGGGTGCGAAATTCCGGGGTCCCTGGACGGAGCGAAACTTCTTCATTTGGTCCCGCGTGATCGAATCTCCCGAAATCATCTTTTGTTTGATGGATTGAAAGAAGACTGAATCGTCCGTGGCAAAGAGTGTAGCCCTGACACGTTCGCCGGCCTGGTATTTCTGCTGATTGAGGTTATAGAAACCTTTTAACCCGATGGTGTCTTCTGAGGCCTTGTTCCAGACTTCCTTTTCCATAATGGTAAACAGGAGAATTCCTTCCCGATATTCATTCACGAGGTTACGGTACTCCGGCTTGGTCCTCAGTAATTGCTCGTCCTCCGCGTCTTCCATCTGCTGCTGGGCAAACTTTCGGATCAGTTGCTCCATGGCAAGGGTGGGACGCACGGATGTTGGTTGTTGCTCTTCCCTGGCATAGGCTGCGAAATTCGAAACAGTAAAAGAACGGTTATCGAGCACGAACAGGGTTTTGCTCAGCAATTCGTTAGGTCCGCGAAAACGCCAGGCTGCCTGCAGCAGGGAACTGTCGGCCAACGCGATTACCTGCGCCTTGACATCCGGCTGTTCTGCGTATCCCAATGCCTTGAGCCGGGACCATACGGCTTGCTCTTCGGCCATCCGGTATCGCTCATCCCGACTAATTCGCTTGCGAAGCGACTCCTGTACCGTCTCATACGGAGCTACCGGAATCCTTCTCTCCAACCGTACGATGTGCCATCCGTAGTTTGACTGGAAAGGATCAGAAATCTCGCCCGGCGTATGCAGTGAAAAGGCGGCATTCTCAAACTCCGGTATGCCCGCCAGGACGCCAACGCCGAAAGGCCGGAGCCGACCTCCCGTGTTTTTTGTGGATTGGTCGTCAGAATATTCCTTGCAGAGTTCATCCCAGGAACGTCCTCCCTGAAGTTGAGCGTAGATATCAAAGATTTTTGCCTTAACCTTTTTGTCGTCTGTAGTACCTGTCCTCAGGATAATGTGTGATACTTCCACCTCCCCACGGGCCAACCTTCGGTCGTTCACCCGTATCAGGTGATACCCAAACCGTGTGCGGACTGGCTTCGAAACCTCTCCTGTCTTTAAACCATAAGCAGCTTCTTCAAAGGGGTACACCATTTGGAGGACGGAAAAATATCCGAGGTCACCTCCATTGGAGCGCGCTGTGGGATCTTCTGAAGTTGCCCTGGCAAGTGTCGAAAAGTCTTCACCGGCAAGCACGCGTTCCCTCAACTTCAATATCCGCTGGTAGGCAGCGAGTGTGTCGGCGGGTGTTGCGTCAGTCTTTAATGAAATCAGTATGTGCGATGCCCGTATTTCAAGAGTCATGCGTTCGTAGGCCTGGCGCGTAAGGCGGTCCAACACATCATTGTTGGGGAGATATGGCTTTCTCAACTCTGCCCGGTACGAGGCCAATTCCTTGCGAAACACCCGCGTGGTATCATACTTTCTCGCAATTGCTTCAGCCACCTTGCTCTTGAAGGTGATCAGCAACTCAAGATATTCGTTCACCTTCGCTTCAGTAAATTCCTCCTTCTTCGGATGGTTCTTGCGAAAGAGGTAGTTGAATTCTTCCGTGGTTACCACGCTGCCGCCCACGGTAAAAAAAGTAACAGGCTTTTCCCCGGCCGGCACGGCGGCCACCTGGGCAATTCCTGACGAAGCGTGCAAGATTAGCAGCAGAAGATAGAAGGACCGCACCGTGGAGTTAGTTTAGAACCCGCAAAAATACGATGTGCGACGGGATCAACAAACGATTCAACTCACCTGCTTGGTGAGCTGACAGACAAACCGGCCGTTGCGTGAAAAGTACTTTACGTCATCCATGATGGATTTTACCAAACGAATGCCCAATCCGCCTTTGCGCTTCTCATGAACCAGGTTGTCCAGGGCGGGTTCAGCAAACTGGTTGATATCGAACATTTCACCATCGTCGGTAATTTCAAAAACCAGGTGATTCTTTTGTGGCACGTCAATACTTATCTCGAGGTAGTGGTCCGGGTTGCAGTGATGCGAATGTATCATCAGGTTTGAGCACATCTCGTCAAGGGCGAGGATGATCTCGTTCATCACCACCTCGGATGTGACATGCGGCCGCAGGGACTTCCTGACGAAGTCCCTGATGCCCTTGAGGTTCTCAAGGCTACAGCCGATTTTATGCCGATAGCTCATGCAACAAATTCTTGGCGTCCTGTTTGGTCGGTCGGATATGGAGAAGATTGGCCAGTCCGAGGATCTGGAAAGTGTTCTGAACCTTATCCTTCATACCATATAAGACCATGGAAATCTTTTTATCCTTGAATTCTTCGATGTAGGACATAAACACTCCCAGGCCGGCAGAGGAGATGTACTCCAACGCGCTGCAGTCCACAAGAATCCGCGTAAAGCCTTCGCCCACGCTTTTGGCGATGGCAAGGTCAAGCTCGATGGATGAACTGGCGTCTATTTCTCCGACGACCGCCAGGATGTCAGCCCCGTCTTCCTGTAAGCGCTTGATGTGGACCATAGGTTTCTAACGTATTTAGGTTTTTAATGTTCTTGGTGCCTGAATTTCACAATCATGGTAGTGTAATCGTCATCAATTTCCTCCGTGCCTGTGTATTCGTAAAGTGTCTTGATCAGTCGCTCCTGCATTTCTTTGGGCGACAAGGTGGCTGCCTCCACCATCGCATCCCGGAGTCGATCCAGCCCAAACTCCTCGCCCTTCGGGTTCTTGGCTTCCGTGATTCCGTCGGTGTATAGCACCATAAAATCGCCGGGAGCATAACTGATCATCTTCGTCTCAACAAAATTGCAGTAGTCTTTGCCTTTTACCATCCCCAGCGCCGCGCCTTTGTCCTCCAGGTAAGCGGCCTTTCTCTCGGAAGCACGGTAATACAACACGGGGCAGTGACCTGCCCGGCTGTAATGTATTTTCCTCTCCTTGGTGTCCACCACGAAATACGTAGCCGATATGAACGAACCGCGCTCAAGGCAATACCGCAAAGCCTGGTTCGCCCGGATCATGAACTCTTTGGGGTCCAATTCCTGCTGGGCGAGACTGTGAAAGATCCCTTTCATCTGGGACATGTGGAATGCGGCCGTCGTTCCTTTGCCAGACACGTCGGCGATGATCAATCCCACCTGGCTTTCGGTAATCCGCAACGTATCGTAGTAATCACCCCCAACTTCGTCAGCGGATTCCGAAAACGCGGCAATCTCAAAATCCGGGCCTGATTCCAGCTTGTTGGGCAGCAGACTTTTTTGAACCGTCTTGGCAATCTTCAACTCCTCCTTATAGCGCTCGTTTTGAAGCGCTTCTTTCATGAGCCGGAAGTTTTCAATGGAGATGCCTGCCTGGTTGGCAAACGCGGCTACAATCTGGGTCATCTCTTTGTTGAACCCGTCGGGCAACTCCTTTAACAAGGCGAGTGTGCCAATCTTCTCTCCTTTCACCTGAACCGGGAAGGCCATGATGGACCTGAAACGGGTTCCCTTCAGCGTGGCCAGGTGCGACGAGAGATTTCGTGTCCTGTCTGTACTTTGATCGAGAATGCCTTTAACGTTGCGACCATTCAAATGCTGCTCTATTCTCATCGCTTCGGCCTCCGCGATGTTTCGGGTCTGCAACCGGTATTGCTCGTGGTCACCTTTGATCTCCAGCCAGGCGGCGTCGGCAAACACCGAACTCACTGAGCTTTCCAGCAGGATGTCGTACACACTCTCTTCGCTTTGCTCGGTTTGAACCGATTGGCTGATGCGTTGAAAATTGACGACCTCCTCCAGTTTCTGTTCAAATACCGAAGAGGTCGGAAGGTTGAACAGAATCACCAGGAAGGAGAAAATGCCGTATAGGATTACAAACGAAAAGAGATAGATGTTGAAAACATGCGTGTTGAATTCGAGAAAGGCCGTTGATTGGGCGGCGATCTCTTCGGAGAAACGGTTTGTGGTGTAGAAGAAATAACCCAGGTAGAAGAACGCCAGCATCAGCAATAGGAGGCTCGTCCACTTTTGCCGAAAGTTCAGGTAAGCCACCCATTTCATGTTGGCCGACAAAACAAGCGCAAGCAGGCCCGTCAATACGCTCACCAGGGTGAGAATCCATTCCTGCTGAAAGAGCTGAACGATATCGGAAAGCAGAACGACCAGCAGGGCGATTTCAAAGAAAGTCCAGCCGCGGATGAGCCATTTTGATTTTTGGTAGAGGATTAAGCGCTTCCAGGAAGTAAAAGAAGCGATGAGGAAACTGATGAACAGTCCCAGGTTCATCAGGTACTGGACCTCGATGAAAAAAATATTGGATGAAAGCTTGGTTGAACCCAGCAGGAAATCCAGCAACCGCAGCGTCAGGGAAAGTACGGTCGCCACCAACCCGGTGGCAAACACGCGCCAGAGCAGGTCGGTGAAGTTCAGCGATTCATCCCGCTCAATTTTGAACTTATAGTAATAGTATAGACTGATCACATAGACGTCCAACATGACCTTAGGCAGCCACGTCGGGAGGTCGGGAATCAGGCCCTTCAGATCGCTGAACAGAACGGTTACATCGGAGAAAACCATGACCAGCCAGGACACCGTGGCGGCCAGGAAAGCAAATCGGGCAAGTGCTTTGGTCTTCACAAAGGAAATTTAATCCGACTCCGGTTAAGGGAGCCTGCTAAGATCGCAAGTTTTTGGAACTTACTTTCTGCTATAATTCGGAGCTTCCCGGGTAATGGTTACATCATGAGGGTGATTTTCAATCATCCCCGCCGAAGTGATCTTCACGAACTTCGCCAGTTTGAGTTTCTCGATGTTGCGGGCGCCACAATAGCCCATTCCGGCTTTGAGGCCCCCGACCAGTTGATAGAGCACCTCAGAAACCAATCCCTTGAACGGCACGCGTCCGGATATTCCCTCCGGTACCAGCTTCTTGATATCGTCCTCAACATCCTGAAAGTAGCGGTCCTTCGAGCCGCCTTCCATGGCTTCAAGGGAGCCCATGCCCCGGTACGTCTTGAATTTTCTGCCTTCATAAATGATGACATCGCCGGGCGCCTCTTCGGTTCCCGCCAGCAGCGAGCCGATCATAATTGAATCTGCCCCGGCGGCAAGGGCCTTCACCACATCGCCGGAAAACCGAATTCCACCGTCGGCGATAATTTTAACTCCTGAACCTTTGATTGCCTTGGCTGATTCGTAGACCGCGGACAATTGGGGAAGACCCACGCCTGCCACAACCCGGGTGGTGCAAATGCTCCCCGGGCCAACACCTACTTTGATGGCGTCTGCTCCGGCTTTCACCAGCGCCCGGGCGGCTTCACCCGTCGCGATGTTCCCAACTACCAGTTCAAGGTCCGGGAATCTCTTTTTCATTCTTTTTGCGGCATCGATCACTCCCCTGGAATGGCCATGAGCCGTGTCAATGCTTATCACGTCAACACCGGCCACACGAAGGGCTTCAATGCGTTCGAGCATATCGGCCGTTACACCAACCGCCGCACCCACACGCAAGCGGCCAAATTTATCGTGACAGGCATTCGGCTTGTTCTTCTTTTTCCGAATGTCCTTGTAAGTCACCAGCCCCGTCAGCTTTCCTTTCTTATTCACGATGGGTAGCTTTTCAATCTTGTATCGCTGCAGCATGACTTCTGCCTTGTCGAGTGTGATACCCTCGGGTGCCGTGATGAGCCGATCTTTTGTCATGATGTCCTCAACCGGCATGGAAAGATTTTTTTGAAACCTCACATCCCGGTTGGTAATTATTCCAACCAGCTTTCCTTTTCCATCGACGACGGGAATACCGCCAATCTTGAACTCACGCATGATCTTCTCCGCATCCCGGACGGTAGCACTTACGCCCAGCGTCACGGGGTCGAGGATCATTCCACTCTGGGAGCGCTTCACCTTTCGAACCTGCTCGGCCTGCTGGTCGATGGTCATGTTCTTGTGAATGAATCCAATACCGCCTTCCAGCGCCACACTAATGGCCAGCGCCGATTCGGTAACCGTATCCATCGCTGCCGAGGCGATGGGAATATTCATGGTGATGTTTTGCGTAAGGTGCGTGACGGTGCTGGTCTCCCGGGGCAACACCTCGCTGTAGGCGGGAACCAGAAGGACATCGTCGTAGGTGAGGGCTTCGAAGAGAAACTTGGCGGGATCGAGTGCCATGGCAAATAAGTTTGGATTCTTTATTTGCCGGTCAAAGGTAGATGAAATAGTTGACATGACAATTGTTTATCCGGAGACCTGAACCCTGGCGATACACTATATTTGGGATCAGGATTGCCGGACTCGTTACTTACCAATGCCCTAATCCCGCGCTCATATGAAAAAACTTTTGACGCTGCTTGCATTTTTTGCTGTTGTCGGAAGCCAGGCCCAGGTTCAAACAGGAAAAGCATCCTTTTATGCCGACAAGTTTGAAGGGCGCACCACCGCCAGCGGTGAGAAATACAAACACAACAAACTTACGGCTGCCCATAAGACTCTTCCGTTTGGTACCCGGGTGCGGGTGACCAACCTGGCGAATCAGAAGCAGGTCGAGGTAACTGTTAACGATCGAGGGCCCTATGTCGATGGCCGCATCGTTGATTTATCGCGATCAGCCGCTGAGCAGCTCGGCTACATCAACCAGGGTATTGCCGACGTTTCCCTGGAAGTGATCAACCCCGGCGATGGCAAGAGCACGACCCAGGTGGTCATTCAGGATAGCGCCCCGCCAGAAGAGAAAGAATTCTATGATTTGGACGTAAAACGGCTGAATCCAGGCGGTTTTGGGGTCCAGCTTGGAACCTATCAGGAGTTGGTTAACCTGATGCGACTTGCCGATAACCTCAAGGCGTCCTATAAAAAGAAGGTAACGGTCCAGGTAAAAAATGTAAACGGCACAAAATTTTATGCCCTCATCCTGGGTGGGTTTTCATCCCGTGCCAAAGCGGAGAAATTCAAGGAATCTATTCGGACCAAATACCCTGACGCTTTTATTGCTGAATTTGACCGCATGCGGTAGGTAGTGCCATGGAATACCTTGGATACCTTTCTGCTGTCTTCATCGGATTGATCCTTGGCATGCTGGGCGGCGGAGGCTCAATTCTTTCGATACCCGTATTGGTTTACCTGTTTGACATTGAACCTGTTCGGGCATCGGCCTATTCCCTGTTTGTTGTGGGAATCACAAGCTTGATTGGAGTTGTTCCCAAATACCGCGAGAACCTCGTCCATGTGCGCACGGGCGTAATTTTCGGCGGACCCAGTCTGCTCGCGATTTTCCTCACCCGGAAATGGGTTCTCCCGCTAATTCCAGAGACACTGTTTCAATACAACGATCTCGTGTTGAGCAAACGACTTCTCATCATGGGACTGTTTGCCGTACTGATGCTCTTTGCGTCCTTACCCATGATCCGTGGCGGTGAAGTCACGGCCGACCGGCCCTCCTTGCATACAAGGCCGCTTGCAGCGCTGGGCCTTGTCGTGGGCTTTATTACGGGCTTGGTTGGCGCAGGGGGTGGATTCCTGATCATACCCTCCCTTGTCTTCCTGGCTGGGCTTCCCTTCAAGGTCGCTGCGGGCACCTCTTTGCTAATAATTGCGGCCAATTCACTGTTCGGATTTGTTGGGGACGTGCTGAACTTTAGGATGGACTGGCTCTTTCTATCCATCATTACACTTCTCGCCGTTCTCGGCATTTTTCTGGGTAACCGCCTTTCCAGACATGTGCCAAACCCTGTTCTGCGAAGGTCTTTTGGCTGGTTTGTGCTAATTACCGGCACCTATATCCTCTATAGAGAGGTCAATTTCTAAGATTATTAAACCAGGTAAAGGTTTGATGAAAGTTCGAATTGATATTAGTTAGTATTACTATTATCTTTGCGAGTAAATGTACCTGCATGAGCCAACTTACTTTCAGACTAAACGAAAGGCTGTACCTGCGCGATCCGCAAGCCACGGAATTGGGCCAGAAGATCATTCAGAAGAGTATCGACATGATCGATCACCTGGGTTTCGAGCACTTCACCTTCAAGAAGCTTGCCCAGCAGGTCCATTCGACCGAACCTTCCATATACCGGTACTTTGAAAACAAGCATCGGCTGCTTCACTACCTGACCGCCTGGTATTGGAGTTGGCTCGACTACCGACTTGACCTTGCGACTGGAAGTCTTCAATCTCCCGAGGCCAAACTGCGGGCGGCCATCAAGGTCATCACCGAGGAGAAGAAGATGGACCCTTCCTTTCAACACGTAAATGAGGAGGCCCTCCATCGGATCATCGTTAATGAGCTTGAGAAGACCTACCTCACGAAATGGGTTGACGCGGATAACCAGGATGGTCTTTTTGGAGGATTCAAGGATCTCACCAGGAAGATCTCCGAATTTATCCGAGAGCTTGCCCCAGAATACCCCTACCCAAACAGCCTGGTAACAACCATGCTGTTGGCCGCCAATGAGCAGCTATTCTTCATTCAACATCTTCCGACGCTTTCAAACATTGACAAAAAGCTCCCGGTTGCTGAACAGCACAACAAGCTTCAACAATTTGTTGAGTCCATTGTTTTCAACGCGATCAAAGGGTAAACCATGCTAACCAATCAATCTATAGTTCGGATTATCCGCGAAATTGGCCTGATTCACAGCCATGGAATAGATCTGCAGGGCCTGCAGCCGGTGGAATCGAATGTGCGTTCCTATTCGCCGGATGATTTGCCTGAATTCGAACGTGACTTGATGGAGGCTGCCAATCCCTCCCGGATTCTCTTTCTTAAGAAGCATATCCCCGGGGACTCCTTGGAGCGATTCCTTGACGAGCAGATCAACCCGGTCATTACTTTCATAAATGACGGGGCAGGCCACTCGCCCATCCTTTGGACAAGGAGAAAAGGTCAATTGGTGGGCGTTCGTCTTGACGGCGACACGCATCGTGATGTAACGCTAAGCCCTTCCCTCATCCAGTCTCTGGTGACAGATAGTCAGGGAATAATCTGCCTTACGTCGGTGATATATGAAAATCCTGTCGGGACAGCGGATCCTGATGAGGGCACCATTAGTCCGATGAAACGCCTATTTCGTCTGCTCAATACCGAGCGAAAGGAAATCCTCTACATTCTTTTCTACGCGCTTCTGGTTGGAATGGTGAGCCTGGCCCTTCCCTTGGGCATTCAGACGACGGTGGAATTGATCTCCGGAGGGGTTTTTTTCAGTTCCGTCTATCTGATGATTGTCCTTGTCATCGTGGGCGTGCTGGTTGGCGGAGGGCTGCAAGTGATCCAGATCACCATGGTGGACTATTTGCAACGACGGGTATTTACCAAGGCTGCCTTTGAATTCGCCTACCGTATTCCAAGGCTTCAGCTCGAGGCGCTCTCCAGCCGGTACGCTCCGGAACTGGTCAATCGGTTCTTTGACGTGATTACCGTTCAAAAGGGTCTTCCCAAATTGCTTATTGACCTGGCTTCGGCGGGCATTCAAATCATCTTCGGCCTTTTACTGATTTCACTTTACCATCCCTTCTTTATTCTCTTTGGCATCCTGCTCATTTCGGTGCTTGTTGGCATATTTTACCTGACCGGGCCCAGGGGGTTGCGCTCATCGATCAATGAATCAAAATACAAGTATCAGGTAGTCCATTGGCTGGAGGAACTTGCCCGCACGATTCAGTCCTTCAAGCTGGGAGGCACCACCGATCTCCCCGTACGCAAGACAGACAACTATGTGAATAGTTACCTGAAACACCGTCAAATTCATTTCAGCACGCTGGTTCTTCAGTTTTCCTCTATTGTCTTGTTCAAAGCGGCTGTAGTTGGCGGTTTACTCATTGTGGGTACCTCGCTGGTTGTCGGCCGTGAAATCACGCTGGGGCAGTTGGTTGCCTCTGAAATCGTAATCATTCTCATCGTGAATTCGGTGGAAAAGATCATCATGTATATGGATGTGGTTTATGACTTGCTTACGGCCGTTGACAAGATTTCGCACGTAACTGATCTGCCCATCGAGCGCTCGGGAGGACTCGATGTCATTTCAAAGGAAGAGAAAGGATTTGGAGTTGAAATCAAAAAACTATCCTTTGATGCGCCCGGGGAAGGGTTTCGCTTGCAGGACATCAACTTGTCAATTGCTCCGGGTGAACGCATCTGCATTGCCGGTCCCGGTGGCAGCGGCAAGACGATGCTCACCAATTTGCTTTCCGGATTCTACTCCCATTTCCATGGCGCCATAACCCTGGACGGCTATTCCCTTCGGGATCTTGACCTGACTCACCTCAGGGAACGAATTGCCAAAAACATCAGTGCCGGAGACCTTTTCGATGGAACCATACTGGAAAATCTTACCGTGGGCAATTATCGAACTTCTCCGGCAAAGGTCATGAACGCCCTGTATCGCGTTGGCCTGGCCGACCTGGTCAACTCTCTGCCAAACGGACTAAGCACGCATATCCTTAGCGGAGGCAAAGGCTTTTCTGACTCCGTGATCCAGAAACTCATTCTGGCTCGCTGCATCGCCAAACAGCCAAAGCTGATGGTGCTCAATGACTTCTTTATCGGCTTAGCTCGCTCTGAAAAACTCAGGTTAATTCAATTGGTAACCGACCCTGCGAATCCCTGGACGCTAATCGCCGTTTCGAATGACCCGTTGGTTATGGCAGCCTGCGACCGGGTCATTGTTATGAACGAAGGTCGGATTCAGTCCGAAGGACCACTTGCTGAACTGATGAAACTTGAAGAGGTCAAACCCTTGATTGACTAACCCATGCCTGACATGACTGAAAAACCGGTCAAAGAGAACCTGACGCCAGATACCCTATACTCGATGCGGGTATTGGAAACCCCCAACGCCGGGAAGCAGTTGGCTAAGGCGCTGTTGACCATAGCGCTAATGATGCTGGTCGTATTGTTTCTGCCCTGGCAGCAGAACATTCATGGCAAAGGAAAAGTGACGGCGTTGTCGCCGGGAAATCGCCCACAGACGATCGAGACGGCTATTGCCGGCAGAATTCAACAATGGAATGTGCAGGAAGGACAGTTTGTCAAAACCGGTGATACCATCGTCGTACTCAGTGAAATCAAGGAAAAATACTTTGATCCTGCCCTTCTCGTTCGCTTGCGTGCAGTCATCGCCTCCAAAGAGCAGAGCTATCAATCCAAGAGCAACAAAGCGGAGGCACTTCGCAAGCAGATTCAGGCTTTGCAGGAAGCGATGGACGCAAAGATTGCCCAATCGAGGGCCAAGTTGGAAGGCGAACGAGTCC
>JAYRNL010000082.1:0-5169 GCA_041912235.1 Cyclobacteriaceae bacterium
AAACTCGGAACTCGAAACTCGGAACTCGAAACTCGGAACTCGAAACTCGGAACTCGAAACTCGGAACTCGAAACTCGGAACTCGAAACTCGGAACTCGAAACTCGGAACTATGCTATCCAACTACCTGAAAGTCGCTACCCGGAACATCCGGCGCCAGAAGCTTTACTCGTTCATCAACGCGTTTGGGTTGAGCATCGGGATTGCGTTCTGCGTGTTGATTTACCTGTACATCGAGGATGAGAGAAGCTTCGATCAGTTTCATGCCAACAAGGACCTCATCTACCGGATCGAGGAGAAGAGTTATGACACGTGGCAGGCCGACCCCAAAAGCCCTTACCAATACTCCGCGTGGATGCAGACTCCGCTGGCGCCGGCACTGAAGGCAGACCTGGCGGAGATTCAGTACGCGACGCGCTACAACCCGGATGCAGACGGCATTGTGCGCTACAAGGACAAGGCCCTGACGGAACAAATTGCCTACGCGGATGCCGACTTCTTCAAGATGTTCTCCTTCCGGCTGCTGGCAGGAAATCCCGATGAGCTCTTCAAGAACAAAAGCGACGTCGTCATTACGCCGGAGATCGCGAAGAAGTACTTCGGCGACGAAGACCCCATAGGCAAGACCATCACCATCGACGTGGAAGGCGTGAAGTCGTTCATCGTCGCCGGCCTGATTGAGGCACCGCCTGCCAACTCCAGTTTTGATTTCAAGATCCTGGTGCCCCAGGAGAACCGACCGTACTACGATCGCAACCTCGACAACTGGGGGAATTTTAACACGCCGACTTTTGTGCAGTTGATCCCGAATGCGGATCTCGTGGCCTTCAAAAGCAACCTGGCCAAGTTCGTCGACAAGCAAATGGGTGAACGCATTGCGAAATGGAGAAAGCGCGCCACCACACCCATACCGGATGACGTGATCATGTTCGAGTTGCCGTTTACCAAACTGACCGACATGCACCTCAAGAAGGAGATTCACTGGCACAAGGTCAGCGACCGTCAGTATTCCTATATCCTGGGCGCCATCGCCATCCTCATTCTCTCCATTGCCTGTATCAACTACATTTCGCTGGCCCTCACCACTTCCACCGCGCGCCGGACGGAAGTGGGCATTCGCAAGGTGGTAGGTGCTCAAAAGTCGCAGCTGGTGAATCAATTCACCGTCGAATCGGTCCTCCTGGCCGTCGCGAGCATGATCATCGGGCTGGGCCTCGTTGCCTTGTTTTTACCCAGCTTCAATTCATTCACCGACAAGGGCATTCAGTTGCTGCGCGGTGATTGGCTGAAACTTATTTCCGTGACTACTTCTCTTGCTCTGGTGGTCGGGCTTGTAGCCGGCAGCTACCCTGCGCTCTACTTGTCATCGTTCCGTCCTGCGCTAGTGCTCAAAGGGGGATTCACCTCGCGAGTCAGGGCCGGGTTTACCAAGCCGCTCGTTGTGCTCCAGTTTGCCTTGTCGTCGTTCCTGATCATCTGTTCGGTCATCATGTACCGCCAGATGCAGTTCATTACCACCATGGACCTGGGCTACAACCAGGAGCAGATCATCGTGGTGCCTACGCAGAAGGGCTGGACCAAGGAGTCGGATCAAACGGTGGAGCAGGTGCGATCGAGGCTGGAGCAGGAGCCGGACATCGTCGCCGTAACGGGTACAAGCTCGTCGTTCAACCGCGGCTGGTCGCGGTATGGCTACAAGATAGAAGGCGAGCAGAAGTCGGCGTACGTGTATGCCGTAGATCCCTATTACCTTTCCACCCTCGACATTGAGTTGACCATGGGCCGCAACTTTGACCCGGCCAACCCGTCCGACAGCACCGCGCTGATCGTCAATGAAGCGCTGGTGAAAGACATGAAGTGGACCGACCCGCTGAATTCGTTCCTTAACTGGCAGGAAGACTCAGTGGGCAAGGGTGCGCGCATCCTGGGCGTGGCCAAAGATTATCACTTCCGGTCGTTGGTGGCGGGCATTGAGCCTATGATCCTCAGCATGGACCTGAAGAATGTTGGTCATCTCAACACCATGCTCATCAAGATCAGGCCCGACAACATTCCGACTACGGTGGAGAAGATGGGAAAGATATGGAAAGAGATGTACCCCGACCGTCCGTTTGACTATGCCTTCCTCGACGAAGATGTGGCGAAGCAATACAAGTCGTACCAGCGGTGGATGAGCATCATGGGACTATCCACAGTGTTTGCGATACTCATTTCCTGCCTGGGGCTGTTCGGCTTGTCGGGAATCAACGCGTTGAACCGCACCAAGGAGATTGGCATCCGCAAAGTGATGGGCGCGGAGTTGTCGACCATCTTCATTTTGTTGAATCGCCAATTTGTATTCCTGGCATTGATCGCCTTCGTGGTGGCTGCCCCGGCGTCGTGGTATGTGATCACCAAACTCTTCCTGTCCGACTTCCAGTACAAGATCACAGTAGGGTGGGAGCTCTTCGCTGTCAGCATCGTCTCGGGTCTCGCGTTGGCTTTGGTCACCGTCAGCTATCACGCCGTGAAAGCTGCGCTGCTGAATCCGGCGGAGACGTTGAAGTACGAGTAGAGTGCCAACGTGCCAGCGTGTCAACGTGCCGACGTGCCAGTGTGCCAATGTGCCGATGTGCCAATGTGCCAATGTGCCGATGTGCCAATGTGCCGATGTGCCAATGTGCCAACGTGTCGATGTGCCAACGTGTCGATGTGCCAATGTGCCGATGGTGAACTGTAAACAGTAAACTGTGAACCGTAAGCAGTTTGCCGTTTACTGTTCACCGTTTACTGTTTACGGTTCACTGAACGACACGTCGGGGCAAGGCGACCACCGTCCCGCGTTTCCCCGCTGTTTGCAAGCAAAACACACTTTTCGGGCAAGGGGTTGTAAGCTCAATTTCAATTTCCACAAGGTTCGCGGGGTTTTTTAGGGGCAATTCTACGGTCATTGTAAGCTCGCGCTACGGATCGGCTAAGCTCGCGCATGGGATCTTGTAAGCTCGTTGCAAGCTCCTTCCAAGCTCCTACAAGCTCGATGTAAGCTCCTACATGCTTCTTGTAAGCTCGTTGTAAGGTCGCCTAAGCTCAATTTTGCCAAAAACAGGCTTTTTCGACTTTCTTCGGTCAGCCTGGGCGGTGCATGGAAGGAGCTTCAAGGGGACGAGGGACAAAACTGGACAAAAGTGGACAAAAGTGGACAAAACTGGACAAAAGTGGACAAAACTGGACAAAAGTGGACAGTGGCTCGGCAGCGTTGTTTCACATTTGACCCAAGCACAGCGGTAAGCCCTGTCGCGGATCGAACCTGAACCTAGGCGGGTAAGGGACGCGAGGTCAAGGCTGAGTTGGGTGAGGGGGATTCCTCGCTTCGCTCGGAATGACAGCACTGACTGTGTGAAACAGTAAACAAAACAAGTTATGGTAATCAAGAAGAAGCGCAGATCAGATCTTAGCGGTGTCCTGGGTGAACAAGTGACATTGGATAAGGTCAACGGCCGGGTGGTGGCAAAGAACCGCCCGGAGCGAAAACAAGGGCCGTTGAGTCAGAAGCAGACGGTTCACCGGGTGAAGTTCCAGACCGCGACGCAGTATGCGAAGAACGTCATGGAGAAGCCCGAAGTGAAGGCGATGTACGAGGCCGGCAGGCCGGAGGGAGTGCGGAGTGCTTTTAACGCTGCATTCCGCGATTTTCTCCGGCCGCCGCGGGTGCTCGCGATCAACACGCGTGACTACACCGGGAAAGCCGGGGAGACGCTCAAAGTCGACGCCATCGACGACTTCAAGGTCGTGAAGGTGAAGGTGGAGATCCGCGACGGCAGCGGCGCCTTGCTGGAGAAAGGAGATGCGACAGCGGGCGAGTTGATTCCTTCGTGGTTTTACACGGCGAAGAAGGAGAACCCGATGTTAGCCGGCACGACGATCGAGGCGACGGCCTTTGATTTTGCCGGCAACCAGGGCACGCTGAAGGTGACGCTGTAGGCCTTGTCCCAACCCCTCTTCAGGCCGGCATCCGTATGTTCCGACACACCCACAAAACGCGGAGACACGGCGAGGTTTGGAGAGGGGCATGGGGCGATGGCGTAATGTGCCGAAGGTATTCGTACCTTCGATTACGTTCATGGGATGTTAGGCGTTACACACGCGCGCCATATGGGCGAAGTTAAAAAGAATGTAATCAATGAAAATCGGTGGAATAGCGTTAGCTCTCAAAATTACTGCCCTGGTAATATCGTTCCTGGCCTTGTCAAGGATAGTAGAGACACATGCAGATTCAAGAGCATTGGAAAAATTCGCATTGTCATCAGATGTGATTTTGACCAAACACATTCCTGAAGATTTATCAGAATCTTTACCGATAATCGGGCTGACGGAGAACAATATTAACAGTCGTTCATTGTTGTCGAGGGAAATTGGTGCGCTGACGCAGGCTCAATACCTGTTGATAGGTTTGGTTGGCATTAACGTTGTACTTGTTGTATTTGGAATATTAGGTGCTTTTAGAAAGATTAAGGATCAGAGATCAATTAGGGCTTCGCAATAAAGCGTGATTGAACCGTTACCAATGTCCCGCACTAGAAGAATATTCCTTTTAATTGGGTTTTGTCTGGCATGCCAATCGGAGAGACGCATTGATGAAGTTGACCTTTTAGGTGAATGGACTTTGTCATCAACTACTCAGATTAATTATCCATCTGTGTCTTTCAGTTCTGATTCGATGGCAGTGTTCACGAGCCAAGCTGATACTATATATCGTTATCGATACTTTGTAAAATGGGATTCTCTCATTCTCATTGATATTGATGGCAAGCAGAGTCGATTTAAGATACTAGAACTAAGTAAGTCGAGTTTAATTTTCAATGGTTTGCCAGATCAGGAAGGCAAACAGGTGTACAGCAGGTAAAATGAATATTGGAAATCACGTTGCCCTGGAGATTCCCGGCCCATCGAAGCTGTCTGAACTGTGATTTTCAAATGATTTTGGTGATTACCCTGATTGGTCAGATGAATTTAACCAGGGAATGCGGGCGGGCGTCCACGAACAGCGCGGCGCAACGCGGCGGCATGTGGGTGGGTGGCATGCGGGGTGGCTAGGCGGGGTGCGCGCCGCTGCGCAGTGTTCGTGGGGTCTTTTTCTTTTGGTTACTTTTCTTTTGGACAAGCAAAAGAAAAGTGACAAGCTCTGTCGGAGG
>JAYRNL010000083.1:0-7306 GCA_041912235.1 Cyclobacteriaceae bacterium
CGCTGGGCCCGCAACCCGCAAAGCCAGGATATCGACATGCCGGCGCTGGTTAGCATGGCCCGTGAAAAGCAGCCACAACTTATTGTCGTGGATCGCGCCGTACCCGGCGAGCATCAGAACTACCTCACTCCCGAACAGCACATCCCCGACGAAGGCCTGCCCTACCCGTGGGAAACCTGCATGACGATGGCCAACAGCTGGAGCTACGTACCCAACGATACCTACAAGTCCTCCAACGAGCTTATCGAAAAACTTGTGGATATCGTCAGCAAAGGCGGCAACTACCTGCTGAACATCGGCCCCGGCCCCGACGGCGAATTCGATCCTGTCGCCTATGATCGCCTCAAAGACATCGGCAAATGGATGAAGGTCAACAGCGAGGCCATTTACGGCTCACGAATGTACACTACGTTCAACGACGGAGAGACCATTAGGTACACGCAATCCAAAGACGGCAAGGTGAAATACATTTTCCTGTTCGAATTCCCGGACCAGCCCGTGACGCTAAACAAGATGAAGTTCAACAAGGGAACTCAGCTCCGCCTGCTGGGTACCTCGTCCAAACTAACCTGGAAGGAAGCCGAGGGCAGACCGGTGCTTTCAATACCCGCCAAGTTCAAAACAGTTTCGGATCATGTATGGGTTGTAAAAGTTGGGCAACCCTAATCTGTGTAAATCTGTAATCTGTGTAAATCTGTAATCTGTGTAAATCTGTGTAATCTGTGGCCGCTACTTCTTCGCTTTCACTATGGCATCCAACATTCCATCCTGGTTCTTGTCCAGCGACAACTCCCAGAACATGATGCCCTGTAGTTTCTGGTCGATTGCGTATTGAGTCTTCAACCCGATGGATCGTTCGTCGTCGTGGGTGGCAAACAAGCCGCGGGCACTGTCGTAACGGTAGGGCGCCTGGGCTGTTTCGTCCCAGAATGTTTGAAATCCCTGGAAGGCCGTCTCGAAATCCTTGTAGTCGACAGACTGCTTGAACGCCCCCGGCTGATACAGGCCGTGGTTGATGGCCGGCACACGCTCCCAAACCCGTGCATAAAAGGCGCCGCCTATGACAATCTTATCACGGGGCACTCCGATCTTGATCAGGTACTGCACCGCATTATCCGTCGACTCACGTTGCTGCGGTGTACTGTATAGCGGCGTGTGGTGGCCTGTCACCGTCGCGTATCCTCCCACGAGGTCATAACTCATAACATTGATTCGGTCCACAAGGGGTGATACCGCTCCCCAATCGACTGACTCTTCCAGGAATTTCTGGAAACCGCCGGCCGCGAAACTTACGGTGTAGTCTGGACCCAACGTTCTTCGCAGATCCTGGATGAGCGCTGTGAAGTTGGCTTTGTCTTCCGGGCGGTACGGATGTCCGGGGTAGCCTTCAATGACCGGATATTCCCAATCCAGGTCGATGCCATCGGTGCCGAGTCCCCGGCTGAGGTCCAGCGCCGACCGGGCAAATTCCTTCCTTGCGGCATCCGTTGAGAACACATCGGAGCATGGTTCGCAGCCGCCCCAACCGCCCAGGCTCAGGACAACTTTAAGCCTGGGATTCGTGGCCTTGAGTTCGACGAGGCGGCTGATCGTGACCGAATCCTCCGTATCGTCGACCGCCAGCCGGTTGCCCTTCAGGTGACAGAAGCTGTAAATGATCTGGTCGAGTTTCTCTGCCGGGATTTCATCTACACGATCGGGTCCCTTGTCGTAATAGGCAATGACCTTGAGGCGGGTTTTTTCCGGCTGCGAGCACGAAAGGGCCGCGACCAGGACAAGCAGTGAAAGTGCGCTACGCTGGATCAATTTCATCCTGCGAATAACGGAAGGAATTCCCTAAAATTCCGCACCACACTATCGTTGCAGTTGGTAATCAGTTTGAGTAAACTGCAGGAGTCTTCAATCCAACCCTATGAGTTCAAACCCGACCGGCCGACGCAAATTTGTCCGCCAGGCTGCCCTGCTGATCTCCGCTCCCCTGATCCTTAAGGGAAGTTTTCCGGTGTTCGCAGGCTCCAATGCCACCTACTCCACGCGCACCATCGATCTCATGAAGCAGGCGACGGTTATCGACATGCTCGGCTTGCTTACGCTGAATTTTCCGCTCATGGGAAAGTGGTCTGCCAATCCTGAGTTGTTTACGGCCACCGACTTTGAGAAGTACCGCGCCAGCGGCATCAACGTCTTTCATATCGCCGTAGGCACCGGCGGACCCGATGCGCACGAGTCCACCTACGACTTTGTATCAGGATGGAACAGCTTCCTCGCCGGCAATGACCAGTACTTCATGCGCATTGACTCGCCGTCGGATCTCGACAAAATAAAAACTTCCGGAAAGGTGGGTGTACTGATCGGCGTGCAGAACTCCGAACACTTCCGCACACCGGATGATGTGGACAAGTTTCACCGCATGGGTCAGCGCGTGTCGCAACTGACGTACAACTCCCGAAACATGATCGGCAACGGCTCTACGGAACGACGTGATGAGGGGCTCAGCGACTTCGGTGTGGCCATCGTGGAGCGAATGAACAAGGTAGGCATGGCCGTGGATGTCTCCCACTGCGGCGACAAGACCTCCCTCGACGCTTTTGAGGTTTCCAAGAAGCCCGTGCTCGTGACGCATTCCAATGTCCGGGCTTTGAATCCCGGTCACCCGCGGTGCAAGCCGGACGAGGTGATCAAGAAAGTCGGTGAAACCGGCTCCGTCATGGGCATAACGGGGGTGCGGATGTTCGTGAAGAACAGCGAGCCCACTACGCTGGACGATGTGTTGAATCATTTCGACTACGTAGCGAAGCTGATCGGCCCGGATCACCTGGGTGTGGGCAGCGACATCGACCTGGACGGCTACGACGACATGCCCCCGGAAGAAAACAAGCGCCTACGCGCCGGCTACAAAGGCAGCTATGGCTTCCGCGACAAGATCGACATTGAAGGCATCGATCACCCGCAGCGGATGTTTGACCTTACCGAAGCCCTCATCAAGCGCAAATACACTAATGACCAGATCCTGGGGATTCTTGGCGGCAACTTCAAACGAGTGCTCAAAGAAATTTGGCAGGTTTGACCAAGACCATGGACGCCGGGCATCACAGAGACAACCAGGTGCTGTTTGATGATGCATCTCACTGAATGTTCTTTTTTGGCTTGATCCAAAAAAGAACCAAAAAAGATCAAGAAAAAAACATGCTTCCCCCCTCCTTGCCAACGCACCCCCGCGTTTTTTTCGGGCCAACCCGCTAGTTCTTTCGTATCCGTGTGCGTTTTGCTTCCAATATGATAACAAGGTGAGGTATCCTGGCGCGCAGGTGTCCACGAGCAGAGCGGCGCAAAGCGGCTGCAGGTGCGGTGGCCGGCCGGCGCGGCGGCAAGGCGCAGCGGGTGTCCGCTGCGCAGTGCTCGTGGGGCCTTTTTCTTTTGGTTACTTTTCTTTTGGGCAAGCAAAAGAAAAGTGACTATCCTGGCTATGACCAAGAACCTAGATGAAGGACAATCCAGTCGATCGTGCACAGCCCTTGCAGTCGAATAGGGTTTGTGCTAACCTGCTTGTTTGAGTAGTTTACACCATCTTTCTAACAAACAAAACCCAATGAAAAGACTCCTTTCTTCTCTCGTGCTTAGCCTGATGGCGATTACGGGCGAGGCGCAGACGCAAATCGATCCGAAAGCGATCAAGGACAAGATGCAGTGGTTCGCGGATGCGAAACTGGGCATCTTCATCCATTGCGGCATCTACTCGGTCAACGGCATCGATGAATCGTGGAGCTTTTTCAACCGGAAGATCTCCTACAGCGACTACATGAAGCAGTTGAAAGGGTTCACCATGAAGAACTACGATCCGGCTGCCTGGGCCGAACTCATCAAAGAGACCGGCGCCCGGTACTCCGTGATTACCACGAAGCATCATGACGGCGTGGCGCTCTATCCCACCAAATTGAGCTCACTGAATGTCGTGGCCCAGACGCCCGCCAAACGCGACCTCATCAGTCCCTTCTTCGCCGAGTTGCGCAAGCGAGGCATCAAAACAGGGACTTACTTCTCGTTGCTCGATTGGTCGCACCCCGACTACCCGGCCTTCATTCAGGACAGTCCCCGCTATGTGATACCCAACGACTATGCCCGCTGGAACAAATTCCGTGCATTCACCCAGGGTCAACTGATGGAAGTGGCCAGGACTTTTAATCCCGACATCATGTGGTTTGATGGCGATTGGGAGCACTCTGCCGAAGAGTGGGAATCCCAGAAGATCAGGAATATGGTCCTGGCCAACAACCCTAACGCCATCATCAATGGACGACTCCGTGGCTACGGCGATTACGTAACCCCCGAACAAAACGTGCCCGTCACCACGCCGGCCTATCCCTGGTGGGAATTGTGCATGACGATCAACAACAGCTGGGGTTACCAGGGCAGGGATCAAAACTTCAAGACCCCGTACGAGATCATTACCATATTCGTCGACGCCGTCTCCCACGGCGGAAATCTCCTGCTGGATTTTGGACCGAAGGCGGATGGCACAATCCAGGATGAACAGGTGCATGTACTCAGGGAGTTGGGCGCATGGAACAAGCGCAATGGCGAAGGCATCTTCGGCACGATTGCCGGAATCCCGCCCGGGCACTTCGCCGGACCCACCACCCTGTCCAAGGATTCCACCACCTTGTTCCTCTTTCTTCCCGGCAAGACCAGCGGTCAGGTGATGATCAAAGGGCTCGTCAATGAGATCAAGGAGATCACCATGCTTGGCAGCAACGCCAGACTCAGCCATAAAGTAGTCGGTAAGATTCAGTGGAGCCACGTGCCCGGACTGGCATACATCAATGTGCCGGCCGAAGGACAGGATACCTACGTTACCGTGCTAAGATTGAAATTGGATAAGCCCGTAAAGCTCTATCGGGGTATGGGCGGATTTGAGTGACGATCACAACTCCCTCGTAACTTAGACCCTAAGCCTTGAACTCGCAACTCTGAACCCGCCGGCCAGGTGAGCACTTTGCTTTGAAATACCACAATTGGCGGGCAGGCTAGTTACAGCCACCCCGACTTCCGAAACTTCCAGTACATGAACAGGCATACGGCCGCCGTGCCGCCCAGCACAATGGGGTAACCCCATTTCCAATGAAGTTCGGGCATGAACTCAAAATTCATTCCGTAGATACCGGCCACCATGGTGGCTATCCCGATAATGGCCGCCCAGCCGGCAAAGCGTTTGCCCACCTCGCTTTGCGCGATGGTGATCATCGACAGGTTGGCATCCAGCGCCGTGCTTAACAATTCGCGCGCGTTGTCCACATTTTCATTGATGCGTACAGCGTGGTCGTAGACGTCGCGGAAGTAGTTACGAGTCTCTTCATCAATCAGCTTATTGTCAAAGCGCATCAGCCGGTTGCATACGTCAATGAGCGGTGAGGTGGCCCGCTTCACATCAAGAATCTGGCGCTTGAGGCGGTATATGTTGGCTGTGGTATCACGACGAGACTTCTCATGGAAGATTTTCTCTTCGATGGAGGCAACCTCCAGTTCGAGCGCCTGGATGACCGGGAAATACTCGTCCACAATGAAGTCCATGAGCGCGTACAACGCGAAGGCTGGCCCCTTTTTCAGGAGATGCGGTGAAGACTCACATCGGGTACGAACGTCGTTATATCCCGTATGTGTCTTATGACGTATGGAAATAAGAAAATTTTGGCCCAGGAAAAAGTGGGTCTCTCCCATTTCCACCCGCTTGCCTTTCATCTGCACGGTACGCAGCACAATAAACGCCGTGTCGCCGTACGTCTCGATCTTGGGTCGCTGGTGAGCACGGAGGGCATCTTCAATAGCCAGGTCATGAAGAGTGAACTGCTTTTGAAGCTTTTTCATGGTCGCCTCGTTGGGATCTTTCAACCCCAACCAGACAAAGCGGCCCGGTTGTTGAAGATGCTCGTTAAGGGAATCCAGCCCGAAATCACCGGCCCGGCAGCCATCGACATAGACGGCAGAGTTAATAATGGTGCTCTGCTCAGTTGCGGCCATCCCCTGTATCAATTTGCTGTTCGCAAAATCCCGGGGCAATCTACGATTTGTACAGCTTTTCGTAGTATTCCTCGAGCATTCGTTTTACGGCAAACTGGTCGCGGGTACTTTGAATGCTGGCCCGCATGATGCTCACCCACTTGCTGCGGTCGTTATAGTAGGTGGGAATAACCTGGTTCAGGAGCACTTCATAAAGCGATTTCTGATCGTTGGCATCGAGTTTCTTGTCATTCTTGTTCTCATACCCGTTGCCAAACTGCCAGCCGTTGACCCCGTGCTGGCAGGCTTCGGGCCACCAGCCGTCGAGGATGCTCAGGTTCGGCACGCCGTTCATCGCGGCTTTCATCCCCGACGTCCCGCTCGCCTCCTGGGGACGCCGCGGGTTGTTGAGCCAGATGTCCGAGCCGCGAACCAACATGCTTCCAATGGTCATGTCGTAGTTCTGCAGGAAGACTACCGATTTAGGATACTCGCGCGTCAAGGCCAGGATGTTTTCAATGATCTCCTTACCCTTGTCGTCAAGCGGGTGCGCCTTACCGGAAAACACGATCTGCAGTTGTCCGCTTTTGAAGAGCGTATCGACCTTCGACTTGTCTCGGAAGATGAAGTCGCTGCGCTTGTACGGCACGGCGCGCCGTGAGAAGCCGATGAGAAGGGAGTCTTCCCTGAGCTGCACGCCATTGCGTTCTTTGATGAAGGCGATCAGCTTGCGCTTGTTATCCTGGTGGAGCGTCCACAGGTCGCCGCCCTTTTCGGCCGCGTCCAGCATGCGGGAGTCCACCCACGTGGGCCGGTGAATGGCATTGGTGATGGCAATGATTTCGGAACGGCCCTTGACATGCTTCCACATCTTGTTGGCCGTCTCGCCGTGCAACTGCGCGACAGCATTTGATTTCCTGGAGAGCCGTAGTGCGGCTACCGTCATATTAAACGGTGACCCGCCAAGGGCTTCCAGTTTCTTTGCGTCAAACACGCCGTTGTCAGCGCCCATATAGAGCATGCGGCTGATGTAGTGGGATTCGTTGCCCTGCACCACCGGCGTGTGGGTGGTGAATACGATTTGATCACGCGTCGCTTTCAAGGCTTTTGCGTACGGCATGCCTTTCTTCACTTTCTCCCGCACCAACTCAAAGCCGGCAAACAACGCATGGCCTTCGTTGAAGTGATAAACGTCTGCTTTAATGCCCAGTGCCCGCAGCGCCCGCACTCCGCCGATTCCCAGCACCATTTCCTGGGCAATGCGCTCCTCGCCAAACCATCCATACAACTGACCGGTGATCCAACCGTCCTC
>JAYRNL010000084.1:0-33756 GCA_041912235.1 Cyclobacteriaceae bacterium
ACTCACCATCATCACCGCCTCCTGGCCTGCAGGCCTGTACGTGCTGCAGGTGGGCAAGCATGTGGAGAAGGTGCTGGTCAGGCATTGACAAGCGATCTATTGGCAGAGGTAGCGAAGGATCAGTGCAAACTCTTTGTTGAAAACCAGGTAGGAGGCCAGTCCGGCTACCGTGATACCCAGCACAAGCCAATGCATCTTCGATGCGGCGAATGACCCCTGGAGTTGGGCAGTGAATCGCGTCCGGTATTTCATGGCTCGGAGGGTTGTTGCCTGTGTTTCATAACGCAAATCTGCCTCCCTGGAAGGCATTTCGGGAGGACACCCTCCGGTCAGAACGGGACAACTTTCATGGGTCGATCCGGTCGGTTAAATTCAATGGCCGGATTCGTCCGGCTGCTGTCCTTTCAGCAGCCGTGCCCATACCCGTACCTTTGTGCTGAATCGCTACTTATCACATTCTCCGCATCCTGATGAATGAAAAAACAATCCAGGTGGCCTTTGCCATTCTCCCAAAGGTGCACCTCGTTGATCTGGCCGGACCTGTCCAGGTATTCTATGAGGCAAATCAGTTTGGCGCCCGGTTTGATGTCCAATACTGCACCCTCCCGGGACATAAGACGGTGACTTCGCAGCAGGGTCTTGCCTTCACTAACCTGGCCTCCTTTGAGACGCTTCAACTTTCAAAAGGCGATTACCTGTTTGTGGCGGGGATTGAGTTCAGCGCCATCAAAGACGGGGAGCTGAAACGGGGCTATCAACCATTCTTCGACTGGCTCCAGGCAGAATACCAGCGCGGTGTCAACGTGTGCTCGATCTGCAGCGGCACGTTTGTGCTGGCGAATTCCCGCATGCTCGCCAACAGGACGTGTACCACACACTGGAAGTGCGTCGATTACCTCAAATCCAATTATCCTTCCATCAAAGTCGTCAATGACCAACTGTATGTGAAAGATGGAAACCTGTACACCAGCGCCGGAATGACTTCGGGCATTGACATGGCACTGTCTATCGTAGAGGAGCATTTTGGTCCTGTGATCACCTCGAAGGTGGCACGCGAAATGGTCGTGTTCCTCCGAAGGTCGGGTGGCGAATCCCAGGGAAGCATCTACCTCGACTTCCGGACCCACATTCATCCCGCCATCCACACGGTGCAGGATTATATGATCCAGCATCCCATGGAGAAGAATTCCATCGAAGAGCTGGCGTCAATCGCCAATATGTCGGAACGGAATCTTACGCGTCTCTTCCGCAAACACACCGGCATCAGCATCAACGACTTCAAAACCCGCTGCCGTCTTTCCTATGCGGAAAGCCTGTTGAAACATCCGGGTTACACGATCGATTACATCGCCAACCAGTGCGGTTTTTCCGACGGACGACAGTTGCGGCGGATGTGGAAAGAGCACTATGGGAAATCGCCCTCCGCGTACAAGGCGGCTTGAGATAATTAATGATTTGGCTTGCCGCTACCCTTTCGATGGGTCTGCCTGCTCTCCCGAAAACATCCGGACAAGATAAACCGCCCCAAACGCCTCCAGCAGGCTCCACGGCACCGCCACGGGCAAAAGGTCTGTCGGAAGAACACCCAGGTTTCCGATCACAACCCACATCATGAGGTAGCCGGCCACCCACCCGGTGACCAAGGACTCAACCCACGAAAACTTTCTGGCGAGGAGGTAAAACACGGTTGCCATGAGCAATGACCACAAGCCCCATACCGCACCGTTTACCGGCGCGGAAGGAAACTGAAGTCCCAACGCGGCATAATACGCTGTCCAGTACTTTTTGACGACATACTCGTTGCGCACAAATTCATTCAGGCTGATCCATACGGTGGCCAGCAGGATGGGCAGAAGGGTCTTTTTCATGCATCACAATTTAGTGAAACCCCCGTAACCTGAGGAGCGCCTGCAGCGTCCAAGCGGCAAAATCCAATAATCCATGCGCTTGTTGTCCGCCCTTCTGGCGTTGGTCATGCTGTGTGCTTTTGATCATCCCGGTGAAGATTGGATCAAATCCACTCAAAAAGGTTACCATTACTTCTACCAGCAAACCGACGAAAGTCACACCAACGAATACCAGGCGTTGGTGAACCAGGGGATTCTGACGGCCGAGGGGTTCTTCCATAAACCCTTTCCCAAATCATTCGATGTATACGTTCACCCAACGAGGCTTTCCTGGGACAAGAAATTCCAGGCTGCTTACCAGATGCCCGATTTCAAATCGGAGTGCTGGATGGTGGCCAGCGGCGACGGATTTCAGTTGAACATGATTTCACCCGCAACCTGGGATACAGCTTCGTGTGAGCACAAGTACGGCGATAAGGTCCAAACTCAACAATTGCTCACCCACGAACTCTTCCACGTGTTTCATGGACAACACAATGCCAGTCCAGATTTCATGGACTATACCGGGCTCGATTGGTTTGCCGAAGGGTTTGCCACTTTTGCATCCGGGCAACTAACGAGTCAGCGGATGACCGACGTGAAGCAACTGGTGGCCGAAGGCAAAGCGCCCACAGCCCTGGACGACTTCTGGAAAGGAAGACAGCGGTATGGTCTTTCGGGCTCAATCGTCAATTTCCTTGACGCCCGCTTTGGGCGAGAAACCCTGTTCAGCTTGTTGAAGTTCAAGACCAAGGCAGACCTGCTTGCCGCCCTGGGCATGACGGAACAGGAATTGGTGGAAGGCTGGCGCAAGTCCCTTACGGGGAACTAGCGAAACTCAACCTCCTGCCTCTTTACGAGAAGAAATACCTCGTCATTTCACTATTTTTAGTGAGCGTGATAACGAGGTCTTCTGCAATCGTCAAACAAATCAAGAGGCATGAGGTATTCCATTCTGTTGGTTGTTCTGTTGGTCGGATGCGTACGTCCCGCCGGGCGCAACGAACCTATCACTGGTGCGACCGAAACCATTAGTCAATTATCCAACGGGTTTGTCAATCCTCCCCTCTCTTCCCGTCCAGGCGCCTTTTGGTGCTGGCTGAACGGAAACATGACGACCACGTCGATCACCCGCGACCTGGAGGCCATGAAAGCGAAGGGAATCAACCGGGCAGAAATCTGGGACGTGGCCGCCATCCGGAAGCCATCATTCATTCCTGCCGGTGAGGCCTTCCTGGGAGATGAGTCCGTGGCGCTGATCAAGCATGCCATCGCCGAAGGTAGACGACTTAACATGCGCATTGGCATCGTCGCATCCAGCGGATGGAACGCAGGCGGATCGTGGGTGACACCCGATTGGGCTTCGAAGAATCTCTACTTCTCGAAAGTGGAAGTTACCGGCCCGCAAACCACCTCCATCAAACTTCCGTTTCCAAAATTTCCAGAAGGCTGTCCGATGAAAGACAAGGACACACCCGCTTTCTACCGCGATGTTTCTGTTTTGGCGATTCCCTTCAATGCAGAAATGAAAATCAGTGATGTTTCCCGGGTCGTCAATATAACCCCATACTTCAAAGACGGAAAATTGAGTTGGAAGGCTCCTCCTGGTAAATGGACCATACTCCGGTTTGTGTGCTCCAACAACGGCCAACAGTTGATTGTCCCCTCTCCCAATTCGAATGGCCTTTTCATCGACTTCCTCGATCCCGAGGCGACGAAACGCCATCTGAAATATTTCATGGACCGGCTGGACGTCACCCCGGAGAATTCGTCGGATGCCGGCCTGGGGTACTTTGAATTCGACAGCATGGAGTTGGCCGAAGGTATTCCGTGGACGGATTCGTTTCCTTCCATTTTCAAAGAACGTGCAGGCTATGAGCTGGAGTTGTATTTGCCTATCCTGGCGGGATGGGATATCCAAAACAATACCGACCGATTCCGTTACGATTTCAGGAAGGTTGTTTCAGACCAGCTGATTTACAGTCACTACGAAACGGGTGCTGCGTTCCTAAAGAATTACAACGCTGAACTGGTGGCTGAATCAGGCGGTCCTGGTCCGCCCATATGGGATACCTGTCCTGTTGATGCACTGAAAGCATTGGGTGCTGTATCTGTTCCCCGGGGTGAATTCTGGATAAAGCACCGGAACATGTTTTTGATCAAGGAAGTGGCCAGTGCATCCCATATTTATGGCAAAACAATTGTTGATGCAGAATCCTTTACCACATGGAGGCGGTGGAAGGACTCACCTTTTGACATCAAGAAAGTGGTGGACCGTGCATTTTGTGAAGGGCTCAACAACATCACCTTTCATACGTTTGCGAGCACCAACCCGGAAGATGGACTGCCGGGCCGCACGTATCACGCCGGCTTCGACATGAATCCTGGCACAACGTGGTGGGATAAGTCCAAACCGTTTACCGATTACCTGGCCCGGTGCAGTTACCTCCTTCAGCAAGGACTGTTCGTCGGCGATGTCTGCTACTATTACGGCGACCAGGCGCCCAATTTCTTTCCGCTTTTTCATGATGTTCCGGAGAAACCCAGGATAAAGGGTTTGGGAAACGGCTATGACTACGATGTGGTGAATACCGATGTCATCCTGAACCGGATGTCCGTCAAGGATGGCCGATTGGTTTTACCCGATGGAATGAGCTATGCGGTGTTGATGTTGCCCGACCAGGATCACATGCCGCTGGCCGTACTCAAGAAGATCGGTGAACTGGTAAAAGCCGGGGCCACCGTGGTGGGCAGGAGACCGATGATTGCGCCGGGATTGAAAGATTTTGAGCAAGAAAACGAAGCACTTAACCAATTGGCTGATGCCATGTGGGGATCGTCGCGCAATCAATCGACGGGTGAGAACCAATACGGGAAGGGATCCGTGATTTGGGGTAAGGCGGCCGATGAAGTGCTGAGGCAAAAAAATATTCTTCCCGACTTCCAGAGCCTGTCACCTTCCGGCATTGATTTTATTCATCGCTCAACACAAGCAGGAGAAATATATTTCCTGAGAAACGAGCGGGAAGATTCGGTGACCGCACCTTGCCGTTTCCGGGTGACGGGCATGCACCCTGAGCTTTGGGATGCTTCAACCGGCTTGCAATACCGGGTTGGAAAGCTTGAGGAAGTGGAAGGCACGACGAGCGTTGAAGTCAGCCTGCCCGCTCACGGTTCCGTGTTCGTGGTCTTTAACAAAGAGAAACGCGGTGACCTTGCCGAAGTCCCTGAGAATTCTATAGATGAAACCAAAACCGAAATCAGCGGACCGTGGATCGTAAGTTTTCCCCCGAATTGGGGCGCGCCGCCTTCCGCTGAATTCGATCGGTTGATTTCATGGACGGAATCGGCTGATGCCGGCATCAAATATTTTTCAGGCACAGCCACGTATCAAAATTCATTCGACTGGGAAGAAACGCGCAAGAAGGCATCCCTTGACCTTGGCGATGTTCGCGATGTGGCCGAGGTATTCGTCAATGGTAAATCGGCCGGTATCCTGTGGAAAAAACCTTACCGGGCAGACATCAGCGCCTTTGTTCAATCGGGACGAAACGAACTTAAGATAGAAATTGTGAACCTGTGGGTAAACCGGATGACCGGTGACATGCTTGCCAGGCCGGAAGACCGGTTTTGCAAGACCAACCAATCCTACATGACGGCTGAAGTTTGGCCTGGTGGTGATGAACCGTTCCGGCTTCAGCCGGCGGGGTTGTTGGGACCGGTGACCTTGATTAGCCGGTAGATGTTGGGTGCGAGTCGGTCAATCGCCGGCTATCCTTTTAGAAACGCGGAATACATCCACACCAGTTTTTCCTGGGCGCGGATGTAGTCGCTCATCAGGGCGTTGGTTCCTTCATCTCCCGCGTCGGCGGAGAGGTTGAGGATAACCCGTTGCAAGGCGATGATGCTGCCCAAAGATGAAACAATGTCCCTGACTGCTTTGATACCGTCGGAAACTTCCTTGCTTTCCTTGATTGCCGACTTCTTCGAATACTCGGAAAACCGGTGCGCCGGAGAAAATCCAAGGGTAAGGATTCGTTCGGCTACTTCATCGATTTTCAGGATCAGGTCGTTGTAGAGTTCTTCGAATTTCACGTGCAATTCAAAAAACTTCTCGCCCTTGATGTTCCAGTGGTAGCCGCGGGTGTTTTGGTAGAAAATCGAGTAGTTCGCCAGCAGTTCCTGCAGTTTGGCGGCCAGTTTTTCCGCCTTGGCTTTATCCAGGCCGATTGCATTGAGCGTTGCCATAATGATGGTTTTGGTGATTCGTATGCAATACTAACCTCCAAAATGTGAAATAGTTATGACTTTCATCAAGCCATTGAAAAGCAAATTTCAGCTATTCCTGCTCCCGCGAAATGTTGCTGAATGCGACCACCTCCCCGGGTGTGATCACTACGTGTTTGTCCATGTCGATGCCAATCGCAGCCAATTTCCTGCCGGTTGAAGTGATGATGTGGGCGTTGAACAACGTGTACTCCACGGACTGCCCGTCGTAGCTTTCATGGGAAAGGCAGAAGAATCGGAGACCCGTTGGCATGTGGATGCGGATGGTTTCGAACATCCGGTGATGTTCATCGGTGGCAAGCTCCGGAGAGCCGGTGTAATCTTTCCTAACGAAGGAAAGAAAATCCGAACCATTGAGGCTGGAACCCATCACCTGATTTCCATAATCGATCTTCCTGGACAGGCCAAGCGTATTGAATACTTTCTCCTCTGTATTTGCACTCATTTATCCTTCACGACCTCCGCGTTTTTGCGCCCCTTCGGTACACTCAGGGTAAACCTTGCGGGGCTAGATTCCACGGCAAGCTCGCTCCGGTTAATAAACGGTCTTGTAGGTTGTTTCAAGGATCTTCTGAAATCTCGGCACCTTGCGCAGCTTATCATACCACGGATCAATTTTGAGGTATTCAACCGTGAGCGGATTATACCCGCCCGGAAGAGTCAGCAGGTACTCGACCTTGTCAAGTCCTTCATCGATCCCATTGCAAATCAGATAAACTTTGCAAAGCGTTCCCTCCCCTTCGGGGCCATCGACAAAAGTATCCCCTGTAACCGGCATTATTTTGACAGCTTCCTTCGCCGTTTGAATGGCCTTCTCGCATTGCCCCGCATAGGCAAGTGCCAAACTGAGGCGATGGAGAATCACATGGTCCCGCGGCGATCGCTTAAGCATTTGGGTGTACAACCCAGCTGCACGCAGACCGTGTTTTTTTGCGGACGCCTGGTTTCCCATGCTGTAGTAAATCCTGGCTGATATTAAGTTACTTAAGCTACTGTCAGGGCAAAACCTGCTGTTAACCGCCAAGGCATCCTTGAACCGCCTTTGAAGTAGGGAAAGATCGACAACCACCCAGGCAACGATCGATGAATCCTCCTTATTCTTAAGAATCTTATCGGTCAAATTCCTCATACCATCATCCGCGACCTGAAAGGCTTTCTCAGGTTGACTCAGATTGATATAACATGAGGAAGGGTACCACGGGCCTAAACCCTTTCCAGGGCGAAATTCCGACAAAGCAGACTTGAAGTCACGAATCGCATAATACGTTCTGCCTAGTTCATAGTGGAGCGAACTATTCCCGGAGTCCAGGTCTATTGCCCTCTTAAGGCTCGAAATGGATGACAACCAAAGGCCTTTGCGCCGCTGAACCAATCCCATGGTTGACCAAAAATCTGAGTTATTGGGATACCTTTCTGTCAGTCCTTCAAGGATTTGCTGGGCTTTATCATAGTCGTATTCGGTCGCGTAAACCACCACCGCTTGCCTCACCTTGAGGTCGATCCGGTCCGGCGCCAGAGTCAACGCCTTCTGCATATCCGCCTTCGCCAAGCTGGCTATTCTTTCCCAATCTTCATTATGAACAGACCCCGCGCGATTCGTTGCCCTATCCGCATAGGCAAGCGCAAAGGAAGAATCCAGGCTTATGGCGCGGGTGTAGTAATCTACTGCGCCAGAAAAATCTGCCTCCTGTTCGAGCGCCCTGGCCCGAAGGTAATTGTCGTACGCTTCCTGATTGCGGGTTGGGATAAATTCCAATTGCTCACGCTCTTCCGGAGAAAGTAGAATTTTCATTTGCCTGGCAATGGTGGTCGATATCTCTGTCTGTATCGCAAACACATCGCTCAGGTTCCTGTCGTATGATTCTGACCACAAATGCTTGTCCGTGTTGGCGTCGATGAGCTGCGCAATGATCCGGACCCGGTCCCCCGAACGCTGAACACTTCCTTCCAGCACGGCAGCCACGCCAAGCTCCTGTGCGATCTCTTTCAAAGACTTGTCAGAGTCCCTGTAACGCATCGATGAGGTCCGCGAACTTACCTTCAGCTCTCTGATCTTGGCCAGTTGGTTGAGGATCTCATCCATCATCCCATCGCTGAACCAGGCCTGGCTCTTGTCTTCCGACATGTTCTTGAATGGTAGTACAGCGATTGATTTGTCACGGACCGCTTCGCTTGCCTGTCCTCGGTTGATGAAATAGAAAATACCGTAACCACCGAGGGCAAGCACCAGAAGCAATGCGCCTACCAATGAATAATTCGTTTTCCCTGGCGGCGTTGAAGCCGGTGTTACTGTTTTACCCGCTGAAACTTGGGCGGGGCGCTGCATCGCCTGGATCAGTTCCTTAATCCCGCGCGCCACCTTGTTGATCTGGTCGCGGTAGAACGTCTTGCTCGTGTTGTCCTGCGGATGGTCTTCATTAGCCCTTAACGGACGGCTTACCCCCGGGGAGGTGAAAATAAAATCGATGCCACGGAGCACGTCGCCGGTTTCATTTTCAATGGCTTTCTTATCCTCTTCATCCAGATCATGAATCTTTATGGGAAGGATTCTGCTTGACACATTTCCATTACTCAATTTGATGTTTCTGCCAAATTGATCTTCCCTGGAAAGTTTGTTGAAAGCACAGAATTCATGCTGCCAGGCAAAGCATTTCGGATCGCAGTAGGTCTGGGAAATGATGGGAATGAAGATGAGGCACTTTAATTTCCCTTCAAGGCTCTTGTCAACGCTATTTGTCTCCAGCAGTCCATCGTGCGGGTTTTTGTCGAAGTAAATGGTCAAGGGATCTTTGACCGTGGCCTTCAACTCTTTCTCCAGGTTCTGCACAAACTCCGTTACCCAGCCATCCAGGTTATCGTTGTGGCGATAACTGACGAAGATGTCGTACTCGAAGTTTGGTATTAGTGAAGGCATTACCCTCGTATTGATTAGTCGGGAAAATTCATTTTCTTGACCAACGCTTGAAAGCGGGGCTCGTTCTGGAATCTCAAAAAAGCCGGTTCCACCCTGAAGAAGACGAAAATTTTTTCTTTGTTCTCGTACGATTTCTCCAGCCATTTTAATACATCATCCTTCTTGTCGCAATAGGCGTAGGCAATGGCGATATTATAAGCGGCCCGATCACCGTAGCTACGGGCCATCTCTTTGCACATGACTTCCGCCTCCGTTTTTCTGCCTGATTTGAATTTTGAGATAGCCTGATAGGTATCCCGCTCAATGAATGAAAAGAACTTATCAGGGAAAATATCTTCCCCATTTATCTTGCCTCCACCTTCCAACCGACTCAAATATTTAAGAAACGTCAGGCTTTTGTCAGACCATGCCATTTCATATTGTTTGATCGTCTCCAAGGCATGATTAAAGTCACCCGAGTAATAATAGGCCATGGTTAGGTAGGCCAATGCGGATCCCTGAATGGGATCATTCATAAGCGCCTTTTTGCAAAACGCTACGCTTTCACGATGCCTGCCACGAACGGTATAGATATGTGCGGCATTTCTTAGCACGTACGGATCATCCGGGCCAAGCTTAAGGGCCATTTGAATTTTTTCATAGGCCCCTGGTAAATCGAACTCACTTTCCAGAACATTAGCCACATTAACCACCGCTGTGCTCAACGATGGATCCAATTGCACGGCCCTTGTGGCTGCATTTTTGGCTAGTTCGAAACTGGGCGAATTTGAAGTAAACGATAGTCGCCAATAGGTCATTGAAAGATAGGCCCATGGCAGTGCAAAATTGGAGTCCAGGCGAATAGCTTCTCTAAAGAAGAAAGCTGCTTTGTCATTGCCACTGGAGTCAATGGTATTTTCATAGAAGAACCTACCCTGGACGAACGCATTATAGGCTTCCATGTTTTTGGTTGGCTCTCTCTTGGCCCCAGGGCTTTCCAGCATGGTTATTTTCATCTTTTCACTAATCTTTCTTGATATCTCATCGTGGACAGCAAAAAGATCATTCGAAGGTCGATCAAATCGCTCTGACCAGATATGCGTTCCATCCTTGACGTTAATCAACTGAGCCGTTATCCGCAGCGTATTCCCCGACCTCATCACACTCCCTTCCAACACGGTGGATACCGAAAGTTTTTGTCCCACTTCGCGGAGGTCGACCTTCTCGCCTTTGAACTGGAAGGACGACGTGCGGCCAATGACTTTTAACCCCTTGATTTCCGACAAGGCGGTAATGATGTCCTCTGCCAAACCATCGCCCAGGTATTCCTGATTTTTCTCGGGGCTCATGTCCACGAACGGGAGTACCGCAATCGACTTGTCAAGGGCAGTCTCGCTTGGTTGCCCCGCGTTCATGAAATAATAGATACCATACCCTGTCAGGGCAACCACGAGAACCCATGCGCCCGCCAACGAATAATTCTTCTTCCTGGATGGCGACGTTGCACTCACCTTCGATGGGTTATCGGGTCTTGCCTCCGCGGGGCGCTGCATGGCCTGGACCAGTTCCTTGATTCCCCGGGCAACCTTGTTGATCTGGTCGCGGTAAAATGTCTTGTTCGTGTTGTCCTGCGGGTGGTCTTCGTTTACACGAAGCGGGCGGCTTACCCCCGGGGAAGTGAAAATGAAATCGATGCCCCTAAGCACACTGCCGGTTTCCTTTTCAATGGTTGCTCTATCGTCCTCATCCAGATCATGGATTTTTATCGGAAGAATTCTACTGGACACATTTCTATTGCTCAATTTGATGTCCCTGCCAAACTGATCTTCCCTGGAAAGTTTGTTGAAAGCACAAAATTCATACTGCCAGGCAAAAGACTTGGGGTCACAATACGTTTGGGAGATGATTGGAATGAAGACGAGGCATTTCAGTTTTCCCTCAAGACTCTTGTCTACGCTGTGTGTTTCGAGCAATCCATCGTGTGGATTCTTATCAAAGTAGATGGACAGCGGGTCTTTGATCGTGGCGGCCAACTCCTCCTGTAACTGTTGTACAAATTCCGTTACCCACCCTGAACGGTTGTCGTTCTGGCGGTAACTGATAAAGACATCGTATTCAAACCCTTCGATGAGGGAGGACATAGCCTAAGGGAGGTGTAGCTATCAAAGATATTAATAAAGATGCGAGAGGCAACGAAGTCATGTCCACCTCTTTCTCCCGAAAAGAAGGTCACCCCGCCCCTTTCTGAAAAGGAACGAAGGCTTTCAACAGTCTACTTCTATGCGCACCTCCGCGCCTCTGTGCCTCTGCCTTCACTATGTTGCGGCGGACAAAGTCTGTGGTGAAACCTGCCCAGTTCACAATGGAATAATCATCCTACGTACCTACCACCTGCTTTTGCGATTTCTTGTCAAGCCTTAACACCAATAGAAGTTCACCCCCGCCCCTTTCATTGAGCAACTCTGTGCCGCTGTGCCCCGCCTTCACTATGTTGCCGCGGACAAGTCTGTGGTGAAACCTGCCCAGTTCACAAGGGAATAATCATCCTACGTACCTGCCACCTGCTTTTGCGATTTCTTGTCAAGCCTTAATACCAGGTAATGCGCTACCATAATATTCGGCACCCAACAAAGCCAGGCCACGATGCGGTAGGCCGGGATGAAATCACCGAAGTAACTGATGAGCAAAGGCAGCCAGATCCTCAGTGTTACTGCGGCGAAGCATGCGCCGTAGCTGTAGATCATCATCTTTTGGTGACGGGTGATGTCCTTCGCGAGAATGAAGCGGTAAGCAGCCAGCGTTGTTGAAAACCATACGATGCCAAGACAGATGAATCCAACCTTGGCAATCCACCCCGCCGAGGCATGGAATCCGATGAAGATGCCCGCAAGGGAGCTAAGCATCACACAGAACACATATATTTTTCCCAGGTAGCGATGAAGGTTGAGTTGTTTGTTACGTATACTTTTGCTGAACTGCGACCAACCGGCCAGCAGTGCCAGGCCCCCGAAGATGATGTGCGTATAAAATCCAAAGTTCCACAACCCATCTGCCAACAGCGCTTCCGGTTTTGACTGCAGCAGCCCGAACCGCCGGTCGTCGACCACAAAATAGATAGCCGGGTACAGGCCGATGGCGATGGCGAAGAAGGCGAAGAGGAAGCGTTGGAATTTTTTCATTGAGCGTTTATCCAAGATATCAAGAAATCAAAAAGCGCGCTAAGATTCTAAGAATTGTTCAATGAAACCTCGGTTAAAGCCAGAATTTGGTTAACTTAATTCTCTGAGATTCTTCCTACAATCGTGACCTCTATGAAGGTTTTTGCGATCATCTTTTCTTCGCTTATCCTATCCGCAAGTATTGGATATGCCCAGGATGATTGCTTTGACTGTTTCTCAAAACTCAAGAAAGCTAAAGAGCATACCTTGTTGGGATCAACTGACACAAATTCAAGAGTGCTCGCCTCGGTCATCGGATGCAAAGCGCCTGACTTTGATGTAAAGTCCATGGACGGAGAGCAACTAAATCTGTCTAAGTTAAAGGGGAAAGTTGTTGTGCTCAATTTCTGGTTTATCGGTTGCGCTCCCTGCATTACTGAGATGCCCGCGTTGAACCGACTCGTAGACGAATACAAAGGCAAGGATGTTGTTTTTGTCGCATTTGGAAGAGATCTCCCTGACCACATCAAGGCCTTTCTGAAAAAGAAGGAATTCAAGTTCAAGGTCGTTCCCTCCGACTTTGATTTCGCCAACCGCTATTGCATAATTGCCGGCTGGCCAACTACGATGGTGATCGACAAGAACGGTGTCGTCAGGTTAGCATTTTCAGGTGGCCGGATTGATGACCAAGCAAAGACGTATGCCTTCGACAAGATTAGTCCAGTGGTTGATCAGTACTTGAAGTGAGCATAAAACCCCACGCCCTCTTACCTAATCCAATAATATGGGGTGGGTACTGTGTCCTCTCGCATCTTAGCGGTTCTTAAACCCCACGTTCCGCTACGGGCTAGAAGCCCCGAGTCTTCTGATCCGAATTGTCCCGTTCAGACAATGCCATGATCCTTAAGTAACTTTCTGCCGTATCCGGACTTCAAATAGCG
This sequence comes from Cyclobacteriaceae bacterium, assembly GCA_041912235.1. GTDB lineage: Bacteria > Bacteroidota > Bacteroidia > Cytophagales > Cyclobacteriaceae > ELB16-189. Next base: position 13,166 of record JAYRNL010000084.1, read on the forward strand.
CTCACGCTTTCTGGCCTCTGCTAGCGTAGAATACTCTTCAAAATATACGAGGACCCACGGAACGTATCCCCTTGTCGAGCGAACCTTCTTCGTATTATGTTAGGCCAGTCTCGCTTTAAGATCCTTGGTCATGCCCTTGTATAAACGGTCACTCGACTTACTCTTGATTACATATACAAAATAGGCCATAAAAAATCCCGCCTCGGCGGGATTCGTGAGCCTGCAGGGATTCAAACCCCGAGTCTTCTGATCCGTAGTCAGATGCTTTATTCAGTTAAGCTACAGGCCCTTTTCGATCTGTTTTTCAAATCGAGTTGCAAAGGTAATACAAACCCATTGTCTACAAAAGTGATACATAGTGAGCCTGCAGGGATTCCCCGCCTGCCCTTCAAGAAACTAATAGACCCAATAGTTGAAAATGCCTGCGAAGATGTATGCTTCAGGTTAACGCGGCGGGCAGGAAACCCCGAGTCTTCTGATCCGTAGTCAGATGCTTTATTCAGTTAAGCTACAGGCCCAGGACGATCTGTTTTTCAAAATCGAGTCGCAAAGTTAACAGAATCCCCTTTTCTGCAAAAAATACCTATACGCTCATCATAGGTTATCCTGGTCAACGTTGTAGGTACCGTGCTCACACTTGAACCCCGGAACCTGAACCCCGCAAAAACCCTGAGTTTTGCCCCTTACCTAAAAAGCCTATTTTTGGGGCTTCAAATTCGGAAACAAGCAATGGCAGTACGCGCGATAGTCCTGGTCATCCTCGTAGGGGTATCTTCCCTGGCACTGGGACAGGAGGTAGTGGAAGTCCAACCGGCCAAGAAAAAGAACTGGAAACCGGACATCCCGGGTTCCATCATGATTGAGTTTGGGTGGAACTTCAAGAACGGCGTCGTACCCTCGGACTTCCAGAAAAGCTGGTGGGGCTCCCGCACGTTTAACGTGTATTACCACTACCAGTTTCAACTCTTCAAGTCGCGATTCAGCTTCAATCCCGGCATCGGATTGAGCCTGGAGCGATTCAAGTTCACGAACAACTACACGTTGCCTTTCGAGCCCGATCCCGATGGCACCTATCCCCTGGTTCCCGCTTCTGACATTTACCCCGGCACCATCCAACGGTCGTTCATCGTAAACAATTACGTCGAGGCACCCCTGGAGATTCGTTACGATACCCAGCCCAAAGACATTGCCCGCAGCTTCAACGTATCGCTCGGCTGGCGTGTAGGCATTCTCTACGACTCTTTCACGAAAGTGGATTACACGTACAAAGGCGAAGACCGGACCATGAAAGACAAGCAGTGGCACGGGATGAACCGCTGGCGCCAGGCGGTCTACCTGCGCGCCGGATATGGCGGTTTCGGCGCTGCGTTCTATTATAACTACACACCGCTATTCGAAGCCGGCAAAGGACCTGAGATGACCAAGATGAACACGGTGACCGTTACCCTGTTCGTCAACGGATTCTGATTTACTTCCCCAGAAACTCCGGCTTTCTTTTCTCAAGGAACGCCTTTACTCCTTCCTGGTGATCATACGTCGATCCCGCCGTCTCCTGGCAGTACGCCTCATAGTCTAGCATGTCGTCCAGAGTTGACGTCGCAGCTTTGTTCAACATCTTCTTGATAATGCCGATCGCTTTGGTGGGCGCTTTCGAGAAATAGTCGGTGTAGGTAGCCACGGCCGCGTCGAGTTGATCGGCGGGAACCACCTTGCTGACCAACCCTAACTGCAGCGCCTCAGCCGCCTTCACCTTGTTACCCATAGCACACAGCTCAAACGCTTTCGACATCCCCACCAGACGGGGCAAAAAATAAGACGAGCCCGAATCAGGAACCAGTCCGATGTTGATGAACACCTCAATCAGTGTCGCGTCTTCAGCGGCAATGATCATGTCGCTCGCCAGAGCGAGTGAGCATCCTGCGCCGGCGGCCACTCCGTTCAGGCGGCAGAGAATAGGCTTCGGCAGACTGCGCATGGCGCGGATGATCGGGTTGTAGCGTTTGTGCAGGGAATCGAGAAAGGATCGCTTCTGCCCTGCCGCCGACTTCAAATCCTGACCTGAGCAGAAGGCCTTGCCCTCGCCCGTGAGCACCACCACCCGTACCTGGTCATCCTTGGCGCACGATTTCAGCGCATCCTGAAGCTCAAACGTGATTTCGTCGTTGAGCGCATTATAGACATCCGGGCGGTTGAGGGTGATGGTCGCTATACCGTTGGCGACATCATACTTGAGGAACTGGTATGCCATACACTAGGTGATTACTTTTTTCAAAAAAGGAGAACCATGCCGAAGAACCCTACGAGAAAACCGACCGCCGCCCCGTACCCCACTTCGCGCACCGTATGCGCCTGCAGGTAAAGACGCGCCGACATGACCAGCCCGCCGAGCAGAATCATCGCCACGATCGGGTATAACAGCACGCCCTCTCCGGCCTTGTTGAGCGGAAGCACAATACCGATGGCTCCACCCATGGCGAGGCTATGGATACTGATCTTAAAGAAGAATGTGGCGACGGTGGCTACCGCCGTCATCGACGCGGCAATGAGCATGAGCTTGTTGAAGTTCACATTGACGCTCACCTTGTAGAAGAACATCGCGCACACCACGCCATAGAACAGCGTGATCATGACAAATGGCACGATGCGATCGCGCCGTGACTGCATTTCAAGGCTGCTGATGGTACCGAAAGCTTTCAGCATCACCAGGTTGGCGGCCGGAAATACAAAGGTGATCACGGCCACAAACCCGGCAAACCGCCAGATGGCCTCCGCCGGTATCAGCAGGAACCGGGGCATGAAGAGACCAAGAAGCAGCACGAGGTAGGTCGTAAACAACAACGGATGAAATACAAAGGATAGCACCCGGGAAACTGTGCGCAAAAGATCGTTCATAGTTCCTTTCGCAAACGGGCTACCGGTATGTTTAGTTGCTCACGGTACTTGGCCACCGTGCGCCTCGCGATGTTATAACCTTTCTGGTTCAGTATCTCTTCAATTTTTTCATCTGAAAAAGGCTTGCTCTTATCCTCCGATTCAATGAGTTCCTGGATAATCTTCTTCACCTCCCGGCTGCTCACCTCTTCACCGGAATCGGTACTGATGCCCTCCGAAAAGAAGTACTTGAGTGGGAATATTCCGAAATCAGTTTGAATGCTCTTGCTGCTGGCCACGCGGCTCACCGTTGAAATGTCCATGCCGATGCGTTCAGCGATGTCCTTCAGGATCATAGGCCGCAGCTTGGTCTCGTCGCCTTCCAGAAAGTAGTCGTACTGAAAATCGATGATGGCCTGCATGGTGCGCATCAGGGTTTGCTGCCGTTGTTTGATTGCGTCGATAAACCACTTGGCGGAGTCGAGCTTCTGCTTGACAAACGATACGGCCTCTTTCAGCTTTTTGTCTTTCTTGTCGCTTTTCTCGTAGGCCTTGAACATTTCCGTGTACGAGCGGCTGATGCGCAGTTCGGGGGCGTTTCTTGAATTAAGGCTCAATTCCAGCTTGCCATTGTTGTTGGTGAGGATGAAGTCGGGGATCACGAATTGATTCTTCACCATGCCGGTAGTCACTTCGCCGCCGGGCTTCGGATTGAGCTTTACGATCAGTTCTATCGCATCGCGGATATATTCTTCGTCGTCCAGGTCGAGCTTTTTCTGAATCTTGGCATAGTGCTTCTTGGTGAATTCTTCGTAGCACTCGCTGATGATGCGTTTGGCCACAATAACGTCAACGTCCTGGCCGTCGTCCATTCGGTCCAATTGAAGGAGGAGACATTCCTGCAGATTGCGCGCCGCTATGCCCGCCGGGTCAAATCCCTGGATCCGCTTCAGGATTTGCTCCACCTCGCCAATGTCGGTCTCAATGTTCAGTGAAAAAGCCAGGTCATTTACTATGGATTCCATTTCACGACGGATATACCCGTCGCTTTCAATGCTGCCTACCAACTGGCGTCCAATGGCCAGCTGCCGGTCGTCAAGGCCGAGGAATCCCAGTTGGGTATTCAGGTTTTCGTGAAGGGAACTGGCCACCGAGATCGGCACCTCCCTTTCTTCTTCGTCGCCATCACTCTGCGACTTGTACCCGCTGTAGTCGTCGTCCTGCAGGTAGTCTTTGATGTCAAGGTCTTCGTTGCTGTCGTTGTTTTCCGCGGTCTCGCCCGAATCGGCATCATCGGCAGCGTTATCCTCCGTGGCCGGCGCCTCGGCTTCCGGCTCCTCCGAACCTTCTTCGAGGGCGGGGTTGATCTCCAACTCCTCTTCAATCCGGTTTTCGAGTTCAGCCGTGGGTACCTGCAGCAGCTTGATAAACTGGATCTGCTGGGGTGATAGCTTTTGCTGAAGACTCTGACTTAAACCTAGGCGCTGCATGGGGCCAAAGTTAGGTGATAGAGACTGGGCAAGGAAATATTTGATGACACGGCACTGGGTCTGGATGCTGGGCACCAGATACTGGATATTTCCAAAGCGAAAGCGCCAACAAGTGAAGGCAGGCGGAAGCGAAGCCGACGCCTGGCGTACCGGACTACCGACTACTCTTTATCGGGAAGCCTGGTCCATTGCATTTCCCCCTCAAATTCCCGTCTTTTGCGCCCTGTTTGCATGCGTTCATGAAGCGATCGAAGATCAAGGACTTACTGACCACACAGCCCGCAGGGCAATCGGTTATCGTACAAGGTTGGGTGCGGACCTTCCGCAACAACCAGTTCATTGCCATCAACGACGGTTCGACGCTGCAAAACCTTCAGGCCGTGGTGGCCCTCAACAGCCAGCCCGAGGAATTGCTCAAACGGGTTACCACCGGGGCCTGTGTGGCGGTAACGGGCGAACTCATCCCTTCCCCTGCCAAGGGGCAAGCTGTGGAAGTGAAAGTGAGCTCCCTGGAGATCCTCGGTGACAGTGACCCGGAGAAATTCCCACTCCAGCCAAAGCGCCATTCCCTGGAATTCCTTCGCGAGATCGCCCACTTGCGTGTTCGCACCAACACGTTCGGCGCCGTCATGCGCGTGCGCCACGCGATGGCCTTTGCCGTGCATAAGTTCTTCAACGACCGGGGCTTTGTATACGTGCATACGCCGGTAATCACCGGGTCGGATGCGGAAGGCGCAGGCGCCATGTTCCGGGTAACGACCCTCGACCTGGCCAAGCCGCCGCTCGACGAGCGGGGCAACGTGGATATGTCGAAAGACTTCTTCGGCCGGAGCACCAACCTGACTGTGTCTGGTCAACTGGAAGGCGAAACGTATGCCCTGGCCCTGTCAGAGATCTACACCTTTGGCCCTACGTTCCGTGCTGAAAATTCAAATACCACACGGCACCTGGCGGAATTCTGGATGATCGAGCCGGAGATGGCCTTTTATGATATCAACGACAACATGCAGCTGGGTCAGGACCTGCTGCAGTTTGTTGTGAAGTACGCCTTGGATAATTGCCTGGAGGATATTGAGTTTCTTGACAAGCGCGCGGCGGAAGAAGAAGCCTCCAAGCCGCAGGAGCAGCGCAGTGAGCTGGGACTCATCGACCGGCTGAAGTTTGTCGTTGAAAACGACTTCCAGCGTCTGACCTATACCGAAGCGTTTGACATTCTGCGGAACTCCAATCCGAACAAGAAGAAGAAGTTCCAATACCTTATCGAGAAATGGGGCGCCGATTTCCAAAGCGAACACGAGCGTTACCTCGTCGAGAAGCATTTTAAGAAGCCCGTGATCCTTGTGGATTACCCGAAAGAGATCAAGAGCTTCTACATGCGACAGAACGCCGACGGCAAGACGGTGGCCGCCATGGACATCCTGTTTCCCGGTATTGGCGAAATCATCGGCGGATCCCAGCGCGAAGAGCGCTACGACCTTCTCCTGCAGCGCGTCAAGGAATTGAACCTTCCGGAAAAGGACTTATGGTGGTACCTGGAACTGCGCAAGTTCGGGTCGGCGCCGCACAGCGGTTTCGGTTTGGGCTTTGAGCGGCTCATGCAATTTGTCACCGGGATGACAAATATCCGTGACGTCATCCCTTTCCCGCGCTTTCCGGGTAACGCCGAGTTTTGAGAGGACAATCCTTCCTGGGCGGTCGCTTACCTTTCACCATACCAATTGACCGACCGGGAGAAGTACATGATCGTGGCGAGTACGATGAAAAGCCCTGTGCTGCCAATGAGCAGCGAGAAATCCTGGGCCTGGATAATCACAAAGACGAAAACGTAGAAGAAGGTGACCAGGCCTCCAAAAAGGGAAACCAGTTGACCTTCCTTGAGAAAGGACTTCGAATACCAGGTGACGAGAAGGACGGTGGCCACCGCGGCGATGAGGTAGGCAAGGTTATACCCAAGGTGTTCTGACATGGAGAGCAACAGGCTGTAATAGATAATGAGCGCCACCCCGATGAGGATGTATTGAAACGGGTGGATTCGGATCTTCCGAATAATCTCCACCAGCAACAACGCCGTGAAGCTGAGGAGAATCAGCAGGATGCTGTACTTGGCAGTGCGGATGCTCTTCTGATACTGGTCGGCAGGAATGATCAAACGGGTAGCCATCTCATAATTCTCCAATGTCCTTCCGCTTCCAAGCCATTGCTGAGGATAGGGCCGGTTGAAATGCAGCACCTTCCAGGCCGCCTCAAAATCGGTCGTGCTGATCTTGCGGGTCGTGGGCAGGAACTCGCCTTCAAAGCTGGGATCGGGCCAGGGGCCTTTGAGCGACACCTCGGTGAATTTTCCCAACGGCAGGAAGCGCAGCGCGTCACTTCCTTTTAGTATTACCTGCGCCTTGACGGCAGGCCGAAAGTCACCCGCCTCCTTCCATTGAAGAGGTGCCTGCACACCGGTTGCCCGTAACGGCGTTTCCGGCGTGAGCGGGAGGTTTGCATTGTAATAATTGAAGCCAATGTCATTGCTTGGTTCAACGTCCAGGCGCCGGTCGCCCGATTTGATGATTGGCGTTTCGGAGATACCCCTGAGGTCGGAGACGCAGGCGGCCAACTTTGCTTCACTCCATAACACGTGCTCAGGCAGGACGCCCAACCCTTCGAAATCAGGCTTTCCAAAAGTCGCGCTGACATCAAGTGAGGATTCATACACCACGATGTCAAATATTCCTCGCTGCAACCGTTGCGGCGTGATCGTGCCGGCAACTTTCAATGCGGTGGGGAGGAAAAAAGCCTGTTCAGTTACTTCGCGCATCTGGCTCTCTCCCTGGCGCAATTCCACCCGCTCGATCTTCTTGTAAGGCACCACCAGCACCGGGCCGGCAAACGTCTGACTTCCCGACCATTTTGCGTACACTTCATCCATCACTTCGTTGGCGCGGTGCTGTCGTTCTTCCATCAGGCTCTGGATCCAGGACGACGGGATCAACAGGATAATGATCAGGATGCCTATCGACATCAGTTTGACCGTCACGGATTCCCTGATCCATGTGTTAAAGCGGTCGATGAGATTTTGCGGTTCCATGTGTTTATCATTTATTTCAAAGTACTTTGTATTCAAAAGTGTGTAGTCAAAAAAAAATAGTTACCTCTTTTGTTGCATGCGTACCACTTCGGCCATGGCCTCCAGGTGACGTTTGAAGGCAATCCTCCCCCGCTCGCTGAGCCGGTAGCGGGTATTGGGTTTGCGATCAACGAAGGATTTGGAGACGGTCACGTATTTCTCCCGTTCGAGGGCCTTGATGTGCGTGGCGAGGTTGCCATCGGTTACGTTCAACAATTCTTTCAACGAGAGGAAGTCCGACGTGTCGCTGGCCGCCAGTACCGACACGATTTGCAGCCGGATTTTATGCTCCAGGACTTTGTCCAACTGCTCGAAAGGCGACTTGATCCGCTCACTCATATTTCCGGTACAAGATCACTCCATAGCCGATATGAAGAACACCAAAACCCGCGGCCCAGAAGAGCAGGCTGTACCCGGTAATCAGCATGGAGATCAATCCCAACAGAATTTCAAGCAGGCCAAGGTATCGAACTTCATCAAACAAATTGGGGCTCGCATTGATCAGTGCCAATCCATAGAAGATCAACGTGGAAGAGGCCACGAGGTCAACGTATCCCTGCGACAAACAGATCAGGGAGAAAACTCCACCGGTTCCGAGGGGTATCATCAGGTTGACCAGCAGTCGCTTGCCGGCAGCTCCCCAGACGGATACACTTGTCTTGCGGGCCTTGTTCAGGCTGTGCCACAGCCCTGTGCCTACGGAAGCACCTAGTACCACGAGCGCGATGATGAGCAGGTTCACTGCGGTCGAGGCATCCGTCACAGGCATCACCTTCGGCGTCCACACCGGTTCCGGATAGTAAAGGACATAGTAGGCTGCTGCCGCCCCGATCAGGGCGTAGGTGCCCGCCATGATTCCCGACAAGCCGCTCAGGGAAACAAATTTCACTGAGCGCTCCATCAAACGATGAATGGACGCCAAGTCGTCCTCAAAGGTGGCTTTGTTCTCCATGCAAAGTACTTTTGTTTTCAAAGTTAATGAACGGCTGGATTATTCCAACGGTTTCACGCACCTTTAGTTTTTATCCCATTCTCATGAGTCAACCTCAGGGCCAACTGGTCCGCTCGCTCAGTCTCTTCGCCGCCTTTATGCTCACGGTTAGCTCCGTCATCGGGTCGGGCATCTACAAGAAGGTCGCCCCCATGTCGGTGGAGTTACTCTCCCCTTCCCTGGTGTTGTTGTGCTGGGTATTGGCCGGACTTATCACACTCTTCGGAGCTCTTAGCAATGCCGAGATTGCCAGCATGTTGGCAGATTCAGGCGGCGAGTATGTCTACTACCGCAAGATCTACAACCGGTTCTTCGCCTTCCTTTACGGATGGACCAGCTTTACGGTTATCCGGTCGGCATCCCTGGCATCCATCGCCTACGTGTTCTCCCAATCCTTTCACGCCCTGATACCGCTTCCCGAATTCCCCGAGTCGATTGCCAGCATCTCCGTGCTGGGTGTGTTCACGCCCTTTCACAATTTCGGGGTAAAGGCATTAACTATCCTTCTGATTGTGGTCCTCACCATCATCAACTCCCGGGGATTGAAAGGCGGCGAGGGACTTAGCCGTTACGTACTGATCCTAGTCACGGCCGTGATCACATTGATTGTTATCCTGGGGCTGACCGTTGGCGGCGGAAGTCTGGTAAACCTGCAGACCGACGCCACCGGCTATGTCGACCTGCCCTGGTACGACAGTAGTTTTGTGCAGGCCATGTTCGCCGCCTTGCTCGCCGCCTTCTGGGCGTACGAAGGTTGGTCGACCACCGGGTATCTCGGCGGAGAGATCCACAACCCAAACCGCAACCTGCCGCTTGCGCTTGTATTTGGCGTGCTCTTCGTAATGGGGGTGTATGTGATCGTGAACTTCACTTACCTCTATGTGCTCCCTGTCGACCAGATCGTGGAAGTCGGTAAGACACAAAACACCATTGCCGCCGTCGTTGTCGTCCAGCACATACTTGGCAACCCCGGCGTCTTGTTTATTTCGCTGCTGATTATCCTCACCACGTTCGGAGCCACCAACACCACCGCCTTGATGCCTCCGCGTTTGTACTATGCTATGGCCAAGGAGGGCGTCTTCTTCAAAGGCGCGGCATATATTCATCCCAAATTCAATACGCCGTCAACCGCATTTGTTATTCAGGCCATTTGGGCTTCCGTGCTTGTGCTTTCCGGCAGCTTTGATCAGTTGACGGACATGCTGGTGTTCGCCTCCTTTATATTTTACGGAGCCACCACGCTGGGTGTCTTCATACTGCGGCGCAGGATGCCGGAAGCGCCACGTCCTTACAAAGCATGGGGCTACCCGGTAATTCCGGCGTTGTTCATTCTCTTCTGCGTTGCGCTGATCTTCATCACGCTGATTGGAAAACCGCGTGAAGCCCTGCTCGGGTTAGGTCTGATGTTTACCGGGGTGCCTTTCTATTACTATTGGACCCGCGAACGCAACCCGGTTGAATAGTCCTACTTTCTCTTGAGTGCCAACAGGGGTATGGAGCCCAGGTAGGCCAGGGTGCGCGTAACACTTCGCGCAAAGAGCTTTTCAAAAATGGTAAGGTGATGCGTGAACGTAGTTAACAAGTCAGCCTTGGTGTCCTTGATGAACTGATCGATCGCCGCGGGGACATTTTCATCGATGATCACCCGGAAATCCACGTTGGCATACTTCATCTTTTTGATCAGGTCGTCGACGGCCTGGCGAGCAATCTCCGTTTTCTTGTCCAGGGCAGGCACGACGTGAATCATGTGAATATGGGATCCATAAATCTGGGCGAACTCCGTCAGGATCTCCAATTCCTTTTGAACATTCTTCAGATCCGAAGCATAAACGATGTTCTCCAGGTTCTTGTATTGCGCGAATTCCGGAATCGCCAGTACCGGCACTTCGGCATCATCAATCACAGACACCGTTGTTCCGCCCATCCTTACCTTCTTGATAGCCGAAGCACCGCGTGAGCCCATGATGACCATATTGGTCGGATTCTTCGTGGTGAATGCGAGTACCTCCCGGGCTACGGTGTGCCCACGGACGGCCTTGAAGCTCAACTTGTAGTCACCCTTGACTTCGGCGCGCAGTTGCTTGATCAACGCTGCCCCTTCCTCCTCCGCTGCCGTCACCAGCATTTTCTCGATCGACTTCAGTTTCAGGTTCGCCTTGGAAGGACCTTCAATGCGCACCACATTTAGGATGGTGAATTCTGCCTGCAGCGGTCCGGCCAATTTCAATCCGAACCTGATGGCGACCAAAGAGAGCGGTGAAAAGTCGGTGAGAAGAACAATTTTTGGAGGCTTCATGCGTCGTGAGGGTCAATGTCAAAAGTAGCGTATTCCAGTCACGTGACAAAAAATCGGCGTTGGGTCACTGGATGGCATTCATTTGAAACTTACCTTTGTCTCCTTGCCCCGTGCATTATGAAATACATCAACCTGCTTGTTTTCTTTTTGTTCACCGCGGCGGCCTTTGCCCAACAGCCCCAGCCTGGAAAAATTATGGCGCACGTCAGTTTCCTTGCCAGTGACGACCTCCAGGGTCGGGGTACCGGCACCGAGGGAGAACGCCTGGCCGCCAAGTACATTGAATCCAAATTCAAGAAACTGAAACTTAAGCCTTACGGTGACAACAAAACGTACCGGCAGACTTTCGACTTCAAAGGAGGCATGCATGGTACGGGTGAACCCGGGAAGGCCGCCAACCTGGTAGGATTCCTCGATAACGGTGCACCGACGACGGTCATCATCGGCGCGCATTACGACCACCTCGGGCTTGGAAGCCAGGGTGGCTCATTGGACGCCAACCCGGCCGGCAAGATTCACAACGGCGCCGACGACAATGCATCGGGCGTGGCGGGCATGCTCGAACTCGCCAGGTATTTCAAGTCCAACAAAGTGAAAGAGAAGAACAACTTTCTTTTCCTAGCATTTTCCGGAGAGGAACTGGGCCTCTATGGGTCTGAGTATTATGTCGAGCATCCTACGATCGACCTGGCCACAGTGAACTACATGATCAACCTGGACATGGTCGGCAGACTCGACCCTAAGAACGGCGGCTTGTCGGTGAGCGGTTCGGGAACCAGCCCGGGATGGGAGCCGCTCCTGAAGAAGCTCAGCAGCACCGATGTGCCGATCAGTACCGATTCCTCAGGCACGGGTCCTTCCGATCACACCAAGTTTTATCTGAAAAAGATCCCGGTGCTTCACTTCTTCACCGGATCGCACAGTGACTACCACAAACCTTCGGATGATGCGGATAAAATCAACGCCACCGGAGAAGTGGCCGTACTTAATGTGATCATCAAAGTAATTGAATCCATGGAAGGCCAACCCAAGCTGGCCTATCTCACCACGAAAAGCAAATCCACGGGAGGCGCGCGGGCGTTCAAGGTTACGATGGGCGTCATGCCCAGCTATTCGTCAAAGGTCGCCGGCCTCAAAGTGGACGGCGTCTCGGAGGGTAAACCCGCGCAAAAAGCCGGGATACTGACCGGCGACGTGATTATTCAGATTGGCGACCTGCCCATCAAAGACATCGAGACGTACATGGGCGCCCTCGGGAAATTTGAAAAAGGAATGACCGTGCCCGTGAAGGTGCTCCGCGAAGACAAGGAAATGATTTTTAATGTGACGTTCTAGCGCTTCAAGAACTTGAACGCGCTGTGCGTGACGCCGGGAAGTTTTACATCCAGAAGATAGTATCCCGAAGGCAGGTCTTTAACCTTAAGACGAACCTCAAAATCGTCAACGATTTCAGATTCCACTTCCAGCTGGTTCCCAATGATGGAGTGCAATTGAATGGTCACCTGACGGGCTACGGGTTGTTCAAATTTCACGTTGACAAATTCTACAGCAGGGTTCGGATAGACGTGGGCGCTCTTCAACATGTCGTTTCCCGGAGCCGAAAAGGCTTCGGAAGACTGCCCGAACGAGGTGAAGGACACCAGTACGACAAGGACAACAGATAGTAGAAATCTCCCCACTTTCATCAGGTTTATATACTGCTTAGACGCAAATGGTGGGCCAAAAGTTTAATTCCACGCAATATTTCACCCTTTTGGGGCGTTAGCGAGCCTTCCGCGCCAAAATCCCGGTTTCTGTAGACGAATCGACATGCTGGGGCCGTAATGGATGCCCCGTGGCAAGGTTTCTAAGACAATGTCCGGAAAGCAGGTGGCAGGAAGTCAACCAGGTCGCCGGCGACCAGGGCATGCTCCCCTTTTTCCCGTGCGGCCAAGTCCCCCGCCAACCCATGCAGGTACACACCCAGCAGCGCGGCCTCCTTCGGTCCATAGCCTTGTGCAAGGAGCCCGGTCAGTATGCCGGTCAGCACATCGCCAGTTCCGCCCGTCGCCATGCCGGGGTTTCCTGTGCAATTGAAAAAGATGTCTCCTTCGGCGGTTGCAACAGCGGTGTAGGCCCCCTTCACCAGCACAACACTTTGCAATTGCCTGGCCAGCACGCTCTGTTTTGCCAGCCGGTCAAAGTCGTTCGACCACTTGCCAGTCAGTCGCTCAAACTCCCGGGGATGCGGGGTAAGTATGCTCCCCTTGGGGATGAGGTGAAGAAACTCGCGGTGCGATGAAATCAGGTTGAGCGCATCCGCATCAATCACCATCGGCTTTCCAGTCTCCAACAGATCGCGGAGCGCATCGGCGGTCTGTTGGGATTGCCCGATGCCTGGGCCTACCCCGATGACATCGAAGGGCTCCGTGTCCGGCGATTTCGTGATTAAGGCTTCGGCAGGATCGAGCGACAACATAGCCTCAGGTACTGCAGTTTGCAAGATCGTGTTCGCGGATGCCGGTACATGAACCGTGAGAAGGCCGATGCCCGCACGCAACGCCGCCCGCGATGCCAGTACCGCCGCTCCCACTTTGCCGAGACTGCCCGAGACAAGGAGGCCCCGTCCATAGTCTCCCATGTGGCTGAATTTGTCCCACGGCTTCAGTAGTTTCTTAAATGATTTTCGGGTAAGGTAAAAAATTTAGGTGGCCGCCTCCCGGATGAACGTCCGGCTTAGTCCTATGTCAACGCGGGACCACTGCCCGGTGAAAGCATGATTTTCAGGGAGCAGAAAGGCAAGCTTCGGCAACTGAAAGGTGACGGTGTAGTTTGCCCGGACCACCGGGCCCTCCGAATGCTGATCCGCAAACATCCCCGACGGTATATCCACGGCAACACGGATTGCCTCACTATGGTTAATCGCCTGGATGGCTTCGGCAAATACTCCTTCCGCCGGTCTTGCAAGGCCCGATCCGAAGATGGCATCTATGAGTACATCACATTCTTCAAACCGATCTTTCCCTCGCTCAACGTCGCGTACCGTCAGTTTCCCCTGTAACCTCGAAAGATTCGTTGTGAAATCAGGAGATTCCTTGCCGCCCCGGACAATCCACACGGCAACCGCAAATCCCTTTTCGTTAAGCAGCCGCGCGATCCCCAGTCCATCGCCACCATTGTTACCGGTGCCGCACACCACACACACCCGATCGTCGGTGCCAAAACGAAGTTCGAACCACTGAGTGAACGCCTGGCACGCGCGTTCCATCAGGTCAATGGAAGCGATGGGCTCGTGCTGGATCGTGTACTGATCCAGTTCCCTGACCTGCTCCATATCCTGTTTTTTGAGCTTGGACGAAGATACACACGGCGGTGAATTGTGCAGCCGACTTTTGTCACCTCTCCATACAATCATGACCGCCTGTGGCAATAGACCTGAAAAATTTCAGGGCATTTGCTACTTTGCTCCTTATGAGAAAGCTGCTGATTATCCTCTTACTTCCCTTTGCGCTTCATGCACAGAACAAAGCGGTTACTGCCAGCCGGGCATGGATCAAGAAAGAGGGACCCGCGATATTGAATACCTATTCGGAGTTGTTATCGCTTCCCAATCACGCCTCGGATCTTGTTAACATCCGCAGGAATGCGGAGATGATCAAAGGCCTATTTTCCACCCGGGGATTTGCCATGCAGTTGCTGGAACTTGACGGTGTCCCGCCGATCGTATACGGTGAGCGCAAAGTTCCCAATGCACAACGCACGCTCTGCTTCTATGCCCATTACGACGGACAGCCTGTTGATCCCAGTACATGGAAGAATGCGCCCTTTTCCCCCGTACTCTACGACAACGCCATGTATAAAGGAGGCAAACCGATCGCCTTTCCCAAGGCCGGAGAAGTCGTGAGCGAAGATTGGCGGATCTATGCCCGGTCAGCCAGCGACGACAAGGCTCCCATCATCGCCATGTTGGCCGCTATCGACGCGCTCAAAGCCTCTGGGATTGCATACACTTCCAACATCAAACTGTTCTTCGACGGCGAAGAAGAATCCAGTTCGCCGAACATGAAGACCTACCTGGAGAAATACCACGCCTTGTTTGACGATATCACCCTTTGGTTGCTCTGCGATGGTCCCGTGTTCCAGACGGGTGACCCTTCGCTCAAGTTCGGAGGCCGCGGTGTGACGGACATGGAGTTGACGGTGTATGGAGCCAGTCGACCCTTGCACAGCGGGCACTATGGGAACTATGCGCCGGACCCTGGCTTCATGCTGTCGCAATTGCTCGCTTCCATGAAGGACGCGCAAGGTCGGGTTGTCATTGAAGGGTACTACGACTCCGTAGAGCCCATTTCGGCCTTTGAACGCGAGCAGCTCAGGAAGGTACCTAATATTGAAGCGTACCTGAAGGAGGACCTGCAGATCGACTTCACCGAAGGCGGAGGAGAAACCCTGTTCGAGAGATTGTTGCTCCCATCCCTTACCGTGAAGGGGCTCTATGCCGGCAATGTCGGCAAGCTGGCGAGGAATGTGATCCCCAATACCGCCGTTGCGGCGCTGAGCCTCAGGCTGGTGAAAGGCAATGACCCGGAGAAGATGCTTGACCTGGTAGAAGCCCACCTCCGAAAGCAGGGCTGGCATATTGTTTACGAAGAGCCCGACAAGGAAACCAGAATGAAATATCCCAAAGTGGTGAAAGTCGAACGTGAAAAGTTTGGTTTTCCCGCCGCCAAGGTTTCCATGGACCACCCGGCGATACTACCCGTTATTGAATCGGTCAAGTCATTTACCGGCGACAAGCTTGTGCTTTTGCCTAGTGAGGGTGGATCCAACGGAATCTTCACGCTGATTTTTGATGGCCTGAAGAAACCCGGGATCAGTGTAAACATGGTCAACCACGACAACAACCAGCATGCCGAAGACGAGAATGTGCGTATCGGCAATCTTTGGTACGGGGTTGACCTGATGGCCGTATTGTTTACCATGCCTCCACAGGGTTTGGAGAAGATCAGGAAGAAGTGACAGGCGGATGAGCACACGAAAAAAAGAATGTCCATCCTGTGCGATGGACATTGATGAAGATTGCGCGGCCTGCCCGATTTGCGGGTATGAATTCAGTACGTCGGGACGACCGACCCGGTGGGTGGCGATAGGGCTCCTGCTGCTGATCCTGGGCTACCTGATTGTGCAGTGGATCGGTTAGGCCTTGGACAGGCTTTCATCGATCGGTTCCCACAGCTCAATTTTGTTTCCTTCCGGGTCAAGAATCCAGGCAAACTTTCCGTACGAGTAGATTTCGATCTTGCCGATGATAGTGACCCCCTCTTCTTTCAGCACCCTGACCAATTCCACCAGGTTGTCGACCCGGTAGTTGAACATGTATGGCTTGTCGCTGGGCTGAAAGTAGTCGCTGTCTTTCTTGAAGGGGCTCCAGACCGTGCGGGCTGGCGGCTTGGCTTCATTCGCGTTAACGTCCTTCCACATGAAGGAGGCGCCATATTCATCGATGTCAAATCCCAGGTGCTTAGCATACCATGACTTGATTTGCTGCGGGTCTTCCGCCTTGAAGAAGACGCCGCCTATTCCGGTTACTCTTTTCATATTCATGCCGGGGTGACCCCATCCAGTTCGGTGGGCAGAAATTCCTTGCGTCGAACGAGCGCGGCGGTGATCAGGGTAACCACAATGCCTACGGGTGACGGTTCAAGAAGCGTCAGACAAAACCGGATGACCGGGTTCTTGTACATTTGGGAAAAGTTTTCAAAGTCGGCTTTCGCCTTGGCCAACTCCGCCTCGGAGGCACCTTCCGACTTCTTCTCTTCCATGTAGTGATTAACCATTTCATTGGTGAACGTTTCGCCGTACTGGCTGTACGCTATTTCCCAACAGAGGGCATAGACAATACTTGCGATAAGGGTGATGAGCAATCCCACCTGCAGGGCCTTGCCGAAGGAAATGGCTCCATTGAGCTCTTTGTCACGGTAGCTCTTTACCCCGAAGAAGATCAGGGCAAAAGCTATGGTCATGGTGGAATACCCCAGAAGCTCGCCGTTGTCAAAGTTGAGCGTACCCGAGGTGTAGAGCGGCATGGTGATCAGGAGCATGCCCCCGATGATGGCCCCTGCGATGAGGCCGTAAACAAGGATGATTCGTTTCATGGGTATTTGTGTTTGTGGGGCCAAACCAACCGGTGGCCGGCCTCATATCCTTCACCCGAAAGGATGAATTTGCCAAAAAATAGGGATTTCATCCGAATGAATTAGGGAATCAACCTCAGTTCTTTGGCTCGTTGAATAGCCTGGGTTCGCCGGCTGGCTTCCAATTTCAGAAACAAGTTGCCCAGGTGGGTCTTGACGGTATTGACCGAGATAAAAAGCTTCTCTGCTATTTCCTGATTGGAGTGCCCTTTGGCCATGAGTTCAAGCACCTCATGCTCCCTTTTGCTGATCCCCAGGCGTTGAAGGGCTGACTCATTCAGCACAAAGTCAGGACTGACAATAACCACCTTCCGGCGCATCAACCGCGGCCCCGCCCAAATTCCCAACCCTGTGAAGATTACGGCCACCAGCCCCACATAAAATTCCAGCGTAAAATCCCGGAGCAAGAACCGGTACTCAATATACTTCAGCAGTGCGATGAGTACCGCCAGCGAAATGCCGTAAATGAGAACCGTGCGGGTCATGATTTCAACCTCAATATACCTGCCGGAATCTTGAAGTTCCAATTTGGAACCTCAAGTCTGAATGGTCGGCAACGTCCATCAAAAGCTTGGTTGCATGAAATGCCGGATATCTATCCGATCACTTCACGGATACTGAGTTACCCGGCCCAACCATCCCGATCAAGGCTGCGGTATTGGATGGCTTCCGCCAGGTGCTCGGGCAGGATATCTGCAGTGCCTGCCAGATCAGCGATGGTCCGGGAAACTTTAAGAATCCGGTCATAAGCCCTGGCCGAAAGTCCAAGTCGTTCCATCGCTGTTTTGAGAAGGGTAACACCCGCCGCGCCGACCTCGCAAATTTCCTTGACCATGTGCGAGGGCATCATGGCATTGCAGAAGACGTCGTCCCGATGCTTGAAGCGCTCGGTTTGCAGTGTCCGTGCCCGGACCACGCGTTCCCGAATCACCTCGCTGGATTCGGCCGGCCGCTGCCGGGTCATTTCATCAAAACTTACGGGCACAACTTCGACATGAAGATCAATTCGATCCAGCAACGGCCCGCTGATTTTGCTCAAGTATCGCGGCACCACGCCAGGTCCGCAGACACACTCCTTCTCCGGGTGATTGTAATAACCGCAGGGGCATGGATTCATGCTGGCCACCAGCATGAAGTTGGCAGGATAGTCGATGGAGACCCTGGCCCGTGAGATGGTCACCCGCCGTTCTTCCATCGGTTGCCGCATAACTTCAAGCACCGTGCGCTTAAATTCCGGAAGCTCGTCAAGAAAAAGAACGCCATTGTGCGACAGCGAGATCTCGCCAGGCTGGGGATTGCCGCCACCGCCTACCAGCGCAACATCGGATATCGTATGATGAGGAGATCGAAACGGTCTGATCGTAAGCAGCGATCCATTTTTGCCAATTTTCCCGGCGACAGAGTGAATCTTCGTCGTTTCCAACGCTTCGTGAAGCGTAAGCGGGGGCAGAATGGTGGGAAGGCGCTTGGCCAGCATTGTCTTGCCAGCCCCCGGCGGGCCAATCATGATCACGTTGTGTCCGCCGGCGGCAGCAATCTCCAGCGCGCGCTTGATGTTCTCCTGTCCCTGCACATCCCGAAAATCAGCCTCGTAATTATTTACCCGGGTCTCAAAGATTTCCTTCGTGTCAACCACTACCGGTTCAATGTGCTTTTTCCGCTCAAAGAAATCTACAGCCTCCTTCAATGAATCGACACCGATCACCTCCAGGTTCCCAACGATGGCTGCCTCCCGGGCGTTCGCTTTGGGCAAGACCAGTCCTTTGAACTTTTCACGGCCCGATTGAATCGCTATCGGCAGCACTCCCTTGATGGGCCGAAGTGTCCCGTCCAAAGCGAGCTCTCCCATGATGACAAAATTTTCCAACTCTGATGCCTCCATCTGATTGGACGCCTGCAGAACACTCAACGCAATGGGCAAATCGTAGGCAGAGCCCTCCTTTCGAATATCGGCGGGCGCCAGGTTCACGACCACTTTGTTCCGCGGCATGTAATAATGAGCGGTCTTCATGGCTGATTCCACGCGGTGCTCACTCTCTTTGACGGCGGTATCCGGCAGCCCGGAAATGAACAAGTGCTGTCCGTTGGAAACATTGACCTCCACGGTGATGGTGCGTGCATCGACACCAAACACCGCGCTGCCGTACGTTTTGGCAACCATGGCTGGGTTGAGTTGATTGAGCAGTCAAGGACGACACTTTTTCACCCACAACATTGAAGTGGGGGTGACGGTTTTCCTGACTATTTCAACGGGGTTCAGGGAACATGTGCTGTGATCGGGCATCCAGCCCCGATCAGGCAAGCTGCTTCTCTATAAGGAGAATGAGGATGTGTATGACCTTGATGTGGATCTCCTGGATGCGGTCGGCGAAACCAATGTGCGGCACACGGATTTCCACATCGGCCAAGGGTCCCAATTTGCCTCCGTCTTTGCCGGTCAGCGCGACAATCTTCATTCCTTTTTGACGTGCCGTCTCCACCGCCTTCAACACGTTGGCAGACTGCCCGCTGGTGCTGATGCCGAGCAACACATCGCCCGGGTTACCCAATGCCTCGAGGTAGCGGGAGAAAATGAAATCGTATCCATAATCGTTGCCTACACAGGAGATATGGGAGGGGTCCGAAATACAGATTGCGGGGATGGCCTTGCGGGGGTTGCGGTATTTGCCGGTCAGCTCTTCGGCGAAATGCATGGCGTCACAATGGGAGCCTCCATTGCCGCAGGAGATAATCTTCCCTCCTGCTTTCACCGCCTCAGCCATCAGGTCGGCTGCGGTGGCGATTTTGCCTGTAGTTTTCGCATCCTTCAGGAAAGCCTCGAGCACCGAGGAGGCTTCTTTGAGTTCGCTTTCAATCAACTGCTGTACCGTCATGCGTCCTTATTGGGCTGCGATTTTTTCGATTCCTGAAGATCATAGATTCTTGCCTTCAGGTGTGTATTCTCCTCCTTGAGCATCTTGTTTTCATCGCGGCTCATTTTCCAATCGATCAGGTACCAGGTGATATCCAGCACAATCATGATCAGGCCGAGGAAAGCAATGTACTTGAACCAGGGAATGAATTTCAGCAGGCCCAGCAGGTCGAGGTGGCCGTCGACCAGGTAGGTGAAGGTGAACGCCCCTGCCTGGTAGACCACAAAGACGAGGTACAGGAGGAGACGCTTTTTGTTCATTCGTTGGAGTTGAGCCAAAATTAAAGAAAAGCCGCCAATCGAAGTACCGGAGATTGGAGGAAACGGTCCAAACCGTGACGCATGTCAGTTTTTCTGCATTGTGCTAAGTTTCCAGTAGAGGCCTTGTCGCTGAAGCAGTTCGTGATGAGTGCCTCGCTCGGCAATCTGCCCCTCCTGAACCACCACAATTTCATCGGCGTGCTGAATGGTGCTGAGCCGGTGGGCGATGATGAGCGAGGTGCGGTTTTTCATGAGGTTGAACAAGGCATCCTGCACCAGCCGTTCCGATTCTGAGTCAAGGGCCGAAGTGGCTTCGTCGAGTATGAGAATAGGCGGATTCTTGAGCACAGCCCGGGCAATGCTCAGTCGCTGACGTTGCCCTCCCGAAAGTTTCGAGCCGCGCTCGCCAATGTAGGTTTGGTACCCATGCTCCGTTTGCATGATAAAGTCATGGGCATTGGCAATGCGTGCCGCTTCGATTAC
>JAYRNL010000085.1:0-26650 GCA_041912235.1 Cyclobacteriaceae bacterium
AAGCCAAAGCTGGACACCCGGTATCACGAAGAGAAAATTGTTTCCCATGCCGCCCGCGAGATCCGGTCCACACCGGTAGACTTTGCCAATGACATCCTGTTGCTGGCAGGAGATTGTGATGTAGTCGGGGTTGATGAGGCCCAGTTCTTCGATGCGGCGCTGGTAGACGTCTGCAATAGCCTTGCCAATGCCGGAAAGCGGGTGATTGTCGCCGGACTTGATATGGACTTCGAAGGCCGGCCGTTTGGGCCCATGCCTAACCTTCTCGCTGTCGCTGAATTTGTGACCAAGGTACACGCCATATGCAGCCAGACCGGGGAAATGGCTTCCTATTCCTTTCGACTGGGTGACGACAGCTCACAAGTGGTGCTTGGCGAAAAAGACAAGTACGAAGCCCGGAGCCGGAAGGCCTTCTTTGAAGGCATGAAGCATCGGGGTAAGAAATAGCAGGCCATGCTCCACAAGACACGAGGCATCGTCTTCCGCTTTACCCGCTACGGAGATACCTCCATCATCGTCACGATATTCACACAGACGTTTGGTCTGCAGAGCTACCTGGTCAATGGCGTCAGAAGCAAGTCGGGTCGTGGCTTGATATCACTCTATCAACCCCTCACCTTGCTCGATCTCGTGGTATATCATCGGGAGAACGCAAACCTGCAACGCATTAAGGAGGTGCGCTGCCTGCACGCTTACCAGCACATTCACCAGGACATCCACAAAACAACCATAGCCTTGTTTCTGAACGAGATCCTTAACAAGGCCGTCAAGGATCAGAGCAACGCTGAATCCACGTTTGATTTTTTGATGCGCTCGTTTATCACGCTTGACCAACTGGACGGCGTCGAGAACTTCCATTTGCAATTCCTTATTCAGTTAAGTCGCAACCTGGGCTTTGGCGCGAACGAAGTCCATGAAGTGCTGGAAGGTGTCCACCTTGGTCCGGCCGAAGATCAGGCCTTGCGGGAATTGCTGCTGTGCCCGTACGATGAATCGCCGGCGATTTCGTATGAATCGCGGAGGAACCTCCTCGAACTACTGCTCACGTTCTACCACAGGCACATCGAGAGCATGGGTGAAATCCGCTCGGTGGATGTGCTCAAGGATATCCTTCGCTAATTATCTTCATAAAGTGAATCCCTTTCAAACCCGGCAAAAGATCATCATCACCTGCAACAAGAGGCTGGCGCCTTACCTCGCTTTGGAAGTAGATGAACTTGGCTTCGTCATTCAGCGTAGGTTTCAGACTGGCGTTGAGGTAGAGGGCACCCTGGAAGATTGCATTCGGCTCAACCTGAATGTCCGCTGTGCAAGCCAGGTACTTTATTCGCTGAAAGCGTTTCGCGCCGGCCGACCGGAAGACATTTACAAGCAGGCCCAAACCATCGCCTGGGAGAAGTTGATTGCCGATGATGGCTATTTTTCTGTGACCAGTACCGTTGACCACTTTACGGTGAACAACAACTTGTTCGTCAATGTAAAAGTAAAGGATGCCATTGTTGACCGCTTCCGGCAACAAAGCGGTCGC
The DNA here is from genome assembly GCA_041912235.1 of Cyclobacteriaceae bacterium. GTDB lineage: Bacteria > Bacteroidota > Bacteroidia > Cytophagales > Cyclobacteriaceae > ELB16-189. The sequence goes on from JAYRNL010000085.1 coordinate 1,529, forward strand.
CGCCCCGATTCCGGACCTGACCTGGGCCAGGCTGTCGTTCACCTGTTCTGGAAAGAAGAACATGCAGAATTGTTTCTCGATTCTTCCGGACATACGCTCGCCAAACACGGCTACCGAAAAATTCCCGGCAAAGCGCCGATGCTTGAGGCGCTGGCGAGCGGTGTGATCATGGCCACCCGGTGGGATCGACGTTCACCCTTCATCAATCCCATGTGCGGATCAGGAACGCTGGCGATTGAAGCCATGCTTATTGCCACCAACCGAAGGCCTGGGCTTTTTCGGTCTTCCTACGGCTTCATGCATGTACTTGGCTATCGCGAGGAGATGTATGAGCGGGAACGGGCCCGGTTGGAATCCCAAATCAAGGACGTTCCCGGTTTGTTCGCGCTGGCCACCGACAACCGGCAGGATGCGATCAATATCTCACGGGTAAACGCGCAGGCCGCCGGCGTGGAGAACCTGATCCGGTTCAACGTCTGCGACTTTGCGGAAACCGAAATACCGGAGACGCCCGGCCTGGTGCTTATCAATCCCGAATACGGTGAGCGCATGGGTGAGCTCGCAGAACTTGAAGTGACCTACAAACGTATCGGCGATTTTCTCAAGCAAAAGTGCGGTGGTTTCCTGGGGTATGTCTACACCGGCAACCTTGACCTGGCCAAGAAGATCGGTTTGCGCTCCAACCGGCGCATTGAATTCTACAGCGCCAAACTTGATTGTCGATTGCTCGAGTTTGAACTGTATGCGGGAAGCAAGCGGGAACCTAAACACCCAGCGGGTAGGCTGGAAACATAACGTTCACTTTTTCTCCTCCAGTTTGAACCCTACGCCGTGATAGTTTACGATTTCCAGCGATGGATCATCCTTCAAGTACTTCCGTAGTTTCGAAATGAATACATCCAGGCTGCGGCCCATAAAATAATCGTCTTGTCCCCACACCTTCTTTAAAATTTCTTCTCGTTTCAAAACGCGGTCGCGGTGTCGCGCCAGCAAAGTAAGCACCTCGGCCTCCTTTTGGGTGAGCACCTTGTCCCCGTTGGGGTGATGCAACGTATAGTTGTGCGGATCAAACCGGAATTGCCCAAGGCCCTGCGTCTCCGCACTTCCTAAGGAGGATGACCTTCGCAGGAAGACTTCGATGCGCAGGATAAGTTCTTCCATGCTGAAGGGCTTCACCAGGTAATCATCGCCCCCGGAAGAAAATCCGGCCACTTTGTCGTCGAGCATCCCTTTGGCCGTAACAAAGAGAATAGGTACTGAGCCGTTTGATTTTCGGATCTGCCGGGCCAGCGCGAAGCCGTCCTTCCTGGGAAGCATGACATCGAGAACGCAAACGTCAAATGATTGGCTGGCAAATGCTTCCTCAGCGATGTCACCGTCCGTGCACCAGGTTACCTGATAGCCCTTTTGGATTAATCCATCCTTCATCACGTATCCGAGTGACGGATCATCTTCCACCAGGAGCACATGGTAACTCATGCGCGTGAAATCAAGGGAAGGATGACATGAAATTCGCTCCCCTTACCGGGTTCGCTATCCACCGTGATGCGGCCCTTGTGGCGTCGCACAATTTCCTTGACATAGCTGAGGCCCAACCCGAACCCCTTCACATTATGGACATTACCGGTTGGTACCCGGTAAAACTTATCGAAGATCCTTTTTTTCTCCTTTTCATCAATCCCAATGCCATTGTCCGATACGATTAGTTCAACGTGTTCCGCGTCGGGATTGAGCGTCCGCACCGAAACGGAGGGCACAGTATTGCAATACTTGATCGCATTATCCAGGAGGTTATACAACACATTGGACAAGTGCAGGCGATCGGCCGTAATGTCATGAAACTCCGCCGTCAGCGACAGCGCGATGGAACCGTCCAATCCCACCCTGCGACTATCAACCACGTCTTTAATCACGTCATGAAGATTTACCTGCTCTTCCTTCAGGGCAATTTCACTTTTGTCCAATTCGGCTACCTGCAGCACGCGCTCTACTTGTTGGCGCAGGCGCTGATTCTCATTCTCAATGATGGTCGCGTAGTTGTGAAGCCTGTCAGGATCTTGAGCGATTCCCGGATCACGAAGCACCTGGGCGGAAATGGCTATCGTCGAAATAGGCGTCTTGAATTCATGGGTCATGTTGTTGATGAAATCCTTCTGCACTGCTGAAAGTCGCCGTTGGCGGAAGATGACAAACAGTGTGTAGGAGAAAAACAAAATGACAACCAGAGTTACCGCCGACGAGAATCCCCATATACCCATCTGGCTCAACAGGTTGGCCTCAAGAAACGGAAACTGCACGGCAAAATAATAGCCGTCGTTGCTCAGCCGCGGGGTCTCCGGAAACTGCGACACGGATTTTACATTCTTTGGCGAGATGTAGTTTCCTCCTTTCATGCAACGTTCCATGCAATCGTATATACCGTACTCAAAACCGGCGGTAATGTTTCGATTCTTGAATTCGGTGACCAGGAGAAATTCCAGCACACTTGCGTTGACCGGGCCGTTGGCGTGCACCACGAAATAATTGGTAGAGACCTGTTCTACTGGATTGCTCGCCGGGACCGGTGTCTGATTGATCTCGAAAATCCTGCGGGCAACGTTGCCCAGCGCCACGTTTACTTCCCGGTTGAATTGATTCTCGCGAATATCAAAAGCCTTGCGGAGCCAATATACCTGGGTAATGGTCATACCGAGGATACTGATAACGGCAAGGATGATAACAATTCTCAGGGTGGACCTGCTCACCTTACAAAAATAAGCGGTATTCAGGGAGACCGGGCCAGGTTAACAAGTCATTAACATCGTTTAGGCACTAATTAACACGCTGGCTTGGGTTTTGATGCGACGTTTGTAGTGTTCGAACAGACCCCGTAATTTTAAACCGCTAAAAACACTGAAATGAAAAATGTACTTATGGTCGGTGCCTTCCTGCTGGTCGCACAACTTGCGTCAGGCCAGGCTGCCGCAAACCAGCCGGCTGGCGATTACGCCATAGCCGCCATTGAAAATCAAACCCATGATTTTGGAAAAATCAAGCAAGGCGTGCCGGTCACCCACGAGTTTGTATTTACCAACAAGGGTAAAGTTCCGATGATCATCACAAACGCTTCCCCATCCTGCGGATGCACGGTTCCTTCGTGGACCAAAGAGCCGATCCCACCCGGAGGAACCGGTTCTGTCAAAGCCACGTTCAATGCCATGTCACCCGGCGCTTTCGACAAATCGGTGAGCGTAATGGCCAATGTGGAAAACGGCGTGATCGTATTGCACATTAAAGGTGAAGTAGTCTCTAATCCGCCTAATAATTAAGAACGGATTCTATCAAGCAAAAAGGCCAGCGATGCTGGCCTTTTCTTTTTTTAACTCAAGCGCCTACAACTCCCTCACCCAGATATTGCGGTAGCTCACCGGATCTCCATGATCCTGCAGCAGGATAGCTGCCTTGCCATGCACTTCATACACAGGGAACCCTTGATTCGCTGTTGATCCCTTGAGGGCAACATGGTTGTGAATAAGAATGCCGTTATGAATAACCGTCATATAGGCCGGCACAATCAGAGCTCCTTTGTCGCTGAACCGTGGTGCAGTGAAGATAATGTCATAGCTCTGCCACTCACCGGGTTTTCTGCTGGCATTGACCAGGGGGACTTCCTGTTTATACAGTGCTCCCGCCTGACCATTCGCGTACGTCTTGTTCTGATAACTATCCAAAACCTGAACCTCATAACGCTCCTGGACATAGACGCCGCTGTTTCCCCTATTTTGACCTTCTCCATTCACCTCAACAGGAGTGCGCCACTCTACATGAAGCTGAACATCCCCAAACAGTTTCTTGGATTTGATGCTGCTGGTATTTTTCTTCACCGTCATGGACCCATCAGCGATTGTCCACTGCGGGTCACCGCCCTTGGTGGCCGTCCATTGACTGAGGTCTTTGCCGTCAAATAGTATGATGGCGTCTGAAGGCGCCTGGTTGGTTGAAATCCCGGGCGTCACCACCGGGACCTCCATCCATAATTCTGTCGCCTTTGCGTCCAATTTCTCACGCCAATTGTCCTGCGCATTGGTTACTCCGAAACTGTTTGCTAAAAGGAGGATAATCCATAGTTGTTTCATACGCCTGAATTGATAAACTGACTTTGGGTTGAACTTAGCAATAAGAACCAAGTTCTGTCAATGAATTTACTTTTAGTAATAGACTAATCCTCAGGATGCTGATAAGTATCGATGATGTGCTGGGACAACACCCGGTAGATTTCAGCTATTTTTTCGTCACCTTGAAGAAATTCCAGGTGCCGATCGAGCACTTCGAGGTCAGCGCGCATGGCCGGTCCCGTCTGGGCCTGCTCGGGGCCCAGGGAAAGGCTTTTTGCCACCGTCTCCTGGATGAGTGGCTTCACCAGGTCAAATTCAAGGCTGTTTTCCCGCAGTATACTTTTGGCAATGGCAAACAGGTGATTGGGAAAATTGGAGGCAAATACGGCGGCGACATGAAGTGCGCGTCGCTCTTCAGAGGTGATCTTCCTTACTTTCTGACTTAAGGCACGACCCAAGTCCATCAGTTGGCGCTCTGCTTGCTCTGAAGAACTTTCAACAAAGATTGGAACCGTTTTGAAGTCCACTCTTTTTGCCTTGCTGAATGTCTGCAACGGATAGAAGACTCCCGTGTGTGTGGCCGCCGCAAATTGCAACAAGCTTAGCGGCTGGCTTCCCGAGCAGTGAACAAGTGTAGCCTCGTCCGGGAGCACGATATCCATCGCCACTTGCTGAATGGCATCATCCGCGGTGGCTATGATAAAGAGCCTGGACTTGCTTGTGGAAAAATCCAGTGACGCCTTGACATCGGCCTGATAGAGGCGCTCCGTTAGTTCTTCCGCATGTCGAGTGTTCCTGCTGTAGACTTCCCTGACCACATACCCGGCATTATCCAGCGCGGGCGCAAGATGCCAGGCCAGGTTGCCTGATCCGATGAAGGAAACATCCATGCTAAACGGGCACGCGACAGATTTCTGCCAGCTTCACTACGGCGAAGTCGATCTCTTCGGGCTTGTTGTATTTGCTGAAAGAAAACCGGACAGCGCCACGCTTGCTGTTGGGGTAAAGTGCCGCCAGTACATGCGACCCGGTTGACGCGCCACTGCTGCATGCGCTGCCGCCGGAAGCCGAGATGCCTTGCAGATCAAGGTTGAACAACAGCATGTCATTCTCTTCCGACTCGGGCAACGAAACGTTAAGGACGGTGTACAGGCTGCGGTCCAGGTTAGCGGAGTCACCGTTGAAACTTACGCCGGGTATCTGTTCGCGCAATTTCCCAATCATCCGCTCCTTGAGGTTACGAATATGCTTTTCATGGGCATCCATCTCCTGGTAGGCAATCTCGAGGGCCTTCGCCATCCCGACGATCCCGTACACATTCTCTGTACCGCCACGCATGTTGCGTTCTTGTGCGCCACCGTGAATGAACTGATGGATCTTGTGATCCTTCTGAATGTACATAAACCCGGTGCCCTTCGGGCCGTGAAACTTGTGAGCTCCGGCGGTCATGCCACAGACGAACAACTCTTTTAAATTGTGCCGGTAGTGACCCATGGTCTGCACCGTGTCAGTCTGAAAGTAAGCGTTGTATTGTTTGGCCAATTCGCCCACTCGCTTGATATCAAGCAGGTTGCCAATCTCATTGTTAGCGTGCATGAGCGAAATCAGCGCCTTTGGATTTTTCTGGAGCAATTGTTCTAGATGCCCCAAGTCGACATGCCCCTTGTCATCCAGTTGAACATGGTGAAGCTGAATACGGCCCTCTTCCGCCATCACTTCGAGGGTATGCTTGACGGCATGGTGTTCTATGGGCGACGTGATGGCATGCTTCAACCCATAGGTTTGGATGCTGCTGATGATAAGCGTGTTGTCGGCTTCGGTGCCCCCGGAGGTAAAAATGATCTCTCCGGGTGTACAATTGAGAAGTTCAGCCACCTTCTTGCGCGCGGCTTCTATGGCAGCCCTCACCTTACGGCCGTGGGCATGGGTCGAGGAGGGGTTGCCAAAATCCTCCAGCATGAACGGTTTCATTGCCTCAAACACCGCTGGATCGAGCGGCGTGGTGGCTGCATTGTCCAAGTACACGCGCATAAGGGCCAAAGGTAAGAAATGCCCCGTATTGGGTGGACTGCCCTTGCGCGATTTTGGCCGGCTAGTTCCGCGTGATGGCCCGGATATCTGCCATTAGCTGTGCTGCCAACGCATTTGCGCGGGCCTCGTCACCGGATTCGGCATAGATGCGGATAATGGGCTCCGTATTGGATTTGCGAAGGTGTACCCATTCTTTCCTTTCCTCAAAGTCAATCTTGACGCCATCAATTGTATTGATCCTCTCCTGGCTGTACTTAGTCTTCACCGCATCCAACACGTTATCGACATTGATTTCCGCTGTCAGCTCGATCTTGTTCTTGGAAATGAAATACGGTGGGTATGACGCCCGCAATTGAGAGGCCGTCTTGCCAAGACGTGCAAGGTGAGTGAGAAACAGGGCTATTCCGATTAGTGCATCACGGCCGTAGTGGAAGTCCGGCACAATGATGCCGCCATTACCTTCTCCGCCGATTACCGCTCTTGTTTGTTTCATCGCATTAACCACATTGACCTCCCCGACGGCCGCTGCCTGGTAGAAACCGCCCGCCTTTTCAGTGACATCCCGGAGGGCCCGTGTCGATGACAGGTTCGAAACCGTATTCCCTTTTTTTCGACTGAGGACGTAGTCTGCGATGGCTACAAGGGTATACTCTTCCCCAAAGGGTTTGCCGTCCTCCTGAATAAGCGCCAGGCGATCCACATCAGGATCCACGACAATGCCGAGATCGTATTTGCCTCGTTTGACCTCCTTGCAGATAGCTGTGATGTTTTCCGGCAGCGGTTCGGGATTGTGAGGAAACTTGCCCGTCGGTTCGCCATACAGGGTTTTGATCTTCCGGACACCCAGCGCTTTCAGCAAGGCAGGGACCGCGATGCCTCCCGTGGAATTTACGGCGTCAACAACGACGCTGAACTTTGCTTTCCGGATTGCCTTTACGTCTACCCATTTGTACTTAAGGATCAAATCGACGTGCTTCTTGATGTAATCGGACTTCGATGAGTATTTACCCAATTGGAGCACTTCGGCAAATTGAAAATTCTCTGCATCTGCGATTGATAGAACGGCCTGACCATCTGCCGAAGAAATGAATTCACCCTTTTCATTCAGCAGCTTGAGGGCATTCCACTGTATGGGGTTGTGGCTGGCGGTGAGAATAATTCCGCCCGCCGCCTTTTCGCGGGGGACCGCGATCTCAACCGTGGGCGTTGTTGAAAGTCCAAGATCAACAACATCCAGGCCGAGCCCTTGTAAGGTTGAGGCAACCAATGAACTCACCATTTCACCCGACAGTCGCGCATCGCGGCCGATGACTACACGCTTGCCCTTTCTGTTTCGAATCCAGGCGCCAAAGGCAGCGGCGTATTTGACGACATCAACAGGGGTCAAGGAATCACCGGGTGAGCCTCCTATGGTGCCGCGGATTCCTGAAATTGATTTTATTAATGTCACAGATGCTGAGAATTTGCCGGGTACTTTTGCGCTGGCCTGAGCAACGACCCGAAATTATTACTGGGTATTGGGCTAAACTCTGGCCTTGATTTCAGGAAGCGGAGTGATGAGGGGATCCTCTTTGTCTGCATTCGGACACGATTCCCCCTCACCGATTGTCTTACCGCAATACCCGCAGACTATGCCCTCTTTGGCAAGGAAGGGGCTTTGCGTGGCGCACGTACCCCGGAATTCACCGTTCTTGATGAAGAACAACCTCACCGACATGAGGGCAAAGAAGAGGCCGAAAACACCTAAGGCAAAGAGGAAAGTAATCATGGCTTGCGATCCGTTTGGAATGACGACTACCGAAACGGAAATTGTCTCAAAGTTAAATCAAAAACAGGTTCCCCGGTCATAAAAGTTCCGCCATGAAAAAACCCCTATCCGCACCCGATCCCAACCGCGACGCCAAGCTCAAGGCTTTCGACCGGCTGCTTACCGTCATGGATGAGCTGCGCGAAAACTGCCCCTGGGACAAGAAGCAGACCTGGGAGTCACTCCGCCACCTGACCATCGAAGAAACGTATGAGCTGGGCGATGCCATTCTGGACAATGATGTTGCCGAGGTAAAAAAAGAACTCGGTGATCTGATGCTTCACAATGTATTCTACGCCCGCATCGCGGCTGAAAAAAAACAGTTCGACATGGCTGACGTCCTGAATGCCATCTGCGATAAGCTCATCGAGCGTCATCCACACGTTTATGGCGATGTGGTCGCCAACGATGAGGAAACGGTAAAAGCCAATTGGGAAAAGATCAAGCTCAAGTCAGGCAACAAGAGTGTCCTTGAGGGTGTTCCAGCCTCCCTGCCGGCCCTGGTGAAAGCCATTCGCATTCAGGATAAGGCGCGTGGCGTCGGATTTGATTGGGAAAGGAAGGAGCAGGTTTGGCAAAAGGTAGAAGAAGAGATGGCTGAGTTCAAGAAGGAGTTTCAGCCTGAATCGGGAGCACCGCCGGATTTGGCCCGTGTCCAATCCGAGTTTGGCGATCTGTTATTCTCATTGGTCAACTACTCACGCTTCATCGGCATTGATCCTGAGGAAGCCCTGGAACGCACCAATAAGAAATTCATCAAACGGTTTCAGTACCTCGAATCGGAATCGGCAAAGGATGGGAAGAAGCTGGGGGAAATGACGCTGGCCGAGATGGACGTCTATTGGGAACGGGCTAAGAAGCTTTGATTCGTTGAAAGGTAATCTGAGGTCAACCCTCGAAGAAACACACCGACCCTCCAACCCAGGTCTTATCCTTGTTGTATTTCACCCCAATCATTTCACCGCGACTCAATCGTGCCAGGTTGGTAACGAGTTGTGGCCTCGGCTGGCCTTCTTCCCACAGGAAGAGCAAGCGGATTTCTGCCTTGACCATTCCGTCCGGTGCCTGGATAACGGGCAGATAGCTCACCTTGCGCTGAAGCATGAAATTGTGACGTTCGGCTTCGGGTACTCTCTTAAGGTCTTCGGGCTTGACATGAAAAATCACCCCGCTTCCTGAGAAAGAAAAGAGCGGCTTCAACACGTAGTTTTCCAGGTCCACCGGGTATTCTATGTATTCCGACAGAAATCTACATTCCGGAATGAACCGGCTTCGGATCATGGGCATGGTGTACTTGCTGATACGGAAAAACCAGTTCGGGTGGCCCGCCCAGGATACGTCGACATCCTGTGTCAGGTCAAAGTCCAGTTTCAAATCGGTGCGCTTCACCAGTTCATCAAAGATCACGCGGTTGTAGATTCGCTTGATTTCGATTTGCTTTCCCTCGCGATTGTAATAGAGCTTCTTCCCCCTGCGGCGGAGATCTCCAATATGCACCGGCGTGATATCGGTAATGGCCTGCGTGGCCAGGAAATCTACGGCGGTATTTTGTTTCAACGGATCGATCTCCAGCAGGATCGTTTCGTGCGGATCATGACCGTCAAGGAGCAATCGTCTCAACAAGGCACGGTACTGCGCCGAGTCCAGTTCAAAATGACTTTTCAATGTTTCGGGCACGCCGAAATGTTCCCGGTATTTGTTTGAAAGTACATCCTGCCATCCAAACAGCGATGGGAACCCCTGCATTTCGATCAGTCGGGGCTCGGCCTTGCCATTCACATCGACAACACCAAAATCAAGGGCTAAAAAAAGTGATCGCGCTGTCTCATTGGGTACGCGAAGGGCGGAAGGAATGGCCGGTTCGGTAAGTTGTTTGAAATCGGGTCGGACCAGAAAGTCGACAATTTCATCAGCCGCCTGTCTCAATAACGATTCAAAAGATCGGGGCACGAACACCGGAGTCTCCGCCACCCGAAAAGTGACCTCCTTTTGATATAGTTGATTCAGGTCGCGAAGGAAGGCCTGGTATTTCTCTTCGCTGAAAGCTGCGTTGTAGGCGTGTCGGACGGACTGAATCATGAATGAACAGCCGTGAGTTTGCCTTCGAGTGCCATCTTTAAAAACAGGGGAAGAACAGTGTCATGGGTAAGCATGATTTTGTCCGGGTCCTCCAGGTGTTCAAGCATTTCACGGTACTTCTGCTCACCAAACTTACCGACCACCAATTCGCGCTTCTCATCCTGTAGCAGGTACTTATGCATACCGGCCGCATCGGCTTCCGGATGAAACTGGGTACCGATAAATGCATCATCGAACCGGATGGCCATAACGGCTCGTTCCAAGTCAACATGCGGTCTTAGCTTCTCTATGCACAAAACAGCACCTCCCTCTCTCTGAATTTTCCCGGAATTAGGCTGAGTGAGTTGAAAATCTCTTGAATCCACAACCCAAAAAGGATCCGCCAGCGCTTGCATCAGTGGTTCCCGCTTGCCCTCTGTGGTCTTATGGCACGTCATCACGCCGAAGGACGTACTCTTGCGTTTCGAGACCAGGCCATAGCGATAATAACGGCAGTATACCTGGAACGAGTGGCAGATCAGGAATACGTGTTTCTTGTTGCCTGGATCCAATTGGTTGTGCCGTTTGATCGCCTCCATCAACCCAAAATAACGTTGTTCCCACAAGGATCCCTCGCTGTCGATCGGGCTGCCGGGGCCCCCGGTGGAGATATAGGCATCGAATTCTGTGCCGGGCACGTCGGCTTTGCCACGGACGTCAAAGATTTCGTAACGAATGGACCACCCGTTCTGCTTTCCGAACGCTTCGATGATTTCACGTATTCCCCGCATGCCCTCATTGGCTGTGCCGAGATACATATCAAGGATCGCAATTCGAATAGGTGCTTCCTTTTTCACATTCAGTCAGATCAGCAGCCTTTTACGGTCTGTTCGATGATATAGTCGACCACTGCGGGTAGGCTGCGTGTTTGTTCAAAAACAGCCAATTGGCGGTCCGCCCCCGTTCCCTCGGTGAGGATGGTTTCAACATACCGGATCGCCTGGCGACTTCCGAGTTCATCGACGACGTCGTCCACAAACTCGAGGAGTTCATGGATAAGGTGGCGGGTATCCAATTCAATTTCCTTTCCGAAATCGATGAGCTTGCCATCGAGGCCATACCGTGACGCCCGCCATTTGTTTTCATTGATCAAGGCACGGTGATACATGATAAAACTCATGTTCTGCTGGCGCAGCCGATAGAGTTTGGCCACAACCGCCTGAAAGAGCGCCGCTATGGCAATCGATTCATCCACGCGCATCGGCACGTCGCAAATGCGAAACTCGATGGTGTCGAAGAATGGATGAACCCGCACATCCCACCAGATCTTTTTGGCGTTGTCGATACATCCGGTCTTGATCAACAGGTTCACGTAATTCTTGTAGTCGTCCCAATCCACAAATTCGTCAGGTATTCCGGTTCGGGGAAACTTGTCGAAGACTTTGGTCCGGAAGGATTTGAACCCGGTGTTGCGGGCTTCCCAAAACGGCGAGTTGCATGAAAGCGCATAAATGTGCGGCAGAAAATACCGCGCCGTATTCATGATATGAATGGCCGTATTCTTGTCGGAAATGCCTACATGTACATGCAAACCGAAAATAAGATTGGAGCGGGCTGCTTCCTGCATCTCGTTGACAATGGCATCGTAGCGCGGGTTGGGCGTGATGAGTTGCTGGGACCAATGGGAAAACGGGTGTGTCCCTGAAGCGCCAATCCTCAAGCCAAGACTTTGTGCGATTTCCGATACTCCCTTGCGAAGCCGGACAATATCTTTTCTCGCCTCCTCCACATCGCGACAAACTCCCGATCCGACTTCAACCACCGCCTGGTGCATTTCTGCTTTCACCTGGTCGTTGAGCACCTTGGCGGCGATCTCGACGATTTTCTGGTCATGGGAGGCCAATTCCCGCGTGAGTGGGTTCACCACCATGTATTCCTCCTCCACCCCAAGCGTAAACTTTTCCATGCCAGGCTATTTCTTCTTTGCCGTAGTCTTCTTTTCGGCGGATGGCTTTGAACCCTGTGACAAGAAACTGGCTACACCGTCAGAAACAAACGTTCCCCACGTCAGGTTGTCTTTGCCGGGCTGGTGCATACGGGCGCGCTCCACCGCCATTTTGGACGCATGCTCAACCACCCATTCAAAGTTTTCCTGTCCTACCGAAGTGACTTCAGCATCGGGTGCGGGGTTGCAGAAGTCGATGGCGTAGGGAACACCACCTCGAACGGCCATTTCCACCGTATTGAAATCGTAACCGAGAGCCTGGTTCAGCTGCATCACGTAATCGTGCACTTTTTTAAGCAGTTTTTCAGAGGCTGGCCCCGAGTTGACCACATAACGAAGGTGATGCGGGTTGCGAGGCTCATATTGCATGATGCGAACATATTTCCGACCGAGGCAATAACAGCGGAAGTATTCTTCGAAAATGATCTCTTCCTGAAGCATCATCACGAGCTGGCCTGTCTGTCGGTACGCCTCGAAGAATTCATCCGGTCCACGGAGTTTGTACACGCTCTTCCATCCGCCTCCGGCGTGTGGCTTCATGTAGGCCGGCCAGCCGATGTAAGAAAAAATCTGCTCCCAACTGAGGGGGAACTTGAGGTTGCTGAAGGAGGCATCTTGCGTATCCGTCGGCTTTTCGTGGGAGGGCAGGATGACCGTTTTCGGTACCGGAACGCCCAGCTTGACTGCCAGGGCGTTGTTAAAAAACTTTTCATCTGCGCTCCACCAAAACGGGTTGTTGATTACCGCCGTTCCCGTACTGGCTGCGTTCTTTAGATAGGCGCGATAAAAAGGTACATCCTGCGAGATACGGTCAATGATGACATCGAAGCCGCAGGGCGCTCCCTGTTCCACCATGTCGACGGTGACCGGGGCTGCACTAATATCTTTCAATCCCATCTTGTTAATACGCTCAACAAATGCTTCGGGGAACGATCGTTCCATACCGTGCAATACTCCTATTTTCTTCATGATATCTTGTTTTGTTACACCAACGCCTTACCTCGGCAGCAGGCCAAGGATGGATTCCTGGAATTTATTCGACTCCGTAAGGTTAAGATTATGGCCTGACTTTGTAAACCAAATCAACTCCTTTTTTTCCGCTTTCACGACCTTATAGTAGGCTTCCGTAATCGTTGACGACGCCTGCCGGTCATCGCTCCCCACCAGGAAATAGACCGGGCAATCAATGGCCGGCAAAGTCTCAAAGAGATTGATCGCGCAGGCTTCTGAAAACAAGGCAAACCACTTCTTCCCCCAATTTCGCACATAATTCTTAGGGAAGGGATTCTTGCCATTGGCAAGCTGAAGCCAGCGCCGGTGATAGTATAATTCATCAGGGTCCCTGAACGGTATATGAACTTTTGAAAGTTCGGCGATGGCCTCTGCATTTCTTTGAGCCTCTGCTTTGCGCATGAGCCACTCCAGTGTTTGTCGCTCACTTTCCCATTGGTTGATCATGGGCGCAGAAGCTATGCAGGCCTCAAGCCATCCGGGATGCAACGCGGCGACGCGAAGTGCAAGAAATCCTCCCCAGGAATGGCCCACCAGGTAGATCTTCTCCTGGTGAAATCGCTTGCGGAGGTAATCAACCATATCGGAAGCGTCCTGCTCCATCCGCGCCACGGTCAGCGGCTCAGGGGAGCTGTTCAGTTTTGCCGTCTTACCGCTCTCCCGTTGATCCCATTGCACCACGATAAAATGTTGCTGGAGCTGGTCGGTGAATTGGGATGCATATCCCATCACCGAATTGCCAGGCCCTCCATGAAGAAACAGGAGAACCGGATCTGAGTCGCTGGCACCCCTGATGCTGATCCATTGTTGAATCCCTCCTATCGAAACAGCTTCCTTCGTCTGGATGGATTTGGCCGAGGTGCCCAGGGCCAGCAGCCAAAGGCCAACGGCAAGAAAGCGTTGCATGGATTACCGAATGAGCGACAAATAGTGTGGGAACATCTCGCGCCAGGCGGGCCAGTCGTGCGGGGCATTCTGCCGAACGTCAAGCCAATGGTGGATGCCCTTGTTCCTCAAGACGGCCGCCATCTTTTCATTGGCGTCCCAACACATATCGTGTGTGCCTGTTCCGAGCACTACAAACATATCGTTGAAATAGGGATTCTGTGCATTGGGGATGAAGTCGGGAGGGTTGTTGAAGTACACGTTGTCATCGTAATAGCCGTCCAACTGATCTTTGATATCAAAGGCCGCCCCCATATTGAAGACGTACTTTACCACTTCCGGGTGTCGGAAGGCGAAATTAGTGGCGTGATAACCCCCGAAGCTGCATCCCGCCGTAGCAATCCGGTGAACGCCCGTTTCACGCTGCATCAAGGGAACAAGTTCCGTCAATAAATACTGATCGTACCAGATATGGTTCATCACCCGATGGGCCGGATGTATGCTGCGGTTGTACCAACTGAGCGCATCAATGCCGTCGGGGCAATAAATCTTCACGAGGCCCTCATCGACAAACCAGGCCACACTGTCCAGGAGTTTGAAGTCCTTGTTTTCATAGAACCGTCCCATGGAAGTGGGGAACAACATCACCGGATATCCTCGCGTGCCAAAGGCAAGAACTTCCATTTCCCGGTTCAGGCTGCTGGAATACCATCGATGATAATGCTCGTACATGGGTGGTTGGATAAAACAGTAAGGTAAGTTAGTCCCCGATCTTCTATTTTTGCAACTCCTCATGGAAAAGGCCTTACCCACCGAAATACCCTCCGAAAAAGCCCCAGCGGAATATGCTTATCATACGGAGAAACTAACCGGCATTTATACCAAGCTGCTCCAACGAAACGTGGAAGTTGAGTTTTTCACTCCACCGGTTATTGACAAGACCAAAACCTATCCCCTGTTGATCCTCAATGATGGCCAGGACAGCGAAGGCGTAAAGGTGAAAGGAGCCATCGAAAGGCTGGTGGCCGAAGAGAAGATTCCGGAAATTATCGTGGTGGGCGTGACGGCAGGCGACCGCATGCAGGAATATGGCGTGTCTTTCCGTACTGATTACCATGGGAGAGGCAAACACGCCAAAGCGTACATGGATTATGTCATCCGGGAATTGGTACCCTACATTGCGTACCGCTTCCCCGTATCCGCTGAGGTCAACCAGCGTGCCATGGCCGGTTACTCACTGGGGGGACTTTCCGCCATGGATATTGTCTGGAACAACGCCGACAAGTTTGGGAAAGTGGGCGTTTTCAGCGGCTCCTTCTGGTGGCGGAAACGCGATTCAGGGAGCTTCTTCTATTCCGATTACCGTGATCGCCTGATGCATCTCCAGGTACGACGGGGAAAGTTCAAGCCAGGGCTAAAATTCTGGTTTCAAACCGGCACAAAGGATGAAGACATGGATCGTAACAAGAACGGAGTTATTGATTCCATCGATGATACCATGGACCTGATTACTGAACTTACCAGGAAAGGATATCGTCCTTTTCATGATATCCAGTACCTGGAAATCAAGAACGGATATCACAACCAGGAAACCTGGTCAGAAGCCATGCCCCACTTTCTCACCTGGGCATTCGGAAATCCCTGAGCATGACGAAACCCGACACCCTTATTTTTGATCTTGGCGGAGTGCTGATCGATTGGAACCCGCGCTACTTGTACCGAAAGATTTTTGCCACCGAAGAAGAGATCACGTGGTTTCTGGAAAATGTCTGTACCCCGGAGTGGAACGAACAACAGGATGCAGGCCGTTCTTTTGAAGAAGCAACCCAGGAATTGATCCATCGGTTTCCCGACTATGAACTTCCTATTCGTGCCTGGTACACCCGGTGGCAGGAAACCGTGGGTGGGCCCATTCATGATTCTGTCTCTCTGCTGAGGGCTATCCGCGACCAGCGACAACACCGGCTGTACGCATTGACCAATTGGTCAGCCGAAACATTTCCTTGGGCCAAGAGCACATTTGACTTTCTCCATTGGTTTGAGGGCATCGTGGTCAGTGGCGAAGAAAAGACACTTAAACCGCGCCCCGAATTTTTTCAAATCCTGCTGGACCGGTATCGGATCAATCCTTCAACGGCGGTTTTCATCGACGATAATTTCAAGAATGTAGAAGGCGCCAGGCGTTTGGGCATCGATGCCATCCACTTTCAGCAACCTCAGCAGTTAAAAGAGGACCTGAAGGTGCGCGGCATACTATGAAGGTTCGAGGATTGACTTAACGACCTCCTCAGCGCACCTTTCCGCGGAAGCGAGCGCACCGTTGATCATGCCTGCATTACCGGATATGTCCGTAGCCTCGCCGGCGAAGAAGAGCTTCCCGCTGATTGGCTGACCGATATTCTTACGGTCGTTATTCGTGGCTCCCGGCAGCGGATATGAATAGCCACCCAGGATGTATTCCCGTGTGGTCCAGTCTTCAAGGATGTAAATGGGATCAGATTCCGCCAGGGTGTCAGGGTCGACCTTCTTCCTTATGAATTGAGTTGCCTGCCCGTCGTAGAGCAAATCCAGATCGGCAATAAGGGCTGAAAGAGCCCCTTCCCCCATTGCCGAATACTCCTGCGCCTTGGTTCCGTTCACGGTGATCTGGAGTGTAGAATTAAACTGGCTGCGGTTGAGGCCTATGCTCATGAATTCCGGGACATTCGTCGATCCCAGGATGTATCCGATTGTATCGCCCCAGAAATTCTTTTTGAATTCAATGAGCGCCCGAAAGGAAGCGCCCATGCCAATCTTGGCAAGCGATCCGGTATGGGTTCCGGTCAGCGAAGGGCTAAAGGATATGCCGCCACTCTTTAGCACGCTTACCGGCACGGTTACAATGACCTTGTTTGCCTCAAAGGTTGATCCGTCTTTCGCCGTAAGCACAATGGGATCGGCGGCGTATTGAATGGACTGAATAGGCGTGTTCAACTTGACGGAACCAACCACCCCATTGAACCGCGAAATCAGCAATTCTTGCAGCGGGTTTCCGGTCAGGACAAGAATCTTTCCGTCGCCTGTACGCAACGTTTCTTCCTCCGCGATTTCACCAATGCCCGCCAACTCATTGTTGGCGCCGTACACATTCCCAATTTGGGCATTCAACATTCCATAGGCGCGTGATCCTACTCCTGCAGCCTGAATAGCCTGTTGAACGCTTTGCGAGCTCCCGACGTACGATTTCACATTCTGGCGGAAGTTCATCGCCGCGTTGAAATCGGGGTCGCTGCCCCAGTCCGCCGCTGACTTTGGCTTGTTGTCAAGCACAAAATGACTGTTTGATGGCGCATACTCGGTCGTAGACAAACGGTAGACCTGAACAATTTTTCCAAGAATGGAATCTGTTCCGATGAACGTATCAGCGCCAAGCTCCAGCGGGAAGTCAGATCCCATGAAGGGTATGATGGGATAGGCCTCGACCGGCTGATTGCGTACGGACTTAATTCGTCCACCGATCTGCGCACCGGCTTCATAGATCGTGACTTTTATTCCCTTTGCCCGGAGGATGTCTGCGACATAGAGGCCTGCTGCTCCGGCGCCAATCACGGCCACTGTTCCGGCGTACTTTACTTCCGGGCCGGGGTCGGCCGGCGCACAACGGGTAAACACAGAGGGGATCAGAAACCCGCCGGCCATCCCCAGCGATAGTTGTTGTAAGGCCTTTCTTCTCTTCACTGCCGTAAATCAACGTGAAAGATACTGATATTATGTAGAATTGACTGATCGCTTGGGACGCAGAAACCGAGACCAAATTCTCAGTATCTTTCGTCCGTTCCATGAAAGCCAGTCCTTCCGATAGTTCCTCGTCGACAAGAATAGTAACCATCGTTGGACCGGAATGCACCGGGAAAACCGACCTCTCAACGTATCTTTCTGCTTACTTCAAGACAGCCTGGGTTCCTGAATATGCCAGGGCGTACCTCAACAAACTGAATCATCCCTACGAGGCGTCCGACCTTACCAAGATTGCGCATGGCCAGGTCAGGCTGGAAGACGAATGGCTGCAGGATGCCAACCGCGTCCTTATATGCGACACCAACTTGCTGGTGATCAAGGTGTGGAGTGAATCCCGGTTCGGAACCTGCGATCCGGAAATCCTGCGGCTTATGCAGGCCAGGCACTATGACCTTCTGCTGCTAACCAACATCGACGTCCCCTGGGAAGAAGATCCTCTGCGCGAGCACCCGGACAAGCGTGAACACTTCATGAACATCTATCGTAAGGAAACGGCCGCAACAGGTATCCCGGTCGTGGAGATTTCCGGATCACGCGATGAGCGACGTTCCAAAGCCGTTCAGGCCATCCAACAACTTTTGAGCAAATCATGAGCGGACCTTATGCGGCGATGAAGATCAGGGATTTCCGCCTGTTCGTCTTCGCCCGGTTTTGCATAACCCTGGCCATTCAGATCCAGGCTGTGGTGGTTGGCTGGCAGGTTTACGAGCTCACACATGATCCCCTGTCCCTTGGACTCATCGGGCTAGCCGAAGCTATTCCCTCCATAGGTGTTTCCCTCTATGCCGGTCATGTTGCCGACATCATGTCGCGCAAGAGAATCATCCTTGTCACGGTTGGAACGCTCATACTTTGTTCCGCCTCACTGTTGTTCTTCACGGTTGATCTCAGCACCATTCTCCTCACCTATGGTGTGGTTCCGATCTACGCGGTAATCTTCGTCAGCGGTATCGCTCGTGGATTCATCACCCCGGCCATATTCTCTTTCATGCCGCAGCTCATCCCCCGTGAGCTGTACCAGAATGCGATAACATGGAACAGCACGTTGTGGGAGATGGCTTCCATAGGCGGGCCGCCCATTGGAGGTTTGATCTACGGTTTCTTTGGAATTACCGCCGCCTACAGTGTAGACGCGTCATTGCTGGTGGTCGGGTTGTTGCTGATCGTTCTCGTTGCCAACAGGCCACTGCCGCCACCAACTGGGGAGCAGGGCATAGTCGAAAAAATCAAGGCCGGTCTTCAGTTTGTCTTTCGGAACAAAATCATTCTGGGCGCCATCAGCCTTGATCTGTTTGCCGTCCTTTTCGGCGGCGCCGTGGCCCTGTTGCCCATTTTCGCCGACGATATCCTCCATGCAGGTAAGATCGGTCTGGGGTTTCTACGGTCTGCGCCGGGCATCGGGGCGATGATTATGGCCATCTACATGACCTATCACCCCATCCGCAAACACATGGGAAATATTTTGCTGATTGCCGTAGCCGGCTTTGGCGTATGCATGATCTTCTTTGCCCTTTCGACCAGTTTTTGGCTTTCCATGGTGATCCTCGCCGCGAGCGGAGCGTTCGATTCGGTGAGCGTTATCGTGCGCGGCACACTTCTGCACACACTTACTCCTGAAAACATGAAAGGACGGGTGTCGGCCGTGAATAATATTTTCATAGGATCGTCCAATGAAATCGGCGCATTTGAGTCGGGACTGGCTGCCCGACTCATGGGTGTTATTCCTTCGGTAATCTTCGGTGGCGTCATGACGCTGCTGGTAGTTGCATCCACCGCCTGGAAGGCCCCGGAATTGAGGAAATTGCAGCGCGTGACCTAATCAATCTGCCTTATGGAAATGTCTATCAACACTCCTGCTATTCTGTTTCCGGCCATCTCACTCATGATGCTGGCTTACACGAATCGTTTCCTGGCCATGTCTTCGTTAATCCGGAAGTTGTATTCCAACTACCAGCAGTCCGAAAGCGATCGCGTTCACCTGAAGGAGCAAATCAAAAACCTGCGACGACGCCTCAACCTGATCCGGAAGATGCAGGCCAGCGGCGTGCTCAGCTTCTTTCTGTGCGTGGTTTGCATGTTGCTCCTCTATTTTCACCTGGAAGCCTGGGCCGTATCGCTATTTGCGCTAAGCCTCGTTTTCCTGCTCTACTCGCTGGCGCTTTCCCTTCAAGAGATTTTTATCAGCACCCGCGCCCTGGAAATTGCGCTGAAGGACATGGAGGAGTAATCCGAGGTCATCCCCTTTCGAGGTCCGTCCAATTGATGCGGTGAACATAATGGCTCGTCTTATGGAAGGGTTTCTGCGGTAACGGGGGTGCTCTTGCGCATAGGCTGTTTCGTCCAATAGGTGAGGCTACGCCATAACCACTCGAGGGGCCCGAACCGGAAGTACTGAAGCCAAACGGCCGAGAAGATCAGTTGGAAGACCCACACGCCCACCAGGTAATAAATCTGCTCATAGCGCTGGATCGTTCCATAGTATCCCAACCCATATCCGTGAAAGATGAACGTGCAGATCACAGATTGCATCAGGTAGTTAGTAAACGCCATCTGCCCCACATTGGCAAGCGCTTTGATCAGCCAGCCAAAGGCACCGCTCTTCCAGAGAAGTACCAACACGCCGAGATGAGCCATTGACGTCGCAAGTCGCCTCCATTGGTAGACCGAAATAGAAAGGGGCGAAATGTCAGTAAATGTCAGGTAGTCAAAATTCGCTTGTTGCCACCAGTGGCCCATGTACCAGGCATAGACCCCGGTTGTGGAGTAGCCAATCACTACAAACAACGCATACCACAACCATGACAGCTCTCCAGTCAATACCCCCAGCCGGTAGAGGGCCATACCGATTAGTATAAAAATCAGCGCATCGAAGAACAGATCATCATAAGTTAAGGTTGACTCCATTTCCCTGATGACCGGCTGACGGTGCGTCCAGACTTTCGCATACGACTTGTTCTGCATCGCTTTCACATCTTTATCCGTTTCCTTGCGCTGGTTCTCAATTTTTTGATTGTCCAACCTGGATTTCCACTTCGAGAGATCTTCCTTTTGCTCTTCCGTGAGTGAATCCTTCCGTGCCTCTATGGCCATCGCGGCCAATCCTTTTTCCCGGGTATGCCGGTTCTCCTGACGCGTGTTCCACTCCTTGAAAGTGAGTACGGCAATAAAAAAGACGGCCAGCCATATCAGAAATTTAGGCGAGCGATTGCGGAGAGGAAACAGAAACAGACCGCACAACGCATAATGGTAAAGGATATCCCCGGCCCAAAGAAGAACATAGGCGTTGAAAAGCCCGAAGATGAGTAGCCAGATGAGGCGCGTGTAATAAATCTCGGCAGCCCGCAAACCAGGCTGGCTCTTTTCCAGCCGAGTCAGTAGAAGAATTGCGCTGGTACCAAAGAGCATGGAAAACAAGGCACGGAACGACCCATCAAAAACAAAGCATTGAAGGTACCAGACAACCTTGTTGAGCATTCCGGATTCGCCCGGGATGCTGAAGTTGAAATACCATTGATACGGTCCACTAAATCCGGGCATATTCAGGATCAGGATGCCACAGAGTGCCAATCCTCGGATAGCATCCAGAATCTGGATGCGCTCCTTCTGCTGAAGGGGGTTTGCTGCTTCCATGGGATAAGGGGTGAGAATCCAAGCTAACGAACCTCGATCGCTTTTCCTAAGCCAGGCAGTGCCACCGTTCATCACTTTTGCTCCTGAGTGGGTACCGCACGCCATTACATTTATTTTCAAACCATACTCTATGAGATTCCTTTCATTGTTTTTTCCCGCGGCATTGCTTGCTTTCATCGGCTGCCAGGCTCCGTCTGGTCAATTAAAGGTTGTTGGCCTCCAAGACGAGGTCACTGTGCTGAGGGATACGGCAGGTGTCAACCATATCTACGCCAGGAATGAACACGATCTCTTCTTTGCACAGGGATACTGCGCGGCCAAGGATCGGCTATTCCAATTCGAAATCTGGAGGAGACAGGCGACAGGCACAGTGGCTGAAATTCTCGGCCCGGAAGAGGTAAAGCGTGACATCGGGGCCAGGTTGTTTGCCTTTCGGGGAGACATGGACGCCGAATTGAATCACTACCACCCCCATGGAAAAGAAATCATCAACGCCTTTACCGATGGTATCAATGCTTATATCGACAAGGTCTCAGCCGACACTTCGCTGCTACCCATCGAATTCAAATTGCTCGGCATCCGGCCGGGCCGCTGGAACACTCGCGAGGTGATTTCCCGTCACCAAGGTTTGCTGTTCAACCTTCAGGATGAAATTCGCTATGCCCGCGCTGTGGTCAGGCTGGGTGAGCAGAAAGTCAAACAGATCGTTCCGTTTGAGCCCGGAGAGCCGAACCTGGCTTTTGATCCTGCCATTAACCAAGCCGCTCTTTTCGACAGCATCACATCCTTATACAGCGCCTTCCGCTCCACGCTGAAATTCAGACCCGAACACCTGGCGGAAGCTTACCGCAATCGGAAAAACTATGACCTGCTGGCCAGCTCTGACGACCAGCAAATCCAACAGGTAATTGACAATGCCAAAGAAACAGTGGGCAGCAACAACTGGATCCTTTCAGCGGGTAGATCTGTATCCGGGTTCCCTGTTCTGGCCAATGATCCTCACCGTGCAATCGCGGTACCTTCCCTTCGGTACCTCGTTCATCTCAATGCCCCGGGCTGGAACGTAGTTGGCGGCGGCGAACCCACCATCCCCGGCGTCTCCATCGGACATAATGAATACGGAGCCTGGGGTCTCACGATTTTCAATTTGGATGCGGAGGACATTTATGTGTACAAGATCAATCCTGACAACCCGGATCAATACGAGTTTCGTGGAAGTTGGGAAGCTATGACCACCGTCAACGACACCATTCCTGTGAAAGGAAGCAATCCAATAATGGTAACACATCGCTTTACCCGTCATGGTCCGGTGATGTACGTTGACACAGCTCGTCACCTTGCCTATGGGGCACGGTGCGCCTGGCTGGATGTCGGGGCCGCCCCCTACCTCGCCAGCCTTCGTATTGATCAGGCCAGGAATTGGGAAGAATTCAGGGAGGGATGCTCCTACAGCAGGCTGCCGGGTGAAAACATGATTTGGGCCGACAAGACGGGCAACATAGGCTGGCAGGCTGTTGGCGTGGCTCCGGTGCGAAAGAACCATAGCGGTCTGATCCCGGTGCCCGGAGATGGCCGCTATGAGTGGGATGGCTATCTGCCCATCAAGGAACTCCCCAACCTGCTCAACCCTGCAGAAGGGTTCTTTGCAACGGCTAACGAATGCAATGTGCCCAAAGGATATACCCACCGCGATGCGGTGGGATGGAACTGGGCCGATCGCTTCCGGGTGGAACGAATTAATGAGGTACTTGCTTCACGAGAGAAGCACACGCAAGAAGAAATGATGGCGCTGCAATATGATTATGTCTCCTTACCCGCCCGCAACCTGGTGCCCTTGCTTGCCGCCGTCTCATCCAAGGATCCTGTTGCTGAAGCTTTTCGCCGTCGCTTGCTGAAATGGGATTCACACATCGACAAGAATTCAGTCGAAGCAGGAGTCTATGTCCAGTGGGAGCGCAAGCTGGCCTCAAAAATCCGCAAGAAGGTTGTTCCCCCTGAAGGTCAACCGTACCTGCGGACTATCTCCTTGCGCAAAGTTTTGGCCTGGTGCACAGCCGAAACGGGTCCTCTGGGAAACCGGGCTAGCCGAAACCAATTTCTCTTGGCCTGCCTTGAGGAGTCGATTGCCGACATGCAAAAGTCTCTCGGCCCGGATACGGCAGCCTGGCAGTACGGACAGGACAAATTCCATCATGTGCTGATCAAGCACCCGCTAAGCAACGCGGTTGATTCCGCGACGCGCGCAACGCTCGATCATGGCCCCCTGCCCCGAAGCGGTTACAGCGCCACGCCAGGAGTCACCGGCAGCGGCAACAACCAGTCCACGGGAGCGAGCTTCCGTATGGTGGTCGACGTTTCCGATTGGGACAAAGCCATGTTTACCAATACACCCGGTCAGAGTGGAGATCCCCGTAGCCCTTACTACCGAAACCTGTTTATCCCCTGGGCTCGTGACAGGCATTTCCCCGTCCTTTTCTCCCGGGAAAAGGTGGAATCCAATTCGCACGAGAGGCTTGTCTTGAAGCCCTGATCAATTCCTGGGCTTGACCGCGACAACCTGCGCTGTTGAATCCTCCGTCAACCGAATAGCCAGCCGGCGATTGAGCATGTCAATGTTGCGCTGCCGCCGGAGGTTGATCCATTTCTTGTTTACTACCTCCTCGGCCACCAATTGACGCTCTGAATTGTAGTACCGAATCACGGTGTGGTGTTGCTTTTTCGGATTCCCTTCAATAACCCAAAAGCCCTTGGTGTCGGCCGTTTCCCTGGTCGGCGTTTGAGCTCCTGCCGCCTGTGTGAGCAGGAGCCCTGCAAGTAATGCAAGTGTTTTCATGTTGATCATTTGGATACAGAAACGCCAACATGCGCGGCTGGTGAGCCGGTATCGATGCAAGGTGCTGGCTTGAAGACCAATCAGCCACGTGCGCCTGCCGAAAAGGTTTCGTCGTCGACAATCAAGTTTTCGTCCATATAATGCCCCTGAACGAAACCTTTGACCGGGTTCTCCCGAACAAACCGTTATGGACACTGCCCTTTCCAGGCTGGTATTGTCAAGCGAGCCGTCCTATCGGTTGACCCGTCATATAATTTTCTGGGTAGGGTGCGTTGTGTTCTTTGGCGCCATCTACAGCAGTTTGCGTGAAAACGACAGGTTAACCCTTATCAACCGTCACGCCTTTGTAGAAGCCATTCTATTTCTGCCCCCTCACATGTTCCTTGGTTATGGTATCATCTACGGGCTTTTCCCCAGGTATCTGTTCAAGGGGAAGTACGTCTCCATGTTTATTGGTGTGGGCATGCTGATCCTGGCCACTGCCTTTCTCTCCTACCTGACCCTGCGGTTTTTCGTAAATCCCTACCGCGAATGGCAAGGCCTTCCCCTGAGTTCAAATGTTCTTGCGCTAAGCTTTCTAGCCGGTTTAAGGGGATCCAATACGGTAGCTGGATTTATGGCTGCCATCAAGTTGGCAAAACATTGGTACTTCAAAAAGATCGAACTGGAGCAACTTGAAAAGGAGAGACTGAAAGCCGAATTGGAATTGCTGAAAGGTCAGCTTCAGCCACATTTTCTTTTCAATACCCTGAATAATCTGTATGGCCTCGTCCTTCAGCGATCCCCGGAATCACCGGCGGTTGTCCTCAAACTCGCTGAGTTGCTTCACTACATGCTTACGGAGGCTCGAAGAGAGCGCATTCCGGTTGACCGCGAAATTGATATCCTTCAGCATTACATAGCCCTGGAAAGAATTCGATATGGACAACGGCTCGATCTGCAGGTTCACATCGATGGATCGCCCGGAGGGAAAGAAATAGCCCCGCTAATT
>JAYRNL010000086.1:0-21974 GCA_041912235.1 Cyclobacteriaceae bacterium
GTGCCGGGTAGCCACGTTGGGAAGGGATAAGCGCTGAAAGCATCTAAGCGCGAACCCCACCTCGAGATGAGACTTTCATTAAGGGACGTCAGAGACGATGACGTTGATAGGCTGCAGGTGTAAAGTCAGAGATGACAAAGCTGAGCAGTACTAATTACCCGAACGCTTCAAGAACACAATGTGCACGATTTACTTCGCTACTCTTCTATCTCAATATGTCAAATGATATGAAACGACAGGCAGACGGCCTGTCGCCAATGATGAACGAGCCGCAATACCGGCCACCGTTCACCGTTCACTGACCTTAAGGTGACTATAGCGGTGGGGACCACCTCTTCCCATTCCGAACAGAGCAGTTAAGACCACCCGCGCCAATGGTACTGGGATAACACCCGGGAGAGTAGGTCGTCGCCTGACTTTATAGAGAACCCCGATCGGGAAACCGGTCGGGGTTTTTCTTTATCAAAATGCCGCCCCTGACGGGGCTGGATATGAAAACCACCCGCGTGCGCCGTAAGGCGGATAAAGAGATAATACCGATGGCTGTCGGGAGGAGAGTAGACCTTCCCCGAAGCAGCGTCGCGCGCACAGAGAGAACCCTGATCAGAAACCGGTCGGGGGTCTTTATCAAAATGCCGCCTCTGACGGGGCTGGATATGAAAACCACCCGCGCGCGCCTTAAGGCGGATAAAGAGATAATACCGATGGCCGGAATGCCGCCCCCGCGTGGCCTTGACTGGAAATTGGTTTTCAAAAAGCTCTCAGCCCACGCTCACCTCGAGCAGATCGTCTACACCTAAATGCTTCTGCGCAGCGACCTGTACCTGGTGAGGGGTCATCTGCTTTAAGTGACTCAGCAGGAACTTGTAATAGTCGGCAGGCAAACCGAATTCATGCATGCCCCTTACTTTTTCGGCGACCGCAAACAAGGTGGCATTGTCTGACTGCCAGCTACCGATGAAGTAGTTCCTGGCAACCTCCAGTTCATTCGAAGTCACCGGAACCTGTTGCAGTAATTTGATTTCATTCCGTATCTCGTCCAGGGCCTGCTGAACATTTTGCTGATTTACTTCTGCCGCGATTACCCAAAAACTGGCGTGATGAAAATGATGGAGTGCAGAATAGATGCCGTAGGTAAGTCCCTTTTCTTCACGGATATTCTTCATCAGTCGTGACCCAAAATAGCCGCCCAACAGGTGATTTACCATCACGGCATCAAAATAGTCGGAATGATTGCTCTTCCGAATGGACGTTTTTCCCAGCCGGATGGAGGCCTGTACGCTTCCAGTCTTTTCTATACGACTGGAGTGGCCTCGCACCAGGGAGGGGCTTTCTTTTGCCTGTTTGGAGGGTGAGGGTGGGGCAATCAATCGCACAAGTTCTGTAAGCTCCTGATCCGACAAGGGACCCACCAGGTAGGCAGAATGGAGTTTATGATGGACTCTGAAGAAATTGGCTAAATCGGAAGAAATGATTTGCTGCACATCCATTTCCTCCGTGGAATTGCCATAAGGATGATTCGCTCCGAAAATGACCTTTCGGATTTCTTTGGACGCGACCACACTGGTTTTCTCATTATTGACCCTGAGGTTCTGAATGAAGATATCCTTCTCCTGGCGGACCTCATCATCAGGGAAACCAGGTGAAGTCACGATATCCAGGAGAATATCCAGTGCCGGGAAGAATTGCTTGTGAAGTGCAAAAAGAGAAACGGTGGCCGTATCAAACCCGGCAACGATTTCAACATGGGCCCCCAGCTGATCGAGCGCCGAAGCAATTTGAAACGAAGTGCGGGTTTTTGTACCCTTTCTAAGCAACTGTGAGGCAAAGTGAGACACACCTGACTTAGGTTCATACCACTTTCCGGAAGCAAAAACCATTTCCAGTTTGACAACCTGCTGCTGAATGCCTCTGAATGCGTAAAGCGGTTGCCCTCCCGAAAAACTTAAGACTTCGGGAAGTGGAAGCGAATAGTCGGCAGAAAGTTGGAACGGCGGCGCCTGAGTCCTGTCAAGCGGGATCATTGATCGGTGGGCGCTTCCTCTTTGGTCTTCTTCATAAACAGCATGTAAGCCGTGAAGCGCAGTGTTTCTGCAAGCGCATTTTCACGCTTGTTGGTAGGAACCAGGTAAGCGATATCCAATCCGAATTTATCGACCTTCACGCCAACGCCAGCTGTGAGATATTGACGATTGCCCTTATCCTTTGACTCATAGAAGTAGCCCAACCGACCCGCGAATGTTTCGTTGTACCAGTATTCAACTCCAAAGGAGGTGGTGATTTCGCGCATCTCTTCGGCAAACCCTCCAGGAGCATCCGAGAATGAACCCAATACCCCTTGGAGCATGGGCTGGTTCTTGTTTACGGACGGAACCATAAGCTTGTTGAAATCAAGCAGAAAGGTAAAGGTGTTCAAGGGACCAACTTCCATCTTGTACGCACCACCAATGCGCAGGTTGGTAGGCAGGAAATCGGCATTATTCTGATCAGCGTAAGTGATCTTTCCACCGAGATTGGTAATCGTTGCTCCCAGGGAAAGGTTGGAATTCTTCCAGTTATAGGGCTTGGTAAAATAGAAACCCATGTCAACGGCCACGGAGTTGCCCGGGCTGGCGTCAAAGGAGTTGGTGGAAAGATAGCCCGTCAGGTTGGAGTGTATGTAGCGCAGGGCGCCCCCGATGGAAATATGTTCGGTCAGCAAACGGGAGTACGTAACATCAAATGCGAACTCACGCGGATTGTACCGGCCGAGCAAATCCGCCGGATCAGGTCCCTGGTTGAATTGCACCTCCCCCAGGTTGAAGTATTTCATGGACATCGCGACCACCTGCCTGCGGTCAATCTTATAGAAGCCACTGAGGTAAAAGATGTACATGTCGTTGATGATCTTGCCGAGCCATGGGGTATAGGACGCAGAGACCCCGTAGTCCTTGTCGATAAAAACAAGTTTGGCGGAGTTCCAGTAACCGGCGTTTACATCAGGTGATGAAGCAACGCCGGCATCACCCAATGCGGCGGCCCGGGCGTCAGGTGTGATACCCAGAAACGGAACGGCCGTGGTAATGACATGGTTTGTGCTGTCCTGTCCCAGAAGTGATGATCCAGACCCGACGGTCTGAGCCTGGGCCGCACTAAGGTAAAGTGCAGCGATTAAAGCCAGAGCTAACTTGTTCATAATCAACTTCTAAGGGGTAAAGATAATCAATTGAGCAAAATAACCTTTGCTATTCGTTCGTTTTTCGTCCCATCCAGCATTGAACGAACAGATAGCTTCATCAGGTATAGCCCTCCTGTCAATTTGTTGCCATCAGCGGATGTTCCATCCCACGGAGGCAGGTCCACTTTATACGTACTTGACCCTATTTGGTAAGTGCTGCTCATGACCTCCCGGCCCGTACGATCAAAAATTGTCACCACGGCTTCAAGATCATCGCCGGGCCGGTTGTGTTTAAAGTGAAAGACCGTTGAGGATGAGAAGGGATTGGGATAGTTGAGCCATTGTTCGATCTGAATCCCCGGTTGATCACTGACATGAAAGACAATGGTGGCCGTGGATGTGTTTCCATAGGTGTCGCTGGCCGTGAGCGTGAGATGATGACTTCCGGGGATCAATCCGATGATCGGGTACTCCACTTTACCACGCGCATAGTTATTCTCGTCCGCACGGAAATAGGAGTTTAGATTTACCGTGAGTGAATCGTCCAACCGGGCCATGATGTCGTTTTGCGGATTGAAGTTGGAGATGTCAATTCCATGGTCATCAGTGAGGATGGCTACAATCTTGCTGCTGCTTCCGATAATTCCGCCACTGATAAAGGTGGTGTCTCCCATGAACAGTTCAATCTCCGGCCCGGTAACGTCGGTTCCCGCATTACTTTCGATTGACCCAATCTTGACATTCATCCGGGAACCCATGCCGTCGCGACTGGAACTTTTTGGCGAAACATAGAGACTCATCACACCCTTGTTAACAACAGGGTCAATGTTCTTTGGTACGACAAACTCCATACTGAATTGGCCCGACTGGACCGAGCCATCACCGCGAAAGAGTGCGTCATCTCGCATAACATAATTGAATGGAGGATTTTCATCCCCCTTTGTTACATGACTGGTAGGCTTGTTATAAAGGGTCAGCTGCACTAAACCATCATATTGTGAATCGGGCACACCCTGATGATAAACAGTCCCCTCAACCCGGATTTTGCTAAGCGCCTTGAGCGTGTCCGATGCGGAGGTGAGATTTTGAATGTTGTTGACAACCACTTGCGCCGAACCTAATGGCGGAAGCATGGAAGGGTCGCCCAGCAGCGCGAAGTTTCGATTCTGGACGCCGCTCATACTGGCGTTCTTGGTAAGAAGGAATACACTGCCCCAGTCCTGGATGAGGTTATTGGATCGTTTGAACAGGCTTTGATAGAAGGATTTATTCAGCAGAAAGTTGCTGCTCGAAAACACTGGCCTGGCGGTCGTTACCATCCCAATGGATCCAGAGTTACTTCTGAAAAGTGAAAGTTCCGCGGTTGAAATCAAACCCGGATCATCGTGCCGTCCAAACTCGCACGTGGCCGTAACGAGAAAAGGATAACGTTTACCGGGTTTCCATTCATCCAATGACAACTGATCCAGGATTCGCTCTTGCATCCACTGTTGCTCGCTTCCATGTCCGATGAAATTCAGGATGCCGGCACCGTTGTTAACCTGTGTGTTCAGGGCTTTCCGTGCCTCCGGAGAGGCTTGCCCCGCAGGACCCGTAGCCTGAGCGTAGTCATCCAGGAAAACCCTTCGAACCTCTGTCTCGGCGTGATAGGTTTCCAACGAATCAGCGATTTGTTGTGCATAGTTCTGGTGGAGATTACCATCTCCATCGTCGGCGGTGATGACGATGCGCTTGCGCCATGACCCCCAATTGTTGGTTTCGTAGGCGATCACCTTGTTTACCCAGGCCGTTGCTTCTTCAAGTTTCTTGACGGGGATCCTGCCAATCCCAACTTCCAGCGTGTGAGCTTCCACCGGGGCCTCTTCACGCCAGTTGCCTTCATGTTCTTCGAGAAAGCCGATGTAGTCATCCGATGCGTAGGTTTGAAGCGGGTGCAGGGAATTCCGCGACTGATACAGGGGCAGGTGATTCTTGTTGTATGAAAGGTAATTCTTGTAGTCATAGGACCCACGTCCGAAGAGCATCACGTTCCGAATCCCGGTACCCTGATCATACAGGTACTTTACAAAATCGCGAAGAGCTGTTACGTCCTGCTTTCCGCCGGAGAACTCATTGTACACCTGGTCTGTGGTAACCACCGTAACCGCAATTCCGCTGTGATCGCGCCGGTGTGAAGCGAAACGTTCAGCCTCGCTCAAGAATTCGGGTGCGGAGATGATCAACAGGTCGGTCGCCCCTGTGCCTCTCAGATTCTGATTGGCTACTTCTCCTTCATAGGCGGGAGTGCCATTGGACATGCTGAACAGCGCATACTTCTGTAACGTGGTGGAATTCGCGGTGAAGGATATCGCATTTCCGGATGTTGCCTGGAATTGTTGTATGACTGGCTGAAAGGGATCGGTGACGTTCCACACTCGGATGTCGGACCCGGTGAAAGTATTGACTACATACCTCGTCGTTGGTTGCTGCAAGCTGGCCAGGGATGTGAAACTGAATACATTGTCTTCCTGGGTGAGCTGCCTTTTGGAGTGAATCAACACGTAATCCAGGTAGCCTACGGAAGCACCTGTTGCAGCCTTATTGTAGCGGATCTTCACATCCTGGCTGATTCTTGAGTCAGCGGCCACCAAGCTGGCGTTCACGGTTAGGGTATCCCTGACCAGGTAGCCTACCTCGGTATAAGGTTCCCCTGGAATCGGAGGTACCGGCTGGGTAGAGATCAAACCACCATTGTATTCAATTTGAAACGAACTGCTACCCGTCGAACTTCCAACGAGGCTGGTCATGACCTTTATAGGTGATCCGGCGGGAATTCCGGAAATGTTGAATCGAACAGTGTACTCCAAGTTGACATCAAAACGTTCGCCAAACCATTCACGACCGGAGCGCAGAAGATTGGTTTGATCGGTTTCGTAGAATGCGAAATAGTCGTATTCGGTTACTGCAGGAAAGGTGCCTGGCAAATCAGGTTGCGTTGTGAGCCGGAGCCCGTTGGACTGTCCGATGGTCAGAAAATAGTAGTTCTTATCGGTGAAGAGGTTATTCTCATAGAGAAAAGTCCCTTTTGAAACATTTAATTCCACCCGATCCGGACCTTGTGCGAAAAACAAAAGGTAATCCCCATTGTTGAACTTCCCATCGTCCAGTCCCACTTCAAAAAGTGCGACCTGCCGCAGGTCGTATACTCGCGGCGATTGATTGGACTGAGGCAACATGCCATTCATTCCGGCGAAAAGCTGGAGTTTATGCGGGTCAATGCCCTCGGGCGTGATGCCTATTCCCCTCAGCATATTGTAGTTGATCAGGTAGATCCCATCGTCAGTCACGCTGAACTTGTGCCATTCGCCCGATGACAAAACGGATGGGGTTTGCCCGGATAGGGCGCTTGTCGACAAAGCCAGCAGAAGGCACAATAGCGCTCGCACAGTGTATTAGAGGCCGAACAGGCGTTTCAGTAACGAAACGGCCACATAGGTTAGTATAACAAAGGGCAGGGCGGCCAATTGCCATACCGCAAGAATGAGTACGGCAAAGGCAAGGAAGGTAAACTTGAGCTTGTTGTCGGTCCAGGAATAGGTTTTGAATTTCAAGGCAAAAAGTTCAACTGGGGCAACCAACAAGAATGAAAAAACGAGAGTGATGACTACCAGGAAATAGTCCTGGGAAATTGACATGTCAAAAGGGCTGCCAAGGTAGACGAGTGACGTGATGAACAGCGCATTGGCCGGAGTAGGCAGTCCGATAAAGGTTTCCTTTTGATTTTCGTCGATGTTGAATTTGGCCAGGCGCAGCGCGGAAAAGACCGCCAGCGTAAAAGCGAGGTAAGGAAGGTAAGGGCTGGATGAAAGCACTTCAATCATCCGGTACATCACCAGCGAGGGGAGCACACCAAAGCTAACCATATCGGCCAGCGAGTCCAGTTCTTTACCGATGGGCGACGAAACCTGAAGAGCCCGGGCGGCAAAGCCATCGAAGAAATCAAACACACAGGCGGCAATGACAAACCAGACGGCCTGATTGGCGGAGCCCTGCAAAACGTTCACGATACCCAGGCACCCGCAAAGAAGGTTCATGCTGGTTAACGCGTTGGGAATATGACGAACAGGATTCATCGAACCGGAATAGCGCAAAACGGGTTGCTGATTTTTTCTTCGCCCAGTGTTGTGGTAGGCCCGTGACCCGGATAAACTGTCACGTCATCGGGAAGCAAGAATACTTTCTGATGAATGCTGGCAAGCAGGGTATCGGAATTTCCCCCCGGCAGATCCGTGCGACCGATGGAACGATAGAACAGCACGTCGCCGGCAATAAGCGCCTTGTCGGTTGGCGAATAGAATCCGACATGCCCCGGAGAATGACCGGGGAGAAATAAAACATCAAAACGACTTCTTCCGAATGAAACGGGCTCGCCCTCCTTGATGAACCCGTCGGGCACAACCTCCTGGTAACCCGGGAAACCGTAGTTGGCAGCGTAACTTTTCACGGACCTGAGAACCGGAAGTTCCGTTGCGTGGATCCGGAAAGGGACCGCATAACGACGTTTTATGAAAAAATTGCCCAGCACATGATCAATGTGCCCGTGCGTATTAAGCAAAAGCGATACGTTCAGATTTTCCCGTGAAATAAAATCGGCAATTTCCTCCTCTTCCTCTCTTTCGTAACACCCGGGATCAATGATGACCGCCTCACGCGTTTCATCATAAACGACATAGGTATTCTCTTCAAATGGATTAAAAGTAAATGCCCGGATGGTCATCATGAGTGGCAAATTTACCAAGGAATATGGGATTCTGCGTGGGGAAAGGTGCGGGTTTCAGCTTCTTGAAGGTTATCGATACCTTCGTAGTTCAAACCAGTTTCCAATGAAGCGTTTTGTCAGCATTATGCTCGGCATCACCTTGATGGCCGCCTGTAAGACCGAGGAGCCCCGTGAGGTGACACAACAATAGCGTCATGCCAAACATACGTCACCTGATTGTTATTGATGCATCACCGGGTACCGTGTACTCGGCGGTAACGTCCCAGGGAGGGTTCGCCGCCTGGTGGACAACCGAGGTAAGTGCAGGCGAAGGTTCCAACCTTCGGCTACATTTTGGCCCCGACTACTTCAAGGAACTGCGACAGGTTGAAACTCTGGCCAATCGGCGCGCGGTTTTCAAGGTGGTTCAGGGACATCCGCAGTGGCTAAAGACCGAAATCGTATTCAACCTTCGGCCTGATGGAAAATCGACCCAGTTGTTCTTTGAGCACAATGGGTGGAAGGACTACACCGATTTGTACAGTCAATGCAGCTACGACTGGTCCATCTTTCTGAGGAGCCTGAAATTGTATTGTGAAACAGGAACCGGGAAGCCGTTTCCGAATCACATGTAACTGCAGTCTTCAGGGTGGACTTCCAGCCTTGTTACTAATCAGCGCCTCCGGGACAAACTGTCAATTGGCAGTAGTCAATTGCAAATGCATCGTACGATGAAGAACCGGGGACGGTCTGTACTATCTCCCACTGAATTTCAACAGTGCCATCGTGAAACAGCTTTAGCATGTCCTTTGGAATGGTGATGTCGAAACTCGACACAAAATCGGCCCAACTGCCATTTGCCAGATCAAACTGATCAATCGCGTCAAACGCACCGGGCAACTCTACGCCGTCGATCCATAGGCGGATGTCCGTGTCGGAGCCATAAACCTGGTTATCGCCATCCTGAATGCCTAAGGTGGTCAGGTGCAATGTGGCGCTCGCCACCGATGAAGGCGGAACGAAGGTGAGGGTAAAATAAATTTTGTGTGAGCATTTCCCTGAGGGCTCGATGTCAGCAGGATAGATATCCGTGAAAGCGGGATCCTGCTTGCGCCAGTCCAACGGAAGTGATGTTCCTCCCGCCAGGCTTAGGGAATAGCCTTCCCCAAATCCCTTGCCGAATCCATCCACGTCTCCGTACAGTGCAGTGATGCACGTTGGGGCAGGTTTGACCGGGACGTGAACTGGGCCAGGCGCTTTTTCAATGATTGCCCGATTTGGGTCTTGACACGCCAGGAGAAAAGCAACCATCCATGCTGCCGCAGAAAGCTGATTCAGAATTTTCATACCCATCTCCTTGATGACAGCACAAAGTTCCGGCTTCAGGGAGGAAGGCGGATGCTAATCTTCGTAAGGGTTGGAAAGTATAGTTGCGGAAAATGCAACTCCTGCTCGAGGAAGCTTCGTTTCGGGTTATCCCAGGGCCTCAACGCCTTTCACCTGTTCAGGCATCATGCGCTTGAAGAGATTTTCAATGCCTGCCTTGAGGGTGATCGTCGATGACGGGCAGCCACTGCAGGAGCCCTGGAGCCTGACTGTTACGATGCCGTCCTTGAAGGAGTGGTAGGTGATGGCACCACCGTCCTGCTCCACAGCAGGGCGAATGTACTCTTCCAGTATGTTCTTGATTTGCCTGATGGCGTCAGTCTCCTCTTCCGGATTGGTTGAAGCCACTTCACCGCGATCCAGAATCAGTTTCCCGGACTCAAGAAATTTCTGAATGTGTTCACGAAGAATGTTCTGCACTTCGATCCATTCTACATCGCCCTTCTTCGTCACCGTCACGAAATTGCTCATGTAGAAGACGCGATCCACGAAAGGGTACATGAACAGCTCCTGCGCGAGTGGCGCGTCCTTGGCGCTGTCCGGATCGGGGAAATCAAAACTCATCCCTTCCGGCACCAGCATCTCATTCACCACGAATTTCAATGAATTCGGGTTGGGATTGGATTCCAGGTAAATCGAGATAGGCTTGGGTTCGGTCTGAATCATAATGAGTTAAAACAAAAGTAAGGCAAATTAGTTCCTGGGTGAATAGGCTCGGTGGGGCTCAATTTTCTGTTTACGCGTCACCCGTCACTGTTTTCCCGGGTACTTCCATGGCGTTTTCCCATTTGCTTACCACGGCCGTGGCAATGCTATTCCCCACCACGTTGGTGGCGCTGCGTCCCATATCAAGCAACGGATCGATGCCCAGCAAAAGCGCCAACCCTGCCTCGGGGATATGGAAAGTGGCAAGTGTTCCGGCAATGACGACCAATGACGCCCTTGGAACCCCGGCAATACCTTTGCTGGTCAGCATCAACACCAGCAACATGCTGATTTGTGTGGCGAGGGGCAGATGGATGCCGTATGACTGCGCAATGAACAACGAGGCAAAAGTCATGTACATCATGCTCCCATCCAGATTAAAGGAGTATCCCAGCGGAAGAACAAAGCTCACAATCTTGTCTTTGCAGCCGAACTGCTGAAGTTTCTCCATGGTCATCGGGAACGCGGCCTCGCTGCTGGAGGTGGAGAACGCCAGCAACGTGGGTTGACGAACAAGCTTAATAAGATCGACGATGCGTTTGCCGATCACCAGCATGCCGGCGAATATCAGCAGGGTCCAAAGCATAAGAAGGGTGAAATAGAACTCGGATATGAAGATGGAATAGGTTGTAAGGATTCCGAGTCCCTGTTTCGCGATAATGGCCGTCATGGCGCCGAAGACGGCTACGGGAGCAAGGGTCATCACATACCCGGTGACTTTAAGGATGACATGGGCGGCGGCATCCATGAAATGGATGACTACTTTGCCCTGTTCACCAATCGCAGCCGTGCCCACACCAAACAACAGCGAGAACACCACAATCTGAAGTATCTCATTTTTCGCCATCGCCTCTACCACACTGGTTGGGAATACGTGATAGAGAAAATCCCGGAGGGTGAGTCCGGTGGCGGCGATACCGCTTGAATCGGTAGCTTCAGGCAATGGAAGATGCATCGCTTCGCCTGGGCGAAAGATGTTCACCATGATCATTCCCAACAGAAGACTCATGAGTGATGCGCTGATAAACCACAAGAGCGTTTTCCCGCCAATACGCCCGACAGAACTGATGTCACCCAGTTTGGCAACGCCAACGACCAACGTAGTAAAAACAAGGGGTGCGACGATCATCTTGATCAGTCTCAAAAAAATGTCAGCGAGGATGGAGAATGGCTCTACCTTTTTATCGCGGGCTGCCAGGACTGCGGAACGTCCCTGGGCAACGGTCTTCTTTTCTTGTTCCAGGGCCATTCTGGCAACACTGTCGGTAGTGGTATGAAGCGTTGTGTTGATCGATGCGATGGTCTTTTCAATAGCATCGAGCTTCTGATTTTCTTCAGAGACATACGTGCGATTCAGGACAAACCCCAGGCCTATGCCGATCACCAGGCTGACGATGATCCAAAACGTGAGGCGACTTTTCTTCGGCTGGGCAGAGGGCTCCATGAACGCAGGTTTAGGTTGTAAGTATAGGAAAGATTACGCTGTGAAAATAACCCGCTCGGGTAATTGTCAGAGTCGTGTCGCCCTGTCGCGCAGGATAAAGTCCGCCACAACCAGGGCAGCCATCGCTTCCACAATAGGTACTGCCCGTGGCACCACGCAGGGATCATGACGACCCTTGCCTTGCACTGTGGTTGGGTTCCCATCGCGATCGATGCTTTCCTGGTCCTGCATAATGGTGGCTACCGGCTTGAAAGCGACGTTGAAGTAAATATCCTCGCCATTCGATATGCCCCCTTGTATTCCCCCTGAGAAGTTTGTTCGAGTGCGTACTGTGCCGCCCTCGTTGTAGATCGCGTCGTTGTGTTGCGACCCGCGAAGGCGAACACCGGCAAACCCACTTCCATATTCAAAACCCTTCACCGCATTGATGCTGAGCATGGCTCGACCCAACTCGGCGTGCAATTTGTCGAAGACAGGTTCGCCCAGACCAACTGGTGCTTTCCTGATGACCCCGGTTACCACGCCGCCGATGGTGTCGCGGTCCATCCTTGTCTTATCAATAAGCGCGATCATTTTCTCGGCGGTGGCCGCGTCGGGGCAACGTACTATGTTCCTTTCCGTTTGGGTGAGGTCGAGTTCAGTATAGAAAGGGGCTTGTATGTCGCCCACCTGGCTCACGTAGGCATTGACCTGCACGCCATAGTGGTTCAATAGGAGTTTGGCCACAGCTCCCGCAGCTACCCTGGCGGCCGTCTCACGCGCGGAACTCCGACCACCACCTCGATAGTCCCTTACACCGTACTTCTTGTCATAAGTGTAGTCGGCATGGGATGGACGATAGGTTTCCGTAAGATGCCCGTAGTCCTTGCTGCGTGCATCGGTGTTGCCGATGTACAAAGCAATGGGAGCACCTGTGGCCTTGCCCTCAAACACCCCCGAAAGCACCTCTACGGCATCTTGCTCCTTCCGTTGGGTCGTGATGGACGATTGTCCGGGTCGTCTCCTGTCCAGTTCAGCCTGAATAAAGGAGAGGTCAATGGAAAGTCCTGCGGGGCAACCATCAAGGACTACGCCGATCCCGGCGCCATGGGATTCACCAAACGTGGTTATGGTAAAAATCTTGCCGAACGAATTTCCCATGTGTCAATGAATGAACCAATAGGGACAAAGATAGGGAGTCTGAGAAAAGGAAACTCAGGCAGGTCGACGGCGGAAAAACAGGTAGGCGGTGAGAGCAGCGATAATTCCAATGAATACGTTGGCTGTGGTCTTGATCCATTCAACCCCACGGGAGGCTTGCAGGGCATTGTCGGCTTCATCCATTCGGTCGTAGAAGGACCCCAGGTCGCTGCTGCGGATGGCCTGGTTACGATGACTTTCACCTTCGACGGTCAGTGTTACCTTCGAGCGGAGTGTGTCGTATTGCTTCTTGGCCGGGTTAAAGTAGATCCAGGAGAAATAATCGCCCAGGTTAAATTGACCGGGTTCTTTTGGTACAATGAAATACCGAAAACTCTTCGTTCCGACAACCTTCCCATTTTCCCTGCGAATATTCTGCTGGACGTTTGGTTCATAGAAGTCGAACGGGCCACCCGGGGGAATACCCGGTCGTTCGATGGAGGAAATATTGCCTTCACCGCTGATGTTAAAAGTGTAGGAAATGCTTTGCCCGGTCTTCAAGGTTGTGGAGGCAATTTCTTCATCGAGCCGATAGGAACCCACGGCGACTGAATTCTGAAGGGGGTGAGGAGGTAGCTCTTTTACCCGTATTACTTTGGTCTTCGAGTAGAATGTCTTGAAGTCCTCCTGGCGGTTCTGGCCGAAGAAGGAGGGATTCTTCGCAACTTTAAACTTGATCATCTCAAGCCCGACGGAAGGAAAGGTGACAGGCTCGGTGTTGAGCGGGTAATACGTGGCCTGGTAAATCTTGTATTGCGTGTAACCTTTCCCTTGTATCACTACCGACTCGCCTTCGATGTTTTCAATATTGAAGTTTTCCTCCCAGCAGTTCGAAGGTTTCAGTTTCTTGAGTATTTCAGACAATTGACGGCCGAGGTCATGAAACTGCATCGGCGCACGGTTGTTGTCGGCGACCAGGAATGACAGCGTGGTGGTGAATCCTTCCCCCACATAAACCTCATCCTTGCTGGTGGTCAGTGCCAGCAGCGCGTCTTCCTTGATGTCGATGAACTCCGGTTCGGTTCGTCCATAAGGGTCGTTGAACGGATCGCGGCTGTCAAACAAGCTGCGGAAAGGATCCCGTGCCTGGGTTTGGACAGGCGGCCCCACCCTCACCTTCTTTCCGGGAGATTGAATGGTTTGATCATTCACCTTTATCGCAAAGGGGGGAATGGTGATCACACCCTGCTGGATCGGGGTGTACGTCATGATCACCGATTGCGCTGAACTGACCTGGCCGTTGATTATGCTGGTTTGGGAGTTTGTGCTGGTACCCCTTTTTCGGAAACCCTGGATATCGGGGAAACTGCTGTAGGAGCGCAGTTGATCATTTTGCACCGTGATCATCATGGTCCAGGCCTGGTTCTCTCCGATCTCATCGGGGCCCAATTGTATCTGAATTTGCTGGGCCAGAACGCTGCAAGGCCAAAGCGCAACGAACGCAACCATTGAAAATAAACGTGATCTCCTCATTGCAATTATATCCGCAAACGGATTGCAGCGACAAATTTAGATTTTCTTTTAACTCTTTAGCCGAACAATTATTTTCAACGTTGTATCCTTCCTATGAGGATGTCCCTCATCCACAAAAAGTCTGATGCCATGTTGAATTATGTGAAGACCGTTCTCACACGGGTGAGCTTTGATGCACGACTGTTTGAAAAAGAGCTGAGAAAGGCCATTAAGATGCTGGTTGCCGAAGAAGTGGCCGAATTGAGGCGTTGGTGCTACGAAACGTTTGCCGACAATCAGCACCAGGTAATCCTTAACCGCTGCTTTGTGAAGGCCTGAAGGCCTTCAGGAGACAAATCGGATGTTTCGGACCAACCCTTCGTAACCGGTACGCTGTACAGCTGAACCGGCGAATACCTTGTTGAACACATCTTCGGTCATCTCCTGCCAGTCTGACTCACCCAGCGATTTAAGCGCGTTGGAAGGATCAAATCGTGGCTCCTGATGAGGGGTTGAGAAACGATTCCAGGGACAGACGTCCTGGCAGATATCGCAGCCGAAGATCCAGTTTTTGAACTTGCCCCGAACCGAATCAGGAATGGCTTCCTTTAGTTCAATGGTATAGTAGGCGATACAGGCGCTCCCGTTCACCACATAGGGCTCCGGTATTGCGCCTGTAGGACAGGCATCCATACAAGCGGTGCAAGAGCCGCAATAATCGCGTGTTGGTCCATCCACTTCGAGCGGGAGATCGAGAATCAGTTCGGCGAGGAAGAAATAGCTGCCGTGTTGTTTGTTGAGTAAAAGGCTATTCTTTCCGATCCAACCCAATCCCGATCTCGCGGCCCAGGCCCTTTCCATGACAGGCGCGGAGTCAACAAACACACGACCGTTTATGTCCCCGATCTTTTCACGCAGCCGCGACACCAGCTCAAACAAAAGGTCCTTGATCACCGAGTGATAATCCTCACCGTAAGCATATTTTGAAATGTCATGCCCCGAATCCGGAAGCATCTCCTTGGGGAAGTAGTTGTAGAGCAGGCTTACGACGGATTTGGCGCCCGGCACCAAAAGCCGTGGATCGAGTCGCTTGTCAGCATTCTTTTCCAGGTAGCTCATCTGGCCGGCATACCCCCGTTTCAGCCAGGTTTCAAGTCGTGGCGCTTCATCCTCCAGGAATTCCGCTTTCGAAACGCCGCAAAAAGAAAAGCCCAACGCAGCAGCGATGGACTTGAGGTGGTTTGTATTTTCCGAGACGGACATTTACCTCAATCAAATAATCCCGGTCCTCGCGAAACAGGAGGAACAATCTTCAGGTGTTTGTAGGCCAGTTCGGTAGCCTCCCTTCCGCGGGCTGTTCTCTTCAGGTATCCTTCCTGGATCAAAAAGGGTTCATATACCTCTTCAATGGTTTCTGCTTCTTCTCCAACGGCGGTCGCGATTGTATTAAGCCCTACCGGGCCTCCTTTGAACTTTCCAATAATGGTGTTCAGAATCCGGTTGTCCATATCGTCCAATCCGTTTTCATCCACATCGA
Organism: Cyclobacteriaceae bacterium; assembly: GCA_041912235.1. Classification (GTDB taxonomy): domain Bacteria; phylum Bacteroidota; class Bacteroidia; order Cytophagales; family Cyclobacteriaceae; genus ELB16-189. The sequence continues at coordinate 15,599 of JAYRNL010000086.1, forward strand.
GTGCCTTTAGTGCCATCTGGGCAATAGCCTTGGTGATCACACCGTCACCCTTGATTTGAGCGAAATCCCGGGTGCGGCGAAGGAGATTGTTGGCGATCCGTGGAGTTCCGCGGCTGCGGCGCGCAATCTCATGAGCAGCATCCTTTTCGATTGGGCTATGCAATATCGCGGCCGACCGGTGAATAATCCGGTTGAGAAGTTGCGCATCATAATACTCAAGCCGGGCATTGATGCCGAAACGCGCCCGGAGCGGCGAAGTGAGCAACCCGGCTCGGGTGGTTGCCCCAATGAGGGTAAAAGGGTTCAGGTTGATCTGAACCGAGCGCGCATTAGGCCCGCTGTCGAGCATGATGTCGATGCGGAAGTCCTCCATGGCCGAATACAAATACTCCTCGACAATGGGATTGAGGCGGTGGATCTCATCAATAAAGAGTACGTCGTTTGTTTCCAGGTTGGTGAGCAATCCGGCCAAATCGCCGGGCTTGTCAAGCACCGGACCGGAAGTCACCTTGATGTTGCTGCCCAACTCATTGGCGATGATGAACGATAAGGTTGTTTTCCCCAGGCCAGGTGGGCCGTGCAAGAGCACATGATCCAGGGCTTCACCGCGTAGTTTGGCAGCCTGCACAAACACCTTGATGTTGTCCACAACCTTCTGTTGACCGTTGAAATCGCTGAAGGTCAGCGGCCGAAGCGCGCGCTCAATCTCGCGGTCCGCCGGGTCCAGGCTTTCTTTGTCTCCCTTGAGGTAATCTTCCCGCATGGCCACTTTAGATCAAAACTACTGGAATACGCAGCCGCATTCAAATTTTTTAACCTCACTTGTTCGATTTCCATGCTAATTTTCGCGCATGGACAATCGATGGAAGAACGCGATCTATGGACTGGTGTTGCTGCTGATCATGTTTGCGGTGTGGAAATACCGCCAGTCGCAAGCACCACATCCCTTGAAGCTCCAGGGAGATACCATGGGCACGACTTACCACATCACCTATTTCGACCAGCGGGGTCGCAACTTTCAATCGTCGGTGGACTCGCTGCTCATCCTCGTAAATAAGTCAATCAATACGTACGATTCAGCTTCGGAGATATCCAGGTTCAACCAGTCAAACCGTTCCTTTGTTTTTTCTCTCCCTTATTTTCTGCCACCCCTGGTCACCTCTCAGGCCGTGGTGACGGGTTCCCATGGCGCTTATGACCCGACCGTGATGCCGCTCGTCAATGCCTGGGGTTTTGGACCGCGCAAGGTAGAACGACCCGACACTGCGGAAATACTCCGGGTAAGAGACTATGTGGGTTTTGAAAAGCTGAGCTTCAACAAAGACAGCGTATGGAAAAACGACCCCCGGGTGCAACTCGACTTTGGCGGTATCGGCCAGGGGTATGGTTCTGATGTGATTGCAGAGTTCCTGCGATCAAAGGGAATTGAGAACTTCTTTATTGAATTGGGTGGCGAAGGAGTGGCCTCGGGAAAGAACCTTGTGGAGAATCGTTTTTGGGAGATCGGGATACTGGATCCGAATTCCGACTACCTCGAACAACGTTTCAAGGCCAGGGCGATGCTGAAAAACCAGGGCTATTCGACATCGGGAAATTATTTCAACTATCGCGTTGTCGATGGCCGCAAGTATTCACACACCATCGATCCGGTGAGCGGGTTCCCCGTTGAGCGCGAACTCCTCAGCGCTACCGTGTTTGCTGCTGACTGCTCCACGGCCGATGCCTGGGCGACGGCCTTTATGTGCATGGGTCACGAGAAGGGAATCCAATTGCTCGCGCAGCATCCTGAACTTGGCGTGTTGTTCATGTTCAGCACCCCGGATGGAATCAAGACCTATGTCTCACCAGCCATGAAAAATGAATTGGTTATTGAACCGTAGAGCCATCATTCGGCCCGGCATCGTTGTTTTGAAAATTCCGAAAAGTGACTGACTTTTAGTATTCCGTCATCGAGTAACCTCCTTCATGAACATCATTGGCTCGCAGAAAGCTTACGAAGAAATCTACCGGCAAAGCGTCGAAGATCCAGAAGGGTTTTGGGGTAAAGTCGCAGAGGATTTTGTCTGGCATCGTAAGTGGGACAAAGTGTTGAGCTGGGATTTCCACAAACCAGAGGCCGCCTGGTTTGTTGGAGGCAAATTGAACATCACTGAAAATGGGATAGACCGGCACTTGCCTGCCCGGGAGAATCAAACCGCGTTGATCTGGGAGCCCAACAATCCGTCGGAGGAACCCCGAAAGATTACCTACGGCGAGCTGAAGCGGCAGGTGTGCCGGGTCGGAAACCTGCTTAGAAAGAAAGGAATACGGAAAGGAGACCGGATTTGCATATACATGCCGATGGTTCCTGAATTGGTCTATGCCATTCTCGGTTGCGCCCGCATCGGGGCGGTGCACTCTGTGGTATTCGCGGGATTTTCGTCAGGGTCACTCGTTGACAGAATCACAGACAGCGGGTGCAAGATGGTCTTAACCGCTGATGGGGCGTTCCGGGGCGATAAACGGATTGATCTGAAATCCATTGTCGATGAAGCCCTCACGCAATGCCCCACCGTTGAACATGTGGTCGTATTGGAACGAACCCGCACCAATCCTGCGATGAAACCGGGACGTGATTCGTGGTGGCACGATGAAATCGCCGGCCAGAACGAGCATTGCGAACCCGAAGTCATGGATGCTGAAGACATGCTCTTCATCCTTTACACTTCCGGATCCACGGGAAAACCCAAAGGGATGGTGCACACCTGTGGAGGGTACATGGTGTACACAAATTACACCTTTCGCACAGTGTTTCAGTACAAAGAAGGCCAGGTCTATTGGTGCACGGCAGATATCGGCTGGATCACCGGCCACTCGTATATCGTGTATGGGCCGCTGTCAGCAGGCGCTACATCGATACTCTTTGAAGGTATACCATCGTATCCGGATTTCGGAAGGTTCTGGCAGGTGATAGATCGTCATCAGGTTAATATCTTCTATACGGCCCCCACGGCGATTCGATCATTGGAGCAAGCCCCCATTGAATTTGTTGATCGGCATGACCTGAAATCACTGGAAGTGCTGGGATCCGTGGGTGAGCCAATCAATGAGGAGGCGTGGCACTGGTACGACACGCACATTGGCAAGGGCAAGTGCCCCATCGTGGATACCTGGTGGCAGACAGAAACCGGGGGCATCATGATTTCGCCCATTGCCGGAATAACGAGGACCAAACCCTCTTACGCCACCTTCCCGTTGCCGGGTGTACAACCCGCGCTTATGGATGATCATGGGAAAGAGATCAAAGGCGCCGGTGAGGGTCGACTGGCCATCAAGTTTCCCTGGCCCTCCATGGCACGCACGATCTACGGCAATCACAAGCGTTTTCGGGAGACGTATTTTTCAACGTTCGCGGGAAAATATTTCACCGGCGATGGATGTCGGCGCGATGGCGAAGGGTACTATCGCATCACCGGCCGTGTCGATGACATCATTATCGTCTCCGGACACAACCTGGGCACCGCCGAAATTGAGAGCGCCATTGATGAGCACTCCGCCGTCTGTGAATCCGCTGTCGTAGGCTTTCCCCACGACATCAAGGGTCAGGGGGTTTATGCGTTTGTGATCTGCTACCAGAAGCCAGAGGAAGAAGATAAATTGAGAACCGAAATCAAAGACGTGGTTTCCAAAATAATCGGTCCCATCGCCAAACCAGACAAGATTCAATTCGTTTCCGGACTGCCCAAGACACGCTCCGGGAAGATCATGAGACGCATCCTCCGAAAAGTGGCCGAAGGCGATACCTCTAACCTGGGCGACATTACTACCTTGCTTGACCCCGGCGTGGTAGAGGAAATCAAGAAGGGGGCGCAGCATTAGCTGGTTACTTCTATTATCTTAGGGAACATTAAGACCACCTGAGCCCGTATTCCCCAGACCACCCATGTATTTGCGTATCGTTTTGTTGGCCAGTTGGTTACTAGTCACTTCCTGCGTTGACGAGTCACAATACAACATCCAGCAGGTGGAATTATCGCCTACAATGGCATTCCCGGTTGCCTATGGAGAAATGGGCATCCTCGAAATGCTTCCATCCAAGGACTCCGCCTATATCAAGGCCTATCCCGATAGCCTCCTCTATCTCTACTACGCCAAGTCGCTTTCATCCACAGACATCCGTGATAAGTTCTCCTTGCCAGACCGTAACTCCACGATTGCGTTCGATCTTCCGGCGGGTACCTTGCCTGCCAGCGCCACAAGTATACCCGTAGGCTCAGTCAATACCCAGATTGACCTCGGCTTAAGCCCGGAGCTGCTCACCGAAGTGCTGCTCAAGGCGGGAACATTCAGCCACGCGGTCACGCTTTCCAAGGCGACTACTCCGCCCAATCTCCCTGTGGAGACCACGATCACCTTGCTGGATGTAGTGCACAAAACCACCCTTCAACCGCTAACGGTGACCATCGGCAACGGCGCAAGTTCGGTGCCTCTCACCGACTACGTCATGCGGTTGTTTAATAACCGGTTCAACCTGCGCGTTGACCTCGTAATCAAGCCACATCCGACGACCAGCATTGCCGCCAACACAAAGGCCAACGTCCAACTAGGGTTCACGGGGATGCAATTTGCCTACATTAAGGGTTTCCTGGGAGATCGAACCATCACTCTGCCCGCACAATCCCTGGATATTTCTGTGTTCGACCAACTGTTGAAAGGCGTTTCTGCCTCTTTCGTCCAGCCAAAACTCAATATGACGGTGGTCGACGATTATGGGGTGAGCTGTGAAGTCAACTTCACTATGCTGAGGGCGGTGAAAGGAGCGAGCACGCTCCCGATTCAAATCAGTCCGGCAAATCCGGTTACCCTCAATGTCCCGGCAACCTTAGGAACTTCAGCCACCACAAATGTGACGGTCTCCAATGCGGCGGCAGTATTAAGCTTCGCACCGGAAAAATTGGAGTACGCCGCATCGGCCAGGATCAACAAGGGATTGTCCACAGCGACAAACTTCCTGGCGGATACCAGTAAGCTGAGGGTCTCGCTGATCACCGAAATTCCGCTGTACGGCAAACTGTCAGGGATTACTGTTGCAGACACCCTCAACGTGGATCTCAGCGATCTGAAGGAGGCCGATGTTCAGTCATCTTCGCTGAAGATCAGCGCCCGGAATGAAATGCCGCTCGACGCGAGTGTGCAGATCTACCTTATGGATGATACCTACCAGGTGAAGGATTCCCTGTTCACGCCCAGCCAAACCTACTTTGTGAAGGCAAGTACGGTGGCTGGTTCCGGAGAGCTGCAATCCCCCGGGATTACTGACGTTAAATTCACCATCGAACCGGCGCGGCTTACAAAATTGTTTGATGCAAAATTCATTTTGATCAAGGCACGACTGTCGACGGCCAAAGATGCCAACGGGGTGTTGCTTAACGTTAAGTTTAAATCTTCGTATCGATTAAAACTCAACATTGGACTGTTGGCGAAAATCAATGTAAAGGTTCAATGAGACTCTCGGTAACCATACTGGCCGGGTTGTTTTCGTTTGCAGCACACGCTCAGACTGAGGGGACCATGTATTTCATGAACAGTCTGCCCCAGGTGGTTGAGGCCAACCCGGCGCTGGTCCCACGCTATAAGACCTCTATTGGATTGCCGGGCATATCCTCTTTTGGCGGCGTCTACTCCAACAATGGGTTTGCGGCAAGCCAGTTTATTACAACAAAGGATGGTGTTTCAACCATCAACCTCAACTCCGCCACGCAAAACCTGGCGCCGGAAAACTACGTGAATGTGGCGGCCTTTGCCGATGTATTCCGTGTTGGCCTTCGGGTTAGTCCACAGTGGTATATCATGGCCAGCTCCACAGTTAAGCAGTACAGCAGCGCCATGATTCCCAAGGGCATGGCCACCCTTTTTGTCGACGGGACGGCTTCTGCGGTGGGCACGTATTCCAATACTTCACCGGAGGCAGAAATGATCTCCTATTTGCAAACGGCCATCGGTGCGTCCTATCAGGCAACCCCTCAGCTCACCGTGGGCGGTCGCATCAAATACCTTAATGGCCTTGCCAATGTGACGACGGAGAGCTCCTCCGCTATCGTTGAAGTGGATAACAACTATGCGATTACGCTTACCGGCCAGGCCTTGGTGAAAACCTCCGGCATCCCCCGATCCGGGAGCACGTATCAACTTGGTGACAACCTGGGCAATAATACCGGTTGGGGACTTGATCTGGGTGTATCGTACAAGTTCATGGACAAGCTCATGGTAAGCGCCGCGGTGAATGACCTGGGTTTCATCAATTGGAACAACGATACGCGCCAGTACGCGATGGATCCGTCTAAGGCCCGCTACACGTTTTCAGGGTTCGATGTGAATCAATTGCTTAATGACAATA
>JAYRNL010000087.1:0-2191 GCA_041912235.1 Cyclobacteriaceae bacterium
TCACCTGGCAGGGGCCTATATCCCGGCGGATGTGTATGTAAGGTTTTTGCGGCTTTTGCAGAAAAATGTGGTTTTTGTCTGCGGAAGTGATGAGCACGGGACCGCCATCCCCAATCAGGCCCTCAAGGAGGGAACTACCCCCCGGGCCATCATCGACAAGTACCACGCACTAATCCGCGATTGCCTGTACCAACTCGGTATCTCTTTCGACATCTATCACCGGACGAGCGAGGCCGTTCATCACAAAACTTCACAGGAATTCTTTCTCACCCTGTACAACAAAGGCCTGCTTACGGAAGAAACAACCGAGCAGTACTTTGATACGCAGGCAGGCGTTTTCCTGGCCGACCGCTACATCGTCGGCACATGCCCACGCTGCGGTCACCCGAATGCCTATGGCGATCAATGCGAGAAGTGCGGTTCCACGCTCAGTCCCAACGAACTGATCAACCCGCGGTCGACACTTTCCGGTACACCGCCGGCTCTCAAGCCGACGAAACATTGGTATCTGCCATTGCAGAATTATGAATCGTGGCTCCGCGAATGGATACTCAGCGGGCATGAAGATGATTGGAAGACCAATGTGTACGGCCAATGCAAATCGTGGATTGATGCCGGATTGCAACCCCGGGCGATGACGCGTGACCTGGATTGGGGCATCAAAGTACCGTTGCCGAATACGGAGGGGAAGGTGCTGTACGTGTGGTTCGATGCGCCGATCGGATATGTTTCGGCGACGCGGGCTCTCTTCCAGGAACTGAGCAGCGGCAAGTTCACCTTTGCCACGCCGCAATCGGACCTGGGAAAAGTTGCCGAAGATGACTGGAAGAAATATTGGCAGAGCAAGGACACGAAGCTGGTCCACTTCATCGGTAAGGATAATATCGTATTCCACTGCATCATCTTCCCGGTGATGCTGCATGCAACTGGTCAGTATATTCTTCCCGATAACGTGCCGGCCAATGAATTCTTGAACCTGGAAGGCGATAAGATGTCGACCAGCAGGGGATGGTCCATTGAAATGCACGATTACCTCAGGGAGTTTCCCGGCAAGGAGGATGTGCTGCGCTACACGCTGCTGACCATCATGCCGGAGGCCAAGGACAGTGAGTTTACCTGGAAGGACTTCCAGTCGAAGAACAACAATGAGCTGGTGGCCATCTTCGGAAATTTTGTAAACCGGGCATTGGTCCTGACGCAGAAATATTTTGACAACAAACTCCCGCAACGCGGTCAATTGACAGAGGTAGACCGACGCCTGTCCGAAGAAGTGAAGGAGTTCCCGTCACGTATTGGCGCGTCCATCGATGCCTACAAATTTCGCGAGGCCACTGCCTTGCTGATGGATTTGGCGCGCACCGGGAATAAGTACCTTGCAGAAACGGAACCCTGGAAACTGGCCGGATCAGATCTGCCGCGTGTAGGCACCATCTTGAATCTTGCCCTCCAGGTCGCTGCCAACCTGGCTGTCGTGTGCGAGCCATTCCTTCCCTTTACGGCCCAGAAACTGCGCGACATGCTGAACCTGCAACGGCTCACATGGTCAGAAACCGGTTCGGTTGATCTGCTGCCGCCCGGTCATGCCTTAGACGTCGCGAAACTATTGTTTGAAAAAATCGAGAACCCGGTCATTGAAGCACAGATCCAAAAGCTAATGAACACCAAGACACCTGAGCAGACTCCCGGTAAGGAACCTGCTAAACCATTGAAGCCTGAAATAATCATCGATGACTTCGGCAAACTGGACATCCGTGTGGGGAAAGTTATGGCAGCGGAGAAGATGGAGAAATCCAACAAGTTGCTGAAACTGACTATTAACAGCGGGCTGGATACACGGACCATCCTGAGCGGGATTGCCCAGTACTATACCCCGGAAGAGATGGTGGGCAAGTCGGTTGTATTTATTGCCAACCTGGCGCCAAGGAAAATGATGGGCCTGGAATCGCAGGGGATGATTCTCACTGCATCCGACGGTGAAGGGAATGTAAAACTGCTTCAACCGGAGGGCAATGTTGATCCGGGTGCAACGATCAGCTAGCAATGTATTGGACACGTAAAGCAGCGTTTGTCGCTTTGGTTGTCCTGGCCGGAAAGGCACAGGGCCAGGCCACTCACGACTATGCTTCACTCGTTATCGCGGCAGACTCCCTTTACACCGCCAAAGACTACCTGAACTCGGCGCGAATGTACA
>JAYRNL010000088.1:0-11444 GCA_041912235.1 Cyclobacteriaceae bacterium
AATTGCTCGTGTATTCACCTTTTGGCTCCGAGCTACTCACCGATCTTGCCAAGGCCGCGATTGATGGCGAAGAGTTAGGTAAAGATGAGGTTACGGATTTCCTTGCCATTTCCTATTCCAGCCCGGATTACATCGGGCATGCCATGGGGCCCAATGCCGTGGAAGTCGAGGATACGTACCTTAGGCTGGACAAGAACATCGAGGACTTGCTCAATACGCTGGACCGCAAAGTGGGTGCAGGCAACTACACCGTTTTTCTGACATCGGATCATGGCGTGGCCGACATACCGGCCGAGTTGCTTTCGTACAAGATTCCGGCCGGAGTTATTAGACAGGTTCCAGTGTTGAATGGCCTCAACGATTTTCTAAAGCCTTATTTCGGAGACAAGACCATCATCAAGAAAATCAGTAATGGTCAGGTGTTCCTGAATCACGAGGCCTTTTCCGGCGACCTGAAGAGCGCCGGCGTAGACCTTCTCCTGGCCACTGAACTGATTTCCCAATACCTGCTGAGCACGGATGGTATCGCCGCAGTGTACACAGGCACCACCTTGCGCAATTCGGACTTCAATGAAGGCGGAGTGAAGGGTAGCCTCATCAGGGGTTACCACCACAAGCGTTCAGGTGACATCGCTGTGGTGCTGGAACCGCAGTGGTTTGAAGGTGGAGAGTCAGGCACTACCCATGGATCGCCCTATGCCTATGACACGCACGTCCCCGTCCTGTTCTATGGATGGGGAATTTCCAAAGGGAGCTCGGCGGACTATCAAGCCATCACGGATATCGCGCCGACGCTTTCTGTGTTATTGAAGATCAAGTTCCCGAGTGGAACTACAGGACGACCTGTCGTGAAGGCACTCAAGTGATCAACCGATCACACCGAGCACGTTCAGGACCACCAGCAGGATAATAACGGGGCAGACAAACCGCACAAAGAATTTCCACGCCCCTGCCAGCAGCGTTGTTTTGAAGTAGGGCGAACCCTCGTGGATTTCATCGATCACTTTGTTGGTGTCGATCACCCAGCCCGTATAGAGGCACGTGGTGAGCACGACGATCAACATGGAGACCGTTCCGAATACATGATCCATGATGTTTAACACGCCGGTCTGGCCGAACAGGGTGAGGTTGGTCAGCAGAGTTGAACTGCCGTTGGATAGGGCCGACGGAAGGCCGACGAGGAAGGCGCCAACGCCAACCGTCCAGGTAGCTTTCTTTCGGTTCCACTGCCTGGAGTCAATGAGCCACGAGCCGACCACTTCAACCATGGAGATGGTGGATGTGATGGCGGCGAAGAAGAGGAGCAAATAGAAGAAAGCCCCGGCAATATTTCCGAAGGGCATTTGCGGGAAAATGTTGGCGAGCACCTCAAAAACCAGGGTGGGTCCGGAGCCCGGATCCTGGCCGAAGGCAAACACGGCGGGGAAGACCATCAGGCCGCCCAACAGCGCCACCGAAGTGTCCATAACCCCGACCCAAATACTGCTGGTCGCAATGCTTTCTGTTTTCGGCAGGTACGACCCGTAGGTGATCATGATGCCCCAACCAACGCCGAGCGAGAAGAACGCCTGCGTAAGCGCTTTGAGCACGGTCATTCCGTTGATCTTGGAAAAGTCGGGAATGAGGTAATACGCAACGCCGGCCCCGGCGCCTTCCAGGGTCAGACTCCTGACAATGGTGATGATCAGCAGCACAAAGAGTGCGGGCATCAGAATCTTGTTGGCTTTTTCAATCCCTCCGGAAATTCCACCGAGTACGATAATCACTGTGATCAACATGGCCAACCCAAAGAGAGGGATTACATAGGATGGTGTGGCAATAAATTCCTTGAAGGGAACCGGTGCATTCACAAGGGACGTCGCCATGTATCCAAAAGTCCACCCGGCAATCACTGTGTAATAGCTAAGCACAAAGAAGCTTACCATCACGGCCAGAACTCCGCCGAAGATCAGCCACAGCGGCTTGGCCCCGGTTGCCTGGAAGGTTCCGATGGTATTCTTCCCTGTCATCCGGCCCAATGCCATTTCATTCATGAGCATGGGCACGCCGACCAATACCACACACATGAGGTAAATGAAGACAAATGCCGCCCCGCCGTTTTGGCCGGTGAGATACGGAAATCGCCAGATGTTGCCCAGGCCCACGGCTGAACCGGCTGCCGCCATTACGAATCCAAAGGTGGAACCCCACTGACCTCTGCTTGCTGACATAGAAACTGAATTAGTGAATCGTCGAAAGATTAGGAAATAAAGCGGAAATCAAAAGGGCTTTCTGTCTCACGGAATGCAAAATACCTATATTGAAATCAGTGACAATCCGGTAGTGAGCAACTCATCCTTCAAGCCTGTATTAACCGTGTGGGACGGCACGATGATCGTCGCCGGCTCGATGATTGGTTCCGCCATCTTCATTGTCAGCGCCGACATCGCACGAAACGTAGGCAGCGCGGGTTGGCTTATTGCCGTATGGATGATCACGGGGTTCATGACCATCACAGCATCGGTAAGCTACGGTGAACTCAGCGGCATGTTTCCAAAAGCGGGCGGCCAATATATTTACCTGAAGGAAGCGTACAACCCATTGGTTGCCTTTCTCTATGGCTGGAGTCTGTTCATGGTGATTCAAACAGGCACCATCGCCGCAGTGGGTGTGGGCTTTTCAAAGTTCATGGCCTACCTTGCCCCGGGCGTGGATGAAGCCCTGGTTCTCTTTTCCCTGGGCAACCTGAAGATCTCGCCGGGACAGGTGATGGCTATTCTCATTATTGTATTCCTTACCTACGTCAATACACGTGGACTGGAAGGGGGGAAGATTATTCAGAACACGTTCACCGTGGCAAAAATCCTGAGCCTACTGGGTCTTACGCTGGTCGGCTGGCTGCTGATGAAGCCGGAGGTATGGAATGCCAACTGGGTGGAAGGATGGAAACTGCATCCAATCACGGCAACCGGCGATGGCGAATACACCCTGGTGGCGGGACTGGGTGCCATCGCGGCGGCTATGGTGGGTTCTATTTTCAGCAGTGACGGATGGAACAGTGTCACCTTCATCGGCGGGGAAATGAAGAACCCCGGCCGTAACATCGGGTTGAGCTTGCTTCTTGGCACGGCCATCGTGTCACTCATTTATGTAGCCTGCAACCTCATGTTCATCATGATGCTCCCCATGCGGGAGATTGCCTTTGCCGGCAAGGACCGGGTGGCCGTGGCGGCAGCCGATGTCATGTTTGGCGGCGTGGGTTCGGTGATCATTTCCGTCATGCTGATGGTCTCTGCCTTTGGCTGCTGCAACGGGTACATCCTGTCGGGGGCCAGGGTTTATTTTGCCATGGCCAAAGACGGTGTATTCTTTCAGCGGGCGGGTAACCTGAATCGATTTTCAGTTCCCCAGGCTGCACTATGGGTGCAATGTGCGGTTGCCTGCACATGGTGCCTCAGCGGAAAATACGGCGAGCTGCTGGATATGGTTTCTTTCGTGGTGGTACTGTTTTACGTGCTTACCATCGCCGGCATTTTCATTCTGCGCAGAACACACCCGGAACACCCGCGTCCCTATCGGGCATTCGGCTATCCTGTCCTGCCCATAGCCTATATCCTGATGGGTGCGACCTTCTGTTTGCTGTTGATTGCCTACAAGCCCAAGTTCACCTGGCCGGGACTCCTGATTGTTCTGGTGGGTATACCCGTATACTACTTCGTCCTTCGACGGAAGGCAGCTTCCGATCAGGCAAGCTGAGCGGCTACGAGCGCAAGACCTTCCCGAAACGTGCGAGGCTCGTAACCCAGTTCGCGACGAGCCTTCTCAATGATGAAGCCGGTCTTTGGAGGACGGGAAGCAGGCTGTTTGAATTCCGTTGAATTCGTCTCGTGGATGAGCGTCTTGTCGAGACCAAAATGATCGGCCGTCCGCACGGCAATGTCATACGGTGTCATCATCTCGGAGCCGCTAACGTGGAATAGGCCGGTGGCCTTCTTTTTTGCCGCAAGCCAGCACCCAACAGCCAGGTCTTCAGCCAGTGTTGGCGTTCTCCATTGGTCGTTGACGACACGGATCACTTTCCCCTCTTCCAGGTTCTTTTTCACCCACAACACAATATTGGTACGACTCTGCCCGGGGGTTACGCCGTACACCAGTACGGTGCGAATGATGGCCCAGGGCGTTCTGAGCTCTTCGACCACACGCTCGCTGGCCAATTTGGATTCGCCGTAATAGCTGATCGGGTTGGGCTCATCCATCTCATCGAGGGGTCCGTGCGTGCCATCGAAGACAAAGTCTGTCGAGAGGTGAATCAGGTAAGCGCCTACGCGCTCCGCGGCTTCGCCAATCCACTTGACTGCCGTGACATTGTTGAGCCAGCAGGCGTCGCGGTCGGTTTCACATTGGTCAACCTGCGTCATGGCGGCGGTGTGGATGATCACTTCCGGCTGAACGAGATCAACTACGTGATCAACCTCGGTTTGCCGGGTTACGTCGAGCGAATGAAACGTACCCCGCCGCAACGACAAGCGTGATTGGCCTCGGGATGTCGCCGCCAACTCCACCCCCGGCTCGGCATCCAGGAATTCACACAATTTCTGGCCGAGTAGTCCATTGGCGCCGGTGACCAGGACACGCATCACTTTTTGCTGCTGGGATATTGGTAGCCGTATTCCTTCGTTATCTTCTTCCGTGACATTTCTTCCACGGTCACCGTCATGCGCACATCTTCCAACGGACGGTCGTTTCCGTCGCGCTGCACGGCGGCGATCTTGTCGATCACGTCGAGGCCTTTGATCACTTTACCGAAGACGGTGTATTGGTCGTCCAGGTGCGGTGAGCCGCCCACGGTGGTATACGCCTTGATGCGTTCTTCGGGAATTTCTTTGATTACGTTAAGGCCTGTTTCTTTCTCCACGCGCGGTGCCAGCGCGAACAGCCGCTGCTGGTAGGCCATCATATCCCCGGAATAATAGAGTTGATTGAGTGAATCCAATAGGGCTTTGTTGGCGGGGTTTTCAAACATCTTGCGCAATCCGGTCATCAGCTGCATCTGGTCGTAGCGGAGGTTGTTTATCTCTTCCTGGGAAACGACCGTACCCTGCACGATATAGAATTGGCTGCCGCTGGAGGCCTTGCCCGGGTTAACATTGTCGCCCATGCGTGCGGCTGACAGAGCGCCTTTTTCATGAAACAGGCTGGGAACAAACTCGGCGTCGATGGTGTATCCGGGCCCGCCGGTTCCAAGATTTTGGCCGGGCTGCGCCTTCTTTGAATCGGGGTCGCCGCCCTGGATCATGAATCCCTGAATGACACGGTGAAACAGGAGGCTGTCGTAATAGTGCTCCTTGGCGAGTTTGATGAAGTTGGCCTTGTGCTTGGGCGTTTCGTCGTAAAGAATGGCAACCATGTCACCGTACGAGGTTTTGATGGTGACCACCATATCTTTCTTGTCCTGCGCGCAGGAAGTGATCAGGAGTACGGTGACAAAGAAGGCGGTGATGGTACGTTTCATGGAATTAGACTGGTTTTAAAAAGGTAAAAGACCGGCAAAAATATACCCTTGCCGTTAAACAGCGAAATTTAATTCATGGCCCGGCCTAACTGCAGCGAGGTATCCATGAAGATCATTTTGGCGCTTCCGTTGCGTTCCAGCATCTGCCCGGCATCCGTAAGCAGGCGATAGGCGGCTTCGACGGTGTCCAGCCGGATAAATTTGCTAAAGCCCCGGATAAATACTTGTTCCTGGTCACGGCTTCGGAGCAGCTCGTCAGCGCCGGCTGTCACCATCAGGGCTTCGCGGATCATCCGGAGTGCGTAGTTCAGTAAAGCATGCTGTTGCAGCTTGTCCATTTCATGAAATTCTTCTGAAAGCGCATGCATTTTCACCGCATCCTGTTTGTAACAGGTCCGAAGCCAGTCGGCAATACGTTCATAGTAGTCGTCGCCATCGCGATCGGAGAGAGCCATGGCGAGCCTGAGGTTCCCTTCCGCGTTGGCGACCGCCTTGGTGCGATGGGCCGCATCAATTCCCCGTTGCGTAAGAAAGGCATCCACATCCGCGTCGTCAAGCATGGGCACACTTACCTGCTGGGTACGGGAAAGAATGGTGGGGAGCAGCCGCTCCGGGCTGTTTGAAACCAGGAGGAAGTAGGTATGCAGTGGCGGCTCTTCCAGGATCTTGAGAATACCGTTGGCAGCGGATGGGTGCATGGCCTCCGGCTGCCAGATGATCATCACCTTGATGGGGCTCTCAAAGGGTTTCAGCGAAAGTGCCTTCACAATCTCTCGGCTTTCATCCTTGCTGATGATGGCCGTCTTGTCCTCGCCTCCGTAGGAGAGTGTCCAGTCGCCGGCATTTCCATAGGGCTGGTCGAGAAGGAAGGTGCGCCAACTCTTCAGCATGTCGGACCTGAACCGGTCATCGTCCTTGTCGCCTTTAATGTTGCTGACAGGAAATACGAAGTGGGTATCCGGATGAATGTACTTGAGGTTCTTCGAGCAGGCCGGGCATTGACCGCAGGCGTCGGATTCACCGCGGTTGCTGCAATGCAGGTACGTCATGTAGGCAATGGCCAGCGGAAGGTTGAGCGCCCCTTCACGTCCCATGAACAGCTGCGCGTGGGCGATCTTTCCATCGCGCACCGAACGAATGAGGAGCTGCTTGATTTCGGCCAGGCCGGGGATGTCGGAGAATCTCATACTTTCTTTTCCCACACCCGCTCGGGGGCGGATTGTTCGAACAGGGTGGTCAGTATTTGCTTGTCGATTTCAGAGAGGGTCGCCTGGCGGCGTTCCATTACGCGGGAAGCCGTTTCAAAGACCTTCTTTAGTTGAAAGGTGGTAAACCCCCCGGCGCCACCCCAGGCGAAAGAAGGGATGAAGTTCCTCGGGTACCCATCACCAAAAACATTGGCCGAGACGCCGATTACCGTTCCGGTGTTGAACATGGTGTTGATGCCGCACTTGCTGTGGTCGCCCATCATCAAACCGCAAAACATCTGGCCGGTGTTCACAAAACCGCTTTTGCGGTAGTTCCACAACTTCACGTTTTCGTAATTGTTCTTCAGGTTGGATGTGTTGGTGTCGGCGCCGAGGTTGCACCATTCTCCGATCACCGAGTTGCCCAGAAAGCCGTCGTGTGCTTTGTTGCTGTAGCCAAAGATTACCGAGTTGCTGATTTCGCCGCCCACTTTGCAATGAGGCCCGACGGCGGTGTCGCCGCGAACTTTCGCGCCCATGTTGACCACAGACTCTTCTCCCAGCGAAAACGGTCCTCGGATCACGGCACCTTCCTGAACCTGGGCGCCTTGGCCGAGGTAGATGGGGCCTGAAGTTGCATTGAGTGTGCAGGCCACAAGCTGAACACCGTCCTCCAGGAAGATGTTTTCCGGAGCATACACCCGCGTGTGCGGGTCTGTGATCGGATGCGACTTACGACCTCGGGTGATGCGCGCAAAGTCGGCACGAAGCTGAGCTGCATTGTGTTGAAAAATCTTCCACAACTGGTCGATGACGACAACATCGCCGTCGTAATTCTTCTTCTTTACGCTGATCTCGGGTTTTGCACCCCTCACGGCCAGCAGTTTACCCTCATGAATCAGTGATTCACCATCGGACAGTTGCCGGATAGCGTTGAACAGATTTTCATCAGGACACAGCCCGCCGTTGACAAAGGTCAAATCATTCCCGGAAGGGGAGGGAAATTTGGCAGCCAGGTAATCAACCGTTGAATAGGCTACGGGCAAGTAGGAGACAAGCGACCACTTCTCTCCGATGGTCAGGATACCCACCCGTACCGCCCCTACAGGCCGGGTCAGGGTGAAGGGCATCAGATCCTGACGGATCAGGGGGTCATCAAAGAGTACCAGGTTCATGATGCTAAAATATAACCTTTGACCGTACCGCCGGCAGTAAATAAAAAAGGTCTCCGGGGAGACCTTTCTTCAGGTTAGGTTAGGAGAAGGTCAGGCCTTCTTGGTGTACTTCTTCTGGAATTTCTCCACGCGGCCGGCAGAGTCAACGAACATCTTCTTGCCGGTAAAGAACGGGTGAGAGGCGGAGCTTACTTCGACCTTGATAACCGGGTATTCCTTGCCATCCGTCCATTTGATGGTTTCTTTGGTCTTGAGCGTGCTGCGGCTCATAAACTTGAAATCGCTGGAAGTATCCCAAAAAACGACGTCTTTGTACTCCGGATGAATATCTTTCTTCATAATCTGGTTCCCTAAAAAGGACTGCAAAGATAAAGGGCCGGAAGGTAATTGCAAGGCCCTGACATTGTTAAAAACCGCTTCTGGTTGTATTTTTGAAGCCAAACCGCCAAATCCTGCGCCTCCACGGCTCCCTTCCTGTCACCCTAACGCTGCTGATGGTTATCCTGACGGGGATGGCCCGGCTGGCATCGGCCCAAAGCACCAACGCCCCCCTCGACGAGGTCTACTACCACAAGATCGACCGGTATGAGGTGAAGTACGGCAAGATTGTCCCTGAACTCTTTACCACCGTAAAACCCTATAAGCGATCGGCGATCGTGGCCATGATCGATTCGCTCGACAAAAAGGACACGGTATTCCAGTCGGAGATGGATCAATTCAACCGGGAGTATTTCAGGAACGACAGCTGGGAATGGTCAAAAGCGGCGACCGCGGATAGCCGAAAGCCATTTTTGAAAGCCCTTTACCGAAAGAAATCCGATTTCTTCTACGTGGATGAAAAGGATTTCGATCTCCACGTCAGCCCGGTGCTGTACGTCGGCGCAGGCAAGGACTCACGCCTGAGCGAGTCCCTGTTTATCAATACCCGTGGCGTCGAAATCCGGGGAATGGTTGATCGCAAGGTTGGATTCTACACGTTCATCACCGATAACCAGATGCAGATGCCGCTCTATGCCACGGAGTATGGCAAGCTGTATGGATATAATATTGTGCCCCACCAGGGCTTCTGGAAAGGGTTCAAGACTTCCGGAGTAGACTTCTTCGATGCGCGCGGTTACATCGACTTCAATATTTCAAAAAGCATCTGGGTCCAGTTCGGGTACGACCGTACGTTCATCGGAAACGGCCTTCGCTCCCTTATTTTCTCTGACTTTGCAGCACCCAACCAGTTTCTCCGGGCCAATGTCAAGGTGTGGAAGTTGAACTACCTGTTCCAGTTGAATCGCATGGTGGCCAACAACTACGGCCAAAGCCAAACCCGGTATCCCGACAAATACATGGCGTTCCACCACCTCAGCCTCAATGTCAGCAAGAAACTAAACCTTGGCTTCTTCGAATCGATTGTTTTCTCACCCCAGGATTCCATCAACGGAGGCACGTTTGAGTTGAATTACCTCAACCCGGTAATTTTTTATCGCGCCATCGAGCAACAGAACGGAAGTGCCGACAATGCGCTGTTGGGTATCGACTGGAAATGGCTGATCACGCCGGGCCTTTCGTTTTATGGCCAGTTTGTGCTGGATGAGTTTGTGTTGAAGGAAATGACCTCGGGCAAGGGCTGGTGGGCCAACAAGTTTGCCGTGCAGGGTGGAATCAAGTACATCGACGTGGCCGGCATACCTAACCTCGACCTTCAGCTGGAAGGAAACCTGGCGCGACCCTACACGTTCTCTCACAAGAACCTGTTCACCAGCTATACGAACTTCCTCCAGCCGATCGGTCATCCGCTGGGAGCCAACTTTTATGAACTCGCCCTGGTGGGCAGGTATCAACCCATTCCGCGCCTGTCGGTCACCGTGAAGTCATCCTTTATTCGTACCGGTCGGGATACCCCGGTGAATACGGCGCCCGCGGAGGTGTGGGGTCAGGATATCAACAAAAGCTACGATTTGCGGCAGCAGGACTACAACAATAAAATATCCCAGGGAATCGACAACCAGATAACCTTCAACGACATCCTGGTTTCTTACATGGTGAAGCATAACGTGTTTATCGACCTGAGGCAGACCTTCCGGACCAGCACCAGCCCCAATACGGCGTTTAACAATACAACTTCCCTGACCTTCCTGGCCGTGCGCTGGAATATCGCGACCAGGAATTACGACTTTTGACGAGCATGAAGGTTTTTGCCAGAATACTCTCCTTTGCCAACCGCCTGCGGCTTCGCCTGCCGTTATTCTTCTTCTATTCCATCCTGGGCATCATTTTCGGGGCGTTTAATATCGTCCTGGTTATTCCCATGCTCAAAGTGTTGTTTGATAAATCGGGAGGCGCCGTAGTCGTGCCCCCCGTTCCGCCGATTGATTTTTCCACGGAGTACATCACCGGCGTCTTCAATCACTACTTTCTTTTCATCATTCAGGATTACGGCAGACTCAATGCCCTCTTGTTTGTCTGCGGACTGATCGTTGTCTGCGTGGTGCTGGCCAACGTATTCCGGTACCTGGAGCGCGTCATCGCCACCAAAATCCGCGTCGACCTGGTGCGAAACATGCGGCTGGAAATCTTTCGTAAAGTCTCCCTGCTGCATATCGGGTTTTTCAACAGCGAACGCAAAGGCGACCTGATATCGCGATTCACCAATGATGTGTATGAGGTGGAGAATGCAGTGATGAACAGCCTGAAGGCCGTATTGAAGGAACCCATAACGATCATCGTTTACTTTTTTGTGTTGTTTACCATCTCGCCTCAGTTAACCTTGTTTACGTTGCTGGTTCTTCCCATCACCGGGGGTGTACTGGCCGAGATTATCAAGCGGTTGAAGCGACAGGCTACGGCGAGCCAGGAATCCATGGGCCGGATCGTGAATATTCTTGATGAAGCGTTCAGTGGTATGCGGGTGGTCAAGGCCTTCAATGCGCGCAATTTCATTCTTCGCAAAATCGAAGAAGAGAGCGCGTACTACCGAAAGGTTAATAAGTCGATGTCGTATAAGAATGAATTGGCATCTCCCGTATCGGAAATTCTGGGTGTGATCATCGTGGCCGGCATCATTTTCTTCGGCGGCAACCTGGTGCTGACCGAAGAATCCGCCTTGCAGCCCGAAGTCTTCATCGGATTCCTTGCGGTTTTTTCGATGATCATTCAGCCGGCCAAGAATTTTTCCAACGGCATCACTTCCCTGCAACGCGGAACCGCATCAGCGAAGCGGATTTTTGAAATCATCGATCTTGAACCCGCCATCAAGGACAAACCGGATGCGGTGGTGCTGAAGGAGTTCAAGTCGTCGATCGAATTCCGGAACGTCTCCTTCGCCTATGGATCAGAGCCGGTAGTCAGGAACGTCAACCTGAACCTTCCCAAAGGCAAGACCGTGGCGCTGGTAGGACCTTCCGGCGGAGGGAAGTCCACCTTGGCGGACCTGGTGCCCCGATTCTATGACCCCACCGACGGCGAAGTGCAAATTGACGGCCGTTCACTGAAGGATTACAACCTGGAGTCCATCCGGCATCACATGGGGATTGTCACACAGGAGTCGATCCTGTTCAACGATACCATTTTCAATAACATAGCCTTTGGCAAGGAGGGCGT
>JAYRNL010000089.1:0-19194 GCA_041912235.1 Cyclobacteriaceae bacterium
AACAGCCTTCTCGACGACTTGAAAGATTCGCTGCTTGTTCAGTGCCGAAGCAAACACAATCGGCACGTAGGTGATGGGCGCAAGACTTTCCAACATTTCCTTTCTCATCGTATCGGCCGTCTTGGTATCCTTCTCAACCAAATCCCATTTGTTTACCATGACAACGATGCCCTTTCCTTGCTTCTGGGCCAGGGCGATGATGGCCACATCCTGCGATTCCAGCCCGCGCTGGGCGTCGATCACTACAATGCAGACGTCGCATTCCTCCATGGCCCGAAGGGAACGGAGTACGCTGTAAAACTCAATGTCTTCATGCACCTTACTTTTTTTGCGAATGCCGGCGGTATCGATCAGGATAAAATCCTTTCCAAACATCTTGTAACGCGAGTGAATGGCATCACGTGTGGTGCCGGCTTCATCCGTTACGATGCTTCGTTCCTGCCCCAGCAGCACGTTAAGCAATGAGGACTTCCCGACGTTAGGTCTGCCCAGGATGGCAATCTTGGGAATGCCCGCAAAGGGATCTTCAACTCCCGCTTGAGGAAAAATCTTGATGAGGTCGTCGAGAAGTTCTCCGGTCCCGCTTCCATTCTCCGCCGAGATCGGATAAACTTCGCCAAGCTTGAGGGCGTAAAACTCGCTGGCCAGTGCAGACTTGTCAGGAGTATCGGCCTTGTTGGCGGCCACAAATACCGGCTTCTTGAACTTCCGTACTACATTGGCGAAATCCTTGTCGAAACCCGTAAGGCCATCGCGACAGTCTACCATGAAAATGATGGCCGAAGCCTCTTCCACCGCAACCTCTACCTGTTTACGAATCTGGGATTCAAACTTGTCTTCCGAGCCGGTCACATAGCCGCCAGTATCAATCACGGTGAAGTACTTGTCAGTCCACTGGGCGTATCCATAATGCCGGTCGCGCGTTACGCCGGGCATGTCGTCCATGATGGCTTCACGTTTTTCGATCAACCGGTTAAAAAAGGTTGATTTCCCCACATTGGGCCTCCCTACAATGGCTACGATGTTCGACATGGCGTTGAAAAAACCGAGCAAAGGTAGTCAAAGGAAGCCGTCCGCTCTTACTCGAGGTATCCGAACTGCCTGAGTTTGTCCTTTTGCTTTCTCCAGTCGGCGGCCACTTTAACGTGCGTTTCGAGAAACACCTTCTTGCCAAAGAACTTTTCCATGTCTTCCCGGGCTTCTGTGCCAACTTTCTTGAGTGACGCACCGCCTTTGCCGATCAGTATGCCTTTCTGTGAGTCGCGCTCAACAAAGAGGGTCGCCCTGATGCGGAGGATCTTCTCCTCGTCTTTGAAATCCTCGATGCCAACTTCTGTGCTGTAAGGCACCTCCTGACTATAGTTGTAAAAAATCTTTTCACGAATAATTTCAGAGGCAAAGAACCGCTCGCTTCGGTTTGTTAGGTCATCCTTGGGGAAATAGCCGGGGTGATCAGGAAGCAACGCGAGGATGGCGGGAAGGATGGCATCCACGTTTTCGCCTGTGCGTGCTGAAACGGGAATCACTTCCCGGGCAGGCAAGGCACTCTTCCAATAGTCGATAATTTGCCTTCGGTCAGCACCCGGCGATTTATCAACTTTATTGACGAGGAGCACTATCGGCGTTTCCATTTTCTTAAAGCGATCGTGCGCGACGGGATCAAACTTCTCACCGTACTCAATGACCAGCAAAATGACGTCAGCGTCTTCCAGTGAAACTTTCACGTAGTTCATCATGGCGTCGTGCAGGGCATACTTCGGCTCGAGAATTCCCGGCGTATCCGAATACACAATCTGGTATTCGTCGCTGTTGAGAATGCCCATGATTCGGTGACGTGTGGTCTGAGCCTTGGGGCTGATGATGGACAGGTTTTCGCCCACCAGACGGTTCATTAGGCTGGATTTACCCACGTTCGGCTTGCCCACCAGGCTGACAAAACCGGCTTTGTGCTCTTTTTTCATGCAATCGGTGTACAAAAATACAGGTTTGCGCCGTTCACCTTTTGTGTCGGACGGGTATTCATAGTCGTCATTGCCATCCGACGATTAGTGATTTTTTAGTTTTGGGTTTATAAGGTTGAAAGAGCTGCCTTTGGCAGCTTTTTCATTTTATGCCTAATTTCCAGTGATGAAGAAATCGGACCAACTAATCGCTCGCCGGAATGCGATTGTCCCTGAGGGGATGGGAATGTTCACTCCCCTTACGATCGAATCGGGTAGTGGTGCCGTCATTCGGGATGTCGACGGAAAATCCTACATCGACTTTGCGGGAGGTATTGGCGTGCTCAACGCGGGGCATTGCCCAGGGCCGGTGGTCAAGGCCATAGTCAATCAATCCAAGAAATTGCTGCACGCATGCTTCCCGGTGGCCATGTACGAGCCCTACGTGGAGTTGTGCGAAACACTTGCAAAGCTCTTCCCCCATGGCAAGTCTACGAAAGTGATGCTGACCAACTCGGGCGTGGAGGCTGTCGAGAACGCCGTGAAGATCGCGCGACAAGCGACGGGCCGACAGGGCATTATCTGTTTCACGGGCGGCTTTCATGGCCGCACGCTGCTGGGTATGTCGCTCACCTCAAAGACCGGCTACAAGATCGGGTGCGGTCCGTTTGCACCGGAGGTGTATCGCCTGCCCTTCCCTGATTATTACAAGCGCAACGACGGATTGTCGCCCAGGAAATTTGTTGAACGTGAATTGAAAGCTTTTGAGGAGTTTCTCCATACCTCGGTGGACGCCTCTCAGGTGGCTGCTGTTATTATCGAGTTGGTTCAGGGAGAAGGCGGATTTGTTGTAGCACCCAAGGAGTATGTCACTGGCCTATCGAAGATTTGTCGAAAGAAAGGTATCCTGTTGATTGTCGATGAAGTGCAGACGGGTTTCGGCAGAACAGGAGCGTGGTCGGCCTATTCGCATTATGGCATCACGCCGGATATTTCCACCTGGGCGAAATCACTGGGCAGCGGCCTGCCCATCGGTGCCGTGATTGGCCGGGCAGAAGTGATGGACAAGACAACCAAGGGCACATTAGGTGGAACCTATTTGGGCAACCCCGTTGCCTGCGCATCAGCCCTGGCTACCATTCAATACATGAAGAAAGTCCGCCTAGCTGAAAAGGGCAAGCAAGTGGGCAAAATCGTAATCCGGTTCTTTGAGCAAATGAGAGAGGAGTGCCCTGCTATAGGCGATGTGCGTGGACTTGGGGCGATGACTGCGTTTGAACTGGTGAAAAACGGTGATCCTCATCAGCCCGATGCCGAGTTGACCAAGAAACTTATTCAAGCTTGTGCAGAAAATGGTCTGCTAATCATCAGTGCAGGCACGAATGCAAACGTGATCCGTGTCCTCAGCCCGCTCACGATAACAAAGGCCCAGCTTATTCGAGGGCTCCGAATCCTGAGAAAACAACTACTACTACTTACAACGCGTTAGTTCATGAGAATAAAGTCTGGCTGCTTGTCGGCATTTTTCCTAATGGAGGCGTGCGTGGCCGTCTCCCAACCCAAGCCTCGAGCGCGTGACCTGGGCATTCCCTTTGAAGGAACAACGGGAACATACAATGCCATTACGGATGTAAAAGGAGTTGAGGTGGGTTTCAAGACCCTCATCAGCGGCAGCGGGAAGCTAATCGTAGGCAAGGGGCCGGTTCGGACAGGAGTCACAGCCATCTTCCCAAAAGGAAAAGGATCTCTCGAGCGCGTTTTTGCTGCCTGGTTCACGCTCAATGGCAATGGCGAAATGACGGGAACGACCTGGGTAGATGAGTCCGGAGGACTTGGATCGCCCATACTGATCACCAACACACATAGTGTAGGCATTGTCCGTGACGCGGTTATTGAGTGGTATGCCAAACGGATGAAGCCGGGCAGCTACGACGGCGACGTCAGCCTCCCTGTGGTGGCAGAGACGTGGGATGGATTCCTCAATGATATCAATGGTTTTCACGTTACTAAGCAGGACGCATACGATGCGATGGAGTCTGCGTCCACCGGACCCGTTAAGGAAGGCAACGTCGGTGGAGGAACAGGAATGATCTGCCATGGCTTTAAGGGAGGTACTGGAACATCATCAAGAAAACTTTCTGTTGAGCAAGGGGGATATACGGTGGGTGTTTTGGTACAGGCCAACTATGGTCGCCGCCCGTTGCTGCAAATTGCCGGTGTGCCTGTCGGGAAAGAGATTCCTGACCTTTTACCGGAGGAAGGCAAGGCAGATAAGGATGAAGGATCAATCATTGTGGTGGTGGCAACGGATGCGCCGTTGTTGCCTCATCAGCTCGAACGCATCGTGAAGCGTGTTGCGTTGGGACTCGGTGTGGTGGGTGGTCGAGGAGGAAATTCATCCGGAGATATTTTCATTGCTTTCAGCACGGCCAACCCCGAGGTGAGTAAGAACGAAGGCATCGCTCACCTGGAGATGCTTCCCAACGATCAAATCAGTCCGCTCTTTGAAGCCACAGCTTCGGCCACCGAAGAAGCCATCGTCAATGCGCTGGTGGCGGCGGAAACCATGGAGGGAGTCAATGGTAACAAAGTGTATGCAATCCCTCACGATCGATTGGTGGCGGCGATGAAAAAGTATGGAAGAAGCAAATAAGTTGACCGCTTCGCCGTTTGTAAATCATGCGCCTCTCTACATTGGTCTTTATTTGGCTTTCAATTTCCTGCACCGACAGGATGGAATCGTCCGAATCCATCCAGCGAGTAAGGTCGGTGACGGTGTACATTAATCCGCTAACCGTTCCGGAGATGGGCAGTCCAGGTCAGGATGTCGAAATATCGGTTCGGGCGAACGCCGCTAATGGTTGCTATGGGATTCATAAGATCTCGATGACCCGTATCGACGAATACCACTTCCTTTTTGAGGCTTGGGCCATTCACGATTCGTTGGCGATTTGCACGCAGGCCACCATTTGGAAGGACACCACATTCTTGTTCAAGCCGATTCTATCGGGTAAGTATTATTTTGAAGCGAATGAAGCGCCGTACCCGATAATGCGTGATACCCTGGTGGTTAACTGAGTAAAGAAGTTAAGCCTACTTTGATTTCTTAGTGGCCTTTGGCCTCTTTGCTGCACCAGCTTTCTTCTTCTCGGGGGCCCTCAAGGTCTTGGTGAACACGCAGACTTTCTGCATCACACATTCGGGGCATGTAGGGTTGCTGGGCCGGCAGATTTCACGGCCGAGAAAGGAGATGCCCATGCCTACTTCACCCCAGTCCTTCGGATCGGTGGCTTCCATCAGCTGTTTCTCCAATTTCTTGGGATCGGTTCCCTGGGCAATACCCAATCGCGGGGCGACCCTCACCACATGGAGATCGACGACAATACCAACCGCCGGTTCGCCCATTTCCCTCAGAATGACGTTGGCTGACTTGCGCCCTATGCCAGGAAGTGCGGTCAGCTCTTCGAGTGTTCTGGGAATATTCTTGTCTTCCTTGATCTTGCCGGCAATCTCCAGAAGCCAACCGGTCTTCTTGCGATGGCCGCGCACCTTTTGGACAAAGGGGATGACCGATTCAGCCGTTGCCATGGATAATGCCTTCATGTCGGGGAAGGCCTTGAAAAGTTCCGGCGCCAGTTTGTTGATGTTCCGGTCGGAGTCCTGGGCGGAGAGCACGACCATGACGATCAATTCGTAGGGATTGTGGTAGTCCAGGGGATGACGTTTACCCTTGTATTTCTTGAGAAGCGGCTGGAGTTCCTTCTTCCAGTTGACGACTTTCATGTGGGACGGGTTATGGCGAAAGATACCAGAAATCAAACGGAAATTCGGACCGATCGACTACCTTCCACCATGACGGGGCCATTTCCAAAAGGACGATACACGGGATACATCCTGCCACACAAGCGGCTGAACTGGGGACACCTGGAGCCGGGCAAGCGGTACACAATAGCGCGGGAGTTCCTGGACTATGACAAGGACCTTCACCCAGTTGGCGAGTCGTGGATGTTTCTCGGGTATTCCTATCAGCATATGGATGAAGGACTATCGCTTTATGTGTCGCTGGACGGCCAGCAGGAGTGGTACCTGCCATTGCAGAACCTCCCGGGACAGCAGGGTGAGGTGATGGATTATTTGGAACAGTACATCAGGCAAGATCCGAATTGATAGCCCCAGGTCAACCCGTGACTGACCTAATCATTTCGCCCGGCTGATCTCCGCCAGCATTTCATCCACCCACTTCCGTGATTCTCGTAAGCCAGTTTTACGGTGGCCTCATCCGTCCACCCGCTTCTGAGTCTGTTTGGCTTGGACTAGTGAACAACCGGCAGCAGAACCCGCGATGGATACTTCACTCCCGAGTGTATAGTATTCCTCGCCGGAATTAAATTCCTTTCCTCGGCAATCACTTTCCCTGTATTCGGATTCGGATCGTAGTGCGGCGCCTTGCTGCTGGTGACGGCCAGCCGGATGCGGTGGCCTTTCATGAAACGATTGGCGGTGTACACCTGGCCGATGCGAATCTTGTAGATTTGATCGGGCTTCATCAACTCCTGGTATTCAAAACCGCCCCGGTAGCGCATTCGCAAATACCCCGCATCAAGTCCGTGGAGGTTGATAGAACGACCGTCAGGGTACACATCGGTCAGCGTGATACTGAAATCGGTGTCCTGTGCGCCTGAACTGACGAATAGTTCGGCTACAATCTCCCCAATCACTTCAGTGTCGTCCGTCAACACGTCGCTGGTGTATACCAGCACATCGGACCGCGATTCGTTTTCGCGCTGGTCGTAAGGATAGGATTTTTCATACGACTTGTCCCAAAAGGGATTGGCCGGGTCAAAGACATAGGTGTCGCGTAGGTCCTTGCCTGGTTTTGCGGCCAATGTTCCGGTCTTCGCCGCACCGGTGCCGGAAAGATAATATGACGTCGGCACGGCGCGTGTCAAAGGCCATTCGGTTTCCGTCCGCCACTCGTTTGCTCCCATGACAAAGATGCTCACCGGCGGCAATCCCTTCGCGGAGAGGTCTCCTTTCAAGTGCCGGTCGTAGAAGCGAAGCAATTCGGCGTCATAGTCCATCCCGGCATTCGGCCCGAAGTCCATTTCTCCAAACTTGGTCTTGCGGGTATTCAGTGAGGTGTGATTCCACGGTCCAAGTACAAGTACAGTCTGCTCGCGGGCTTCCGGCGTAGCCGCCTCCTTGAGCATCCTGTTGAATCCTCGCGTGGCCCCTTCCGGCCCATAGGCAGCATCGTACCATCCGCTTTCCAAAAAGGCCGGGTTTCGCATCTTCCCGAAGTCTTTCTCGACATTCACAAAATCCCACCAGGAAGATTGTTCCGGGTGAGCGAGCCAGGCGTAGTATTCGGGCGCATACTTTTTCAGGATGGGTAGATCGGCCAGCGGGCGATATTGGTACCATTTTCTCCGATCGCTCTTTTCCCACTCTTCCGTGGCAGGTTCGTCATCCCAGGGGCCTGACGGATCGTTGGCGCGCTTTCTTTTGTCGGCAAAAATGTAAGGCATAAACCAATCGATCCACGGATGGGAGAAGGCACCACCGTAGTAGAAGAAGTGGTGGCTGCTGATGGGCGTCATTTCCGGAGCAGCGGCCGCCAGGTGGGGCGGAGCTTGTGACATGGCCAGCCACTGTACAATACCGGGATACGATCCTCCATAGGTTCCCACCTTGCCGGTGCAATAGGGCTGAGTGCCCATCCACTCGATGACATCATATCCGTCCTGCTTTTCGTTCCGGTACGCCTCGAACTCACCTTCGCTGCGAAGTCTTCCCCGTACGTCCACCAGCAACACGGCATACCCTTGCTTGGCTGCCTTGAGCGGGAACTCAGCATAACCATCGTAGTCGTCGACACCATAAGGTGTGCGGTAAACAATACCGGGATACTTGCCTTCCCTGGCAGGACGGTACAATATCCCGCCCAACTTCACCCCGTCACGCATCGGTATGGTGACATCTTCCCGGATCAGGTTGTACGGATGCTGTGCGGTGCATTCCAGTGAAAGCAGAATGACAAAGAGCAAGAGTGATCTCATTTCTTTGCTACGATAAGTTTTTGGTAATAGGCCCTTGCCGCCGCCATGTCCTTCAGCACATGTGCCCGTTCCTCTTCGCTGCGAAAACGGGAGGCCTCCTTGGTCATTTTTTCAACGCGATCAATCCACCGGATGAAATAAGCTGCCGAAGTGGATGCCTTGGTGTTAGGGACGCCTTGGGAAACAAATATGGGGTTGGTGCTGGCGTATGGATAGATATCAAAAATATCCGGATGAGCGCCTGTGTTGTACACGCGCAGAAGGACCCACCCATTTTCGCGCAGCGTCAGGTTGCCGCCGAAATCAAGCAGCGCGAGAGGTTGAGGCCCGCCGTGGGAGGCCACCACATCGCCATTGTATACGACTTCAATTTTTTCAATAGGTACATTGCTTCGAAGCCAGCCCTTGTATGGAATCGTTTTCTTTTTTGAGCCAAGCTTAAGGCTGTCTCCCGGTTTTGAATCACCCAGCGAAAAGCCGATCATGGGCCCGTTGGTGACGAATCCGCGGCCCGCCTTGATTCCTGCGAGAAACTCTTCGGATGACAGGTTTGCGGCACCCGGTACAAACACGCGATTTAATCCCACGGGTCCGCGCAAGCTGGCATAGTTGGCCATTGCATCCGTGCCGCCAGCTATCCCCAGACGAATACCCGTGTTGAGCATATGATACCAGACAACGGATGTGGCGTGATGATCCGAGAACCCAAGCAGCTCGTAGTAATCAACCCTCCCCAGCGCGGCATCGATCGGGTCGGTGTGACTGATGGTGGCAGCCTGGTCAGGGAATATTTCTGAATTTTCGTAGGGATGGACGTAGCCGACAAAGGCGCCTTGTTTGTGCGCTTGCTCGGCAACAAACCCGTTGTTGGGCCAGAGACTGGCAACTGCAGTGTTTGGATAGCCGACGTAATCGGGCAGAATCAGGTGCTCCTTGAGGTTCAGCAGGCCAAGGTGACCCCAGAAGCTGGTGTGGAATTCCTGGCCGAACAGGAAGGTAACGTTTGCATTGGAAGCCAGGTCAGGCCCGGGAGCGAAGAGGGCTACGTCAGGAATTCGCTGTTCCTTATTCACGATGAGGTTATATACGAAATTGAGGTCTTCGGCCTCGGCCTGCTTCACTGTGCGATCCGGGGTGTTGCGGTAGTTTCCTCCGTAGTTCATATGCACATGCACATCCCCGTTGCGCCAGGTGCCAGCATCAGGAGGAAGTGAAAGACGAGGTATCTTGACAGTGAGGCTAACGGCATCGGTCTGCTTCGCGAACACTTTGTTGCGCACGATGCCGAAGGCTGGTCCATGACTGGCGGTAATGAACACACTGTCTTTCGGCACTTGGAAGACTATCTTTCCAGGGGAATGGACATAGTGTGTCTCCATCGCATGCAAAGCAGGAATACGCGAATCATCGGCGTGAACCCAGGCATCGGCAGGACAGATGAACTTGCCACGACTGTCCGTGAGGCTGATGCGCGCGGCAAGGGGTGTCCCTTTATCGTCTGTGGTCGCGAGGGTAAGGGGAACCCTCGGGGTGATGAATTTAAGCTTGGCGGGAAGGACAGGTGTCTGCTTACCGGTAAAGGCATCCAATATCCACAGCGAGGTGTTTCCATCCTGGTTGGAGATGAAGGCAATCTGCTTTCCATCGGGCGACCAGCGTGGAGAACTTTTGTCGTAATGGCCATAGGTGATGGGAATGGGATAGCCGCCTTCTGCCGGAAGGAGCCACAACTGGTGCCAGTTCTGGCCCAGGTAGCTGCTGTATACTAGACGTGTTCCGTCGGGCGAGACGTCGGGACGCATCCGCCAATTAGTCTCTTCTTGCTGGATGAGCGCGATCTGTCCGGAAGCAACATCAATTGTGAACAGGTTTCCTGTACCGTGAGCCACGTCATGGTTGTTGACAAAGTAGATCTTCTTTCCGTCGGGCGACCACGCAGGGTTTATGCTGTGGTCCCAGGCACTGTAGTAGAAGCGCCTGGCTTCCGTCTTACGGTCAGCGATAAGCACTTTCGCATTCGTGAGCTGATTGCCCATCAGGGTTGCAGTATGGAGAAGAAAGTGACCGCTTTCGTCCGTTGATACGTACGCGAGCTGTGATCCGTCAGGCGACCAACGCGGTTCGAGGCTTACACTCTTTCCGTCGGTAAGCATGAATGACTTCTTCTCCTCCAGGTTGAGAACCATGATGTCCATGGAATTCCCGGAGTATTTCACAAACAGAACGCGCTTTCCATCAGGTGAGACATCGGGTTGATAATCGTACCCCATGTCATCCGTAAGTTGTGTGGCCGATTCACCGCCAACAGGCTGCATCCAGAGGCTGCCGGCCATAGAGTACACCAGCGACTTGCCGTCCGGCATCCATGAGGCAGAGGAGGGGCCGCTGGTAAGTTGCGGAAGGTAAAGTTCGCGGTAGTAATAGTTGTGAGGAAGATCGATTTGGTTCAGCACCGGCAAGCGTTGAGCAGCAGCCGTCCAGGCGGCCAGGAGCAAAAGAATCAGCACTAACGATCTTTGCATGGCAATAAAGATATTGATTAGCCGGTCGATCCCCTAGCTGTAGTACTTCCACCAAACGTTCATGTCCTCCAGTCCGGAATAGATCATGCAGTTCCTGGTCATTCGGCCACCAAAGGTGTAGCCAAGTTGGTGGAATACCTTGTTCATTCCGAATGACTCAGAACGCGCTATGGTGTAGAAACATTTAATCGTTCGCTTACGCAGTAAACGTTCAAGTTCCAGCAGCAGGGCGCGCATCAGGCCTTTTCCTTCATAGCCTTCCGCTGTGGCGCAGTCGGTCAACTCGGCATTATGATGGATCTCGTTGATCTCTGCCGAAGCGGCGCTGACGATGCGTCCGTTATCCCGCACGCACACATACAAAGTGCCTTCGGTCATCGTCTTGAGAATGTGGTCAGTTTCGGAGACTGGCGTTGGATAAATCCTGAAGCATTTTGCATAGAGCGCAGCCAGTTGAGAAGCGTCCGCCGGCAGGGCACGTTCAACTAAAACAGCGCGGCCTTCTTTTGCAGGCGGAGATTCAATAACTCGTCTGATGATTTCTTCTTCCTCAGCTGGATGAGCTGAATGGTTTCGTGCCTGAATGAAGTATTTGGTCATGAAATGCATGTCAACGCCCGAGAAATAGCCCCCGATTTTGGCTTCTTCTGTCAAGCCATGACCCTGGAAGAAAGTCACATCCCTCGGCCGTGACTTTACAATCAGTTTCTCGCACCACGGAGGCAGGGAGGACAGCAAGAGGGTAAGTACAGCCGGCAATTGACCTTGATATTCGTCTACCCGGAGGCGTCGGCTGTATTCGTCTTCATACAGCGTAATCGTAGCGGCTCCCTCCTGAAGCTTCCTGATCATGATTGTATTCCGCACCAATCGATCAATACACGGGCAATAACTTTGGCCGCACGAATCATTTCACCGGTTTCGATGTATTCGTCCGGGTAATGCGCCATTTTGGTTTCACCAGGACCGATGACCAGGGTAGGGATATTGCCCACTTTGGCGAGAAGGCCACCATCGGTGCCCCATGGCGACGCCTCAACCTTAACCGGCTTGCCGTACACTTCATCAAATGCCGATCGGACTGCTTGAGCAAACGGATGATTCTCCGCCAGGGAATTGGGAACCCATTGGGCTCCAAAAAACTCCAGCTTCGGCGAATGCTCCTTCAGCCAGGGGTCGAGTTGCGAAAGTTCACGGAGGCAATCGGCGAGTTCTTCTTTCACCGACTGCATTTCTTCTTCGGGGGCAACCCCAACACGTCCCTCAATAGTCACCAGGTCTGCCACCGAAGAAGGCCATGATCCACCCATAATCTTACCCATGTTGATGGGTACGGGTATGGGTATGCCCGCGTATAATGGATCGTTGATGCGACGGTTGCGCTTGCGTTCCAATTCGAGGATCGCCTGGTGTACCAACATGGCTTTTTCAATAGCGGAAACACCTTCATACCGGGTACCCCCATGGGCCGATCGTCCTTCTACGGTGACACGGAACCACATCGAACCCTGTTGCTTAATGAACAGTTTCATGTTGGTCGGTTCTGGTATCAATGCGGCGTCCGCCTTATATCCTCGAATCAGTGTGGCCAGGGTACCTACTCCGCCCGCCTCTTCTTCGATCACGGATTCAAAAATGACGTCTCCCTTGAGTTTGATCCCGGTTCGCACGATGGACTCCAGCGCCAGCATCATAGAAACATTTCCGCCCTTCATGTCGGTGGTGCCACGGCCGAAAACCTTGCCAGCTTCAACGCGACCTGAGAAGGGATCGTGTGTCCACTTGGAGCGGTCGCCTTCAGGGACTACATCGATGTGCCCGTTAAGAATAAGGGAACGACCTCCACCCGTGCCTTTGAGTACCCCGACTACATTGGGACTCCCGGCATAGGTCTTTCTTGAAGGAACGAAATAAGGATGAGTAGTGAGCACGCTGATTTCCGGATCCCATACATCTACGTTAAGCCCCAGGCTCTTTAGTTTCCCGATTACGATCGCCTGAACGCCCTGCTCATTGCCCTGCGTGCTGGCTTGTTGCACCAGTTGACTGAGGAGGTTGACGGCATCGACCTGGTTGGAGTCAATGTAAGCGGAAGTGGTTTGATAAGACATGGGTCAAACGAGCGATTGGTCATGGCGTGGAGCGCCGACGCTTTCGCAGATCAAAATACGCAGATTTTTGGAGGATCAAGTGAAGGCAGCCCCGGTCTTATGCCTGACTTCATCGAGAGTTGCGCCAGGCATCAGTTCATCGAGGCGCAAATTTCCGTCGACAATGCTGAATACAGCGAGCTCCGTGATGATTTTCTTTACGCAGTGGTAGGTGGTAACAGGCAGTGTGCACACGTCCACAATCTTCGGCTGACCGTCTTTTTCTGTATGAGTCATAAGCGCGATAAGATTTTTGGCCCCAAAGGCAAGTTCCATTGCACCGCCAACACCAGGCACTCGTTTACCGGGAACAATCCAATTGGCCAAATCTCCGGACGCACTGACTTGGAGGGCGCCTAGAATCGAAACGTCAATGCAACCACGGCGAATCATGCCAAAGGCCACAGCGCTGTCAAAGTAACTCCCGCCCTTCAACAGCGTGACAGGATACCCTGCGGCGTTGCTCAGGTTTCCGTCAGCGTTTTGTTTTGGCGTAGGGCCCATGCCGAGGATTCCATTTTCCGCCTGAAAGAAAACGTTGATGGCGGGATCGAGATAGTCGGGAACGAGCGAAGGAATGCCGATCCCGAGGTTCACGATCATCCCGTCAGCTATTTCTCTGGCGGCGCGTTGCGCGATGATTTGTCGGGCATCTCCCATATCCATTTCCAATTGTAACCTTTCGAAGGCACGATGTAGTTCACGTATATGCCGGGAACAATAATTTCCTCCGGGTTGAGCGCACCCATCTCCACGATTTCATCCGCCTCGACCACGGTGATCCTTCCCGCCATCGCCACGTAGGGATTGGTGTTCCGCGCCGTTTTGTCAAACACCAGGTTGCCAAAGGTGTCGGCTTTCCTGGCATAAACGAGGCTCACATCACCGGTGATCGGCGCCTCGTACATGAACTCCTTTCCGTTGACGGATACGCGTGGCTTTTGGTATTCCAGCCGGGTACCCATCCCTATTTCCGTAAGAAATCCATTGAGCCCGACCCCGCCGGAACGGATTCGCTCAACGAGGATGCCCTGGGGTGAGAACTCAACTTGAAGTTTATTCTGGTTCATCAATTCCCCGGCCACCGGATTGGATCCGATGTGAGAAGCGATCAGTGATTTAGCCCGTTCAAGGCAGATAAACTTCCCCATCCCAATCCAAGGAAACCCCGCGTCGTTGCCGACGAGGTTGACGTCCTTGGCGCCTGACTCGATCAGGCAATCCACCAGTCCCGGAGGAGAGCCCACGCCCCCGAAGCCCCCGAACAGCAGCGTCATGCCGTCGAAAAACAACGGACGTATGGCGTCGTAGTCAGTTACTTTGTTGAACCCCCTCATACGTCGATACTGTCTAGTGATTGCACCAGTTTTTCAAGAAGTTCGTCGCATTGCGCTTGGGTGATGATGAAAGGTGGTGAAATGAGGATTCCATTTTCATCGGTTCCCTCAGGTCCGGCCACCGAGGGATAAACGAGGAGCCCGTTCTGGTAGCATCGATCAAGCAGACTGGCTTGAAATCCTTTAATGGATGGGTCAAACTCAACGCCAAGCATCAACCCCTTGCCGCGTACCACCTCGATCACGGGGAAACGCTTCTTAAGCGCCAGCAGGTTTGCTTTCAGGTAAGCACCCTGTGTATTCACATTGGTGAGCAAATCGTCTTCCTGTACAACTTCGAGAACGCGCAGGGCCGTGGCACAGGAAAATGGATGACCACTGTAGGTGTGACCGCTCATAATCAGGCCGCTTCCTTTACGAATGGGATCGATCACCGCATCGGTCAAAAGGGTGGCGGCGATTGGGGCGTAACCTGCTCCGAGGCTCTTTCCCACCGCGACGATATCGCCGGTTTCATTCCAATGTTCGATTCCAAACCACTTCCCGGTTCTTCCCAATCCGGTCATTACCTCATCCGTGATGAAGAGAATATCATGTTCCTGACAAACGGACTTCATCCGGGAGTAGTAGCCGGGAAGGGGTGTTAGTGCAGTGCCTGCAGCACCCACGATGGGCTCGGCGACAAACGCCGCAATGTTTTCAGCGCCAAGCCGTTCGATGGTTGCCCTGAATTCCTGCTCGTGAATTTCCAATGAGTCTTTTTCCAGGTCGGCTCGCAGCCCGGGATATTTCTGAAGGGTGGATTCGAAGCGTTGTCTTCGCAGAGGATGTCCCGACAGCGACAGCGCGCCCATCGTTATGCCATGGTAACTCTTCCATCGGCTGACGAACTGTATCTTTTTGGGAAGGCCACGCTCCAGGAAATGCTGCAAGGCGACTTTCATCGCGGTTTCTATGGCCTCAGTTCCGCTATTGACAAAGAAGCTATGGGCGTAAGCCTTACCGGGTGAAAGCTCGAAGAGACGGGTGGCCAGCGACTCGGCTTCATCCGATCCGAATTGCGAACGGTAGACAAACTGGAGTCGCCCTGCCTGCTTTCGAATCAGCTCTACGATAGCCGGGTGAGAGTGACCCAGTGAGCACGTTACCGCCCCGGATGACCCGTCGAGGTACCGCTTGCCTTTTTCATCGGTGATGTACACTCCTTCCGCACTCCGGGCTTTCAGGTATTCCTTGTTCAGCAGCGGTTGGATGTTGTGGCCCATGGAGGACTCTAGTTAAGTAAACTATGTTCACGAATCAAGAACCGGCCAACTGGCTGCTTGCCCAAGACTTTCTGCATCTAATGGACAAAACGATGGATTCCGGGTGGCCGCGATGCAATTTACTTGTGGACGCATTTTCCTAGATTTGACAACCTCCATCCATGCCCGCCAGGTTTCCCCACACCCTTCTCATCATCGTAATCTTTATCGTGCTGGCAGGTGCAGCAACCTACTTTCTGCCAAAGGGTGAATATGAACGACGATTTGACGAGGCAACGAATCGCGAAGCGGTCGTTCCGGGCTCCTACCATGAGGTGAATGCTGAGCCTCTCTCACCTTTCGAAGTACTGGTTGCCATCCCGCGCGGGATTGTCGCCGGAGGTGAAGTGATCGCGTTGATCTTCATGGTGGGCGCATGTTTTTATGTAATCGAAAGGACAGGCGCGCTAAAGGAAGGGATGGTATTGCTTACCGATCGCTTGCGTGGAAGGGAAGAGATAACGCTTGTACTTGTTGGACTTTTCTTCGTTACTAGTGGCGCCCTGGAAGGTATGGAGGAGGAAGTAATTCCCCTGATTCCCGTCCTGATTCTGCTCACCCGTCGCCTGGGCTACGATCCCTTCGTGATGGTGGCGAGCAGCTACGGATGCACAGTGATCGGCGCATCATTCAGTCCGATCAATCCGTTCGGAGCGGTGACAGCGCAGAAAATCGCCGGATTGCCATTCCTTCATCAGGCAGCCTGGCAAGTCGCCGTATTGGTGGTGGCGTTCGCCATTTGGATGGGGTTGATGATTCGGTATGGAAATAAACGGCGCCTGGCCGTGACCACAGGGCCAGCGGATACCGGAACTCCGGTCTCGGCACGGAACAAGATCATCCTGTTTGTTGTTGGTCTCGCCTTTGTCATACTCATCGTGGGGCTCCTGCAATGGGGGTGGAGTTTCAACGAAATGGCAGCGGAATTCTTTGTGGTGGCGATTGTGGCAGGTTTGTTAGGCAAGCTTGGATGGAATGGAACGTTTTCTGCCTACGTCGATGGCCTTCGCGAAATGACGTTTGCTTCACTGATCGTTGGCTTCGCGCATGGCATTTCACTTATTCTCATCGATGGCAAAATACTGGACACCATTATTTATGGACTTTTTGTTCCGATGAGTGGCTTACCGGCAACCTTATCAGCGATCGGTATGATGGGTTCTCAGTTCTTGCTGCACATGGTGGTGCCCAGCTATGCCGGACAAGCGGTGCTTACCATTCCGATTCTCGCACCACTGTCGGATCTGATCGGACTTCCCCGGCAGGTTTGTGTGCTGGCTTTTCAATACGGGGCCATCCTCATGAACATGATCAGCCCGACCAATGGTGCCTTGATGGCCATCCTGGCCTTGAGCGGCATCCGGTACGACCACTGGCTGCGGTTCGCGATAAAACGGTTATTTGCTATCTTCATTTTGTGTGTGACGGTGCTTTCCGTCGCCAGTTACCTGATCTGATTATGCTATTGAAAGAAATCCGGATTGATCGCTGGGTCTGGGGTGGTCTTTGTATGATCCTTGGAGGCCTTGCCTTGCTGGCCATCATCTGGCCGGGAAATTCAATTGAACACTACCTGGGTGAGTTGTTGATTTGGTCAGGCCTCATTGAGTTGTACGATGGATTCCGACGCGCCGAACGATCATCAAAGTCTTCGGCTCAATGGAGTGGCGCACTTAGTCTTTTGATGGCGGCTATTCTGGTAAACGCCATCCTGTTCCAGGCCAAGGCGCTTTACCTGTTCATAACCGTCATTTTTGCTATCGATGCAGTTCGTTATGTCCGGAATTTCTTCCGCAGTGACAAGGGCACATTCCTGCATCGGTTTTTCCTGGCCGCGGGCATTGGTAACCTGTTATTGGTGGGATCCCTGTTTTTGTGGGAGTCAAGAGGGCAAACCCTGGCGCTGTCCATTGCGATTGGTGTCCGGTTGATCGGCATTGCGATCAGCCTGTTGCTGGCACGTACGGGTAGACTGACCCAGGTCGACGAAGACGTAACGGAGAAGATTGGTTTAAAGGGAGATGCTTATGTATCCGGAATTGCCGAACGGATAAAACAGGAAGAAGAGGGCAGCGCTTCTCATGACCGGCGATGGATCACCATGTTCATCTTCCTTTTGTTTATGATTCACCTGGGCCGGATGGGACTGGACAGGACATACCTGGGAATCCTCTCACCGTTGGTGGCGACCATCGGCGACCTTGTTATCGCACTAATAGTCACTTACGCTATCCTGGCGCCGATCCGCTTTGCGCTACTCCGATTGATGAGGCAACGGAGTCAACGACTTTGGGGTTGGATATCGCAAGTGCCAGAAAGAGAGAGGAAATGGTACGGCATGCGCAGCCTGGCTGCGTGGTGGCTTTCTCAGCGGATTCGTGCCGAAGTCCGGTTTATCAAGGCTGGCTATTCGATGCCCGTGGCCGTTCGGCTGGGATTGAAGATAGGATTGCCTTGGGCGGCCTTGCTGGTGGCCGTAATGCCCGTGCTTGGCATGAGCTGGTATTTCGACACGGAAAACTGGGCCTCCGGAATTTGGGACAAGTGGGCAGCCAATCGCGCTGACGTATGGCGCATGGCGATGATCAACAGTTCGGGTGAAGGTGTGAAGGCCAACGCGTTTAAGTTGCATCCTGACGGCGTGAAAACCGGGGAGGATTTTTCCTTCGTTGTCATTGGTGATCCGGGAGAAGGAGATGCTTCGCAGTTGATTCTGAAGGATCAGCTGCTGGAGGTAAGCAATCAGCCGGATGTGAAATTTGTACTAATTTCTTCGGATGTGGTGTATCCAACCGGAGCCTTACGGGACTACGAGAAGAAGTTCTGGATGCCGTTCAAAGGTGTGAAGAAGCCCGTCTACGCAATTCCGGGTAACCATGACTGGTATGATGCGCTGGACGGATTCGTGGCCACGTTTTTCGATGCCGAATCAGCAAAGAAGGCCATGTGGGCCAGGGCGGCCGCCGATTTGAAACTCACTTCGTCCACGGCGTCCTCCATTGATGAAACCATCAAGGTAACGGAGAGGTGGCGCAAGGAATATGAAGTGCCCACCGGTTTTCAACAGGCACCATTCTTCCAGATCAGCACAGATGATTTTGTATTGATCACCCTGGAGACCGGTGTTGAGCGTCAGATTGATTCACTACAGAGACGCTGGTTGGTGAATGTGCTGGAGGCTTCCAGGAACAAATTCGTAATGGTGATTCTCGGGCATCCGTTCTATGCCATTGGTGAATATCAGGGTAAACTTAATCCGCGCTTCGAAGACCTTCATGGACTCCTCAAAAGGTACAAGGTTCCCCTGGCCATGGCTGGCGATACGCATGACCTGGAGTACTATATCGAGCCCTTAGCGGGAAATCGGGTCATGCATCATTATGTGAATGGAGGAGGGGGAGCCTATCTCAGCATTGGTGTGGCGATGGCCGATCCCTCCACCCTCCCGACGAAAGAGTACGCGTTTTATCCATCGCGCGCCCCGTTGGTGAAGAAGATCGAAGAAAACACGAAGTGGTACAAGCGCCCGGCCTGGTGGTGGGCAACGGCCTTGAACGGATGGCCATTCTCAGCCGAGTGGTTGTCGGCAATGTTTGACTACAACGTGTCGCCGTATTTTCAGAGTTTCATGAAGATTGTGGTATCACCCCAAGAGAAAAAACTTACGCTGATCCCCTACAGTAACCACGGCCGGTTGAGGTGGGATGACCTCACCAGTACGGATGGCGCCAGACCAAAGGACGCGAAGCCTTCCGACTTCGTATCCTGGGTCATATCCTTTTAAATGGAAGTTGACAGGACCAATGGTTCCAAAGCGACGGTTTGGATTTTGTGGGGGTTAGGGCTACTTTTGTCCCTCCAAATCGCGGGGTGGAGCAGTTG
>JAYRNL010000090.1:0-71281 GCA_041912235.1 Cyclobacteriaceae bacterium
ATAAAAACCATCAATCGACCTGCTTATTTCGTCAAAGGATTGGGATAACCGATCCGTAATCAAATAGTTTGCATCCAGGAACTTGGTGCCCAGGCAGTGATTGCCAATGGAGACCAATTCGATTGTTGTCCCATCAGGGATAACCTCTTCCAGGCGGTCATGGAAAGTCAATCGCAGATTCTCCCATTGAAGTCTTGCCCTGTCTTTGTCGAGGATCAACTGTCGGAGGGTTCTTCCTCCGTCTCCGGTTACGGAGAGCATTTCCTTCCCGACAATGGAAACCACCCTGCCCGATGGCTCGCTGGGATAACGTACATAGAATACTCCGAACTCGAGTGGCAGATCGACATACTCCTGAACCAGAAAGGGCATGTTGATGATCTGGAGGTAGGTTTCAATGTCATGCTCATTATTGATCCTGCGTACGCGCCAGCCGCGCTCGCCCAAATCGGGTTTGAAGATTATCGGAAATGAAAAGCCGTTTCGATTCATGACTTCCACCACAGAGCTGGTGGTTGCCGGCACTTCGATCCGTATAGTTTTTGGCTTGAGATGGGCAGGAACACGTTCCATGACATCGAACTTTGACTCACCAAACATTCCTCCCATCAGAATACCCGGATTTGATGCTGAGAAGAAGGTTAACGACCGAGCCTTTGCCGAAAGCCAAATCCAATACACGAACAACGGTGCATGTACAACGCCAAACGGCCAATATTCCCAGTTCCGGAGTTTGATTACCAGCTTGCTGTGAAGCAGTCGTGACAGCCAGCTCATGGAGAATGTTACTGAGCCTCGATCAGGGAGTCCAAATGACGCAACGTGCTGATGGCCACTCCAAACTCGGCGGGGATCTTCACATAGGGAGCCACCTCCCGCAGGCCAATTTTAATCAGCGCCATGTGGTGCACCAGGTGTTCAATATTATATGACAACTCCCTGAAATAATTTGATGGCACGGTCCGGATCGCCTTGCCGCCCCGCTCGTAACTCACTTCGAGATTCATTGGGCAATTGGCCGTCTGCCTGTCCAGAAATGACTTGATCCTTTCAAGTGCAGCCAGTGACTCCGATTTGCTGTTTTCCAACGTCTCCCTGCGTTCGCGATGGTCATAATTCACGGCACCCGTGGCCAGGCCAAGTTCCAGGCAGTGGAAGAATTCAAGCGTATGCCGAACATGCTGCCCGATGGTAGCGTTGCTCAAGGATGAGGAAGGACGTGTAAAATCGGCCGGATCAATTTGCTTTATTGCGGCTGCCAGTTGATCGAGGATCTGGCAGCAAACCTCGCTATGTTCCATACGTTTGAGTCGCGTAAAGTTAATTGAAAATTTTTCCGACGGCAGCTGGCTTCCTTGTCAAAGGCCAACTAGTCACGATCCATTTCCTTGAGAAGTTCCCAAACCAACTCAGGCTCAAATCCTTTTCCAATGGCATAGTGGGCTGCCTTTTGACGTGCCTTGAAAAGATTGGGCTCGCTGATCGATTGTAGTTTCTTCGTCAACAGCGACCGGAGTGTTTTGGCATAGGCGCCGTTTTCAATTTCCCGAAGGCCTCTCTCAATGCAGAGTGAACTGAGTCCGTGC
Source organism: Cyclobacteriaceae bacterium (assembly GCA_041912235.1). GTDB lineage: Bacteria > Bacteroidota > Bacteroidia > Cytophagales > Cyclobacteriaceae > ELB16-189. Next base: position 1,587 of record JAYRNL010000090.1, read on the forward strand.
ATTTCCAGCGCCCGTTTGATCTTATGTTTACCCCATTTCTGCATCCGGAATTTTCCGCCGGCAAAGGATTTGGCAAAGCGCTCTTCATTCAGGAATCCCTCGGTAATGAGCCGGCTAATAGTTTGCTCAACTTCCGAGGGAAACAAGCCGTAAGAGAATAGTTTGCCCCTAACCTCCTTGTGTGATCGTTCCTGGTAGGCGCAATACCGACAGATTCGCGTATAGGCTTTGTCGGGATCGATTCTTCCGGAGGGCCGTTCTTTGTGGTCACGCTGTAGTGCCATCACTTGGTTCTTTATGGCGGCAAACCGACCGGGTGTGGTCGTGGTGTCGAACTATTTAATAAGTCCTTTGGTCTTCAGGATGCTGCCAAGAAACTTCCGCTCGTTGTCCGTATTGAAGATTTTGAACGGGAGATGAATCAGCTGCGCCTTGTTCACATACAATAAATAGAAGTCCTTACCTTCCTTGGCGCGTTTGATTTGGTCCCATTTCAGTGGCATGCCTTCCCGGGCGTTGATCTTCATTACAATCTGCTGGCTAGTGATCTCATAGGAGAATCGTTCGAACAGCATCTTACCCTGATCCAATTGGGTGACACCATAAAACTGAATAAGCCAAAACAGCACGTATAATCCATAGGCCATCACCCCCGCAAAAATCCACCAGAAGCTGGGGATCCATATATACAAAAGGCAGATTCCGACGGCAATTGGAATGGTCCACCACTGCTGAAGAAGTACACTCTTGAGCGCAAGCTTAATATAGAGCGGCTTCTCCAGCCGGTAGTTCCGGGTCTTTACAATCATAGTACAATCCGTAAATGGGGCGCAAAGTTAATCGCCTTGGCGGAATCTGCCTACTGCGGGCCAACCACCTTGAGACTAAGATCCAGGCTTCTTACAGAATGGGTGATGGCGCCCATTGATATATAGTCGACTCCGGTCAAAGCAACTTCCTTGAGATTGGATTCGGTTATTCCTCCGCTGGCCTCCACCCGGCATCGCCCATGGATTCGCTGCACAACGGTACGCATCTGAGCCGGGCTCATGTTATCCAGCATAATGATGTCAACTCCTCCCGTCTCCAAAACGTCATCCACCTCATTCAAAGAGCGGGTTTCCACTTCGATTTCCAGTTTCCTGCCTGTTTTCACCAAATACTCCTTGACCCGCTTAATGGCCGGAACAACACCACCTGCCACATCGACATGATTATCCTTAATCATAATCTTGTCATATAGCCCAAACCTATGATTAACTCCGCCGCCAATGAACACAGCCCACTTCTCGGCGAGCCGGAAGTTGGGAGTTGTTTTGCGCGTATCCATCAACCGCGCCGCCGTTCCCTCCAATAAACTGCAGAGCCGGTGGGTGTAGGTGGCAATGCCACTCATACGCTGCATACAGTTAAGGACAAGTCGTTCGGCAGACAGCAGCGATCGCGCTTTTCCGCTCACCGTAAAAGCAATGTCGCCGGGGCGAATGATGCTCCCGTCCTGGTGAAGTGCGTGAACCTGGATACCCGGATCCATGTAGCCAAAGATGGCCCGGGCCATTTCTACTCCGGCGAGGATGCCTGAATCTTTCACCAACAGCTTCATGGTCGAGGTTGCGTCCTCGCTGACCGTTGCCAGGGTGGTATGATCGCCATCCCCGATATCTTCATCCAGGGCGGAAGAAATGAATCTCGTTAACGCTTCTGAAGTTACGTAGGAAGGGAGCGATGAAGCGGACACAGATTGTTCCGGGCTTTACTCCTTGACAAAGGAAATCTCGTGCACCAGATACGGCTCGCCAACCTGCCGCACGCGAATAAGCACCGTATAGACATCTCCACCGGTCAGGTATCGGCCCATCGCGTATTGAAGGCCTCCCTTGGAGGAGCCGGTATGCACGATTGCAAAATCCGTTACCGGGTGCTTCTTGAAAAATTCCTTAAGAACAAACTCGGATTGCGCCTTACTGTAGGTGTTGATATTTCCTTCCAGGTTAATATCCACCGAGACCGCAAATGTCTTGATCAATGCAGCCGCATCGGCCTTCTTGATGGCCTCCTTGGCTGGATTAAAAATTTCCGGTTGCGACCACGCTGTGGGCTCAAGGCCAATGAGGAATACCAAAACCACCACCAAACGATTCATACCGGGCTATTTCACTCCAAAAGTATGCCATTAATAACTGCCTGACAACCGACGATTGTCAGCCCAATTCCCTTCAGGCGGCCGTATATTTGCCACAAATTCCTAGATATGAACCGAAAAGTGCTGTTGATGATTCTGGATGGCTGGGGCATAGCCAAGAACAAGGAGGTTTCTGCTGTTGACAAGGCCAACACCCCCTATATCAACTCGCTTTACAGCCGATACAACCACAGCCAACTGGATGCCTCCGGATTGGCAGTCGGACTTCCCGAAGGGCAAATGGGCAATTCGGAAGTGGGACACATGAACATTGGGGCCGGACGTGTTGTGTACCAGGACCTCGTCAAAATCAACAAGGCGGTCGACGATAAAGAACTTGACACCAATCCCGTACTCGTTGCGGCCTATGCCTATGCTCACGAGAACAAGAAGCCTGTTCACCTCATCGGGCTTCTATCCGATGGCGGTGTTCACTCACACATCCATCATCTTAAAGGCCTTTGCACCATCGCCAAGAACCACGGGTTGAACCAGGTCTTCATCCATGCTTTTACCGACGGTCGCGACACGGATCCAAAGAGTGGCGTAGGATTTCTCCAGGAGCTACAAAAACACCTTGCGTCCACGACCGGCAAGATCGCCAGTATAGTGGGTCGCTACTATGCGATGGATCGCGACAAGCGATGGGAACGTGTAAAATTGGCTTATGATTTATTGGTTCACGGTACGGGTGCGTCAGCGCAGGATCCCGTAGCGGCAGTCGAACAATCCTATGTCGCCGGTGTTACCGACGAGTTTATTAAACCCGTGGTCATCACAGCGCCCGATGGCAAACCGACCGCGTTGATCCGCGATGGTGATGTGGTGATCTGCTTTAACTTCCGCACGGATCGCGGTCGTCAAATCACCCAGGCGCTGACGCAACAGGACTTCCCTGAGCAAGGCATGAGGAAGCTCCGGCTTCACTATGTTACCATGGCCAACTACGATGATTCATTCGTTGGGGTCAACGTAATTTTTGACAAAGACAATCTGACCAACACACTGGGCGAAGTGCTTGCGAAAGCAGGCAAGAAACAGATCAGAATCGCCGAGACTGAAAAGTATCCGCATGTTACTTTCTTCTTTTCCGGCGGCCGGGAAGAGCCCTTCGCAGGAGAATCAAGAATCCTGTGTCCCTCCCCTAAGGTGGCTACCTATGACCTGAAACCAGAAATGAGCGCGGGCGACATTCGCGACAAGATCATCCCCGAACTGGAAAAGAAGTCAGCAGATTTCATCTGTCTGAACTTCGCCAATCCGGATATGGTTGGGCATACCGGCGTGTTCAGCGCTGCGGTGAAGGCTTGCGAAACTGTTGATCAATGCAACCAGGCGGTAACGGAAGTCGCGCGAAAAAATGGGTACGTCATCATCATCATCGCCGACCATGGTAATGCAGAGCTCATGATAAACGAGGATGGAACTCCCAACACGGCGCACACCACGAACCCTGTTCCTTGCATTCTTGTGGATGATCAGCAAAAACTCTCCGTTCGCAACGGCAAACTCGGTGACCTGGCCCCGACCATCCTAACCCTTATGGGTCTTCCGGTTCCCAAGGAGATGACCGGGAACATTTTGGTGAGCAACTAGGTTAGGGATTTTATGTACTGCGATTTCAATGAAATGGCGGATTCTTCAAGGCTTTGGGTTTACCAGGCCGACCGGCAGCTTACGGCTCCCGAAAAAGCATCTCTCGAAAGCAGCCTCGTGCATCTTTGTCAGACCTGGATGGCCCACGGAGCGCCGCTGAAGGCGTCGTTTCGCATCGAACACAATCAATTCATTATCCTCGCTGTCGACGAGAGCGATGCTGGCGCCAGTGGATGTTCCATCGATGGGTCGGTCCGCCTTCTAAAAGAAATTCAGCACCGGTTGGGTATTGATTTCTTTAACCGGACACTCGTTCCATTTCTTGAGGGGGGGCACGTAATAATGCATCGGGCAGACCAGCTTAAAACACTTTTTGATCAGGGCGTACTGCAGGGTGAGTCGATTACGTTTAATCCTGCGGTTGTTACCAAGGGAGAATGGGTTCGTCGATGGAGATTAGCCGTCAAGGACAGTTGGTTATCACGCTATTTACCGAAGGCTGCGGGAGTGCGTCAAGCCTGATGACTTCATCTTTTTTGTACCTTTCGTATCCATGAATCGCACCGGTTGGACTAGTTGGGGAATCGCTGTTATGCTTTTTGTCGGTCTGAACGCATGTTCGCCGGAACAAAAGGCATTGAAGAATTTTCGCTATGGGAATTACGAAAATGTAATTGCCTACTACAAGAACATTCTCAAGTCACAACCCGGTAACGGCAAAGCCAATTATTACATCGCAGAGTCCTATCGGCAATCCAACCGGATCAAGCAATCAGAACCCTATTATGAAAAGGCGGGCGGCCCCGGGGTTAATAAGGATTCTGTTCTCCTGTATCTGGCCAAAGCCCAACAGGCAAATGGCAAATACAGCGAGGCAAAGGCCACTTTCGAAGAACTCCAGACTTCTGCGGAAAGTGATGGTCTTCGCGATCGGGCCCGGAAAGAACTGCGGGGGCTTTCCCAACTTGAAGACCTTACGGCCCGAAAAAGTTACTACCGCATCAAGAACCTGGAAGCGCTTAATTCCAATTTCAGCGAGTATTCACCTGCCTACCTGAATGGTGAACTTTATTTCACTTCTTCCCGCTCAAACGAGAAGATCTACGCCTCAACCGGAACACCGTTTACAGACATTTACAAGGCAAGAACTCAGGGTGCCAATGTGGAGGTGGAAACCATCAAGCCGTTGCCTGAGTCAATCAACACGCCTAATGTGAATGTGGGTACCATCGCCTTTTCTCCGGATGGAAAGACTATGGTCTTTGCCAAGGGCAACACAGGGAAGCGAAAAGGAACCAACGATGTGGACCTCTACCTGTCACGGTACCGCAACAACGCCTGGACCGAACCTCAGCCCATCAATATTAACCAACCGGACTCCTGGGAATCGACACCGGCATTCAGTCCGGATGGCCGGCATCTCTATTTTGCTTCCAATCGCAAAGGAGGATCGGGGGGCCTTGATTTGTATTCCGCCCAGATGGACAGTCGCGGTCGTTTCACCCGCGTGCGAAACCTGGGGCCGGAGATCAACACCACCGGGAATGAGTGCTTCCCCTACATTGCAGAGAACGGCAAAATGTATCTCTCTTCGGACGGTCATCCAGGCTACGGCATGCTGGACATCTTTGTGGTGAACAGGGTCAACGGTCAAACATCCGTCGATAACCTGGGGCAGCCGGTCAATTCCACTTCGGATGACTTCGGTATCTTCCTGTTCAAAGTTGACCGGGGGTTCTTCACCAGCAATCGCGATGGCGGTAAAGGTGATGACGACATATACACGTTCATCAACGAGGACCCTAATCTGAAGGTCATCAACTATTATTTGCAGGGCATCACGTATTCCCAACGTCCGGACAGCATAAAGGAAATCCTGCCGGAAACCAAGGTCACGTTGCTTGACGCCAAAGGGGACATCATGCAGGACTATGTCACCGGATCGGACGGCAAATTCGTTTTTCGCGTTTACGAAAACGAAAAGTATACCCTAATCGGTGAAACCAGCGGATATCTCGTAAAAAGAGGTCAATATCAAACGCTTGGTAAATCGGTGGATCCCGCCACCCTGACCGAACTGGTTACGAACATTACCTTCGACACCTTACTGGTACTTGACCGCCTGGAAAAGAACAAGGTGTTCGTACTCAAGAACATCTACTTTGGTTACGACAGCGCCAACATTCGTCCTGAATCGGCCCGCGAGCTGGACAAACTGGTTGATGTCCTCAACGACAATCCGGAGATTAAGATCGAGATGTCATCGCATACCGACAGCATTGGCTCGGTGGAATTCAACATCAATCTTTCGCAACGACGTGCCGCGGCTACGGTGAATTACCTGACTAAGAAAGGTATTGCTTCGGAACGATTGGTGGCGAAAGGATATGGCGAATCCAAGCCAATTGCACGAAACACCAACCCGGACGGTACCGACAACCCGGAAGGGCGCCAGCGAAACCGCCGTACGGAATTCAAGATTCTTGAAATCGGCGTTCGCCCCACCACCGAGGATGACGAAGATGAAGACGACAAGTACTTCAAGAAGGGCGTCGAAAAGGATCCCGACAGATAGCCGTCAGGCCTCAGTATCCCTTGGTAATTCCCTTTTCTGTAGCCGGAATCCCTTCCGTCATCCACGAAGGCGCAGACGTTCCCTTCAGATAATGGTCGAAAAACTGTTTCATCCGGATTTGGAAGTCCATTCGGTTCTCCCGTTTCACCGGCCAATGCGGTTCGCCATTGTAGTTGAGCATCCATACCGGTTTGTTCATGCGTCGCAAGGCCAGGTACATCTCAATGCCCTGGTACCATGGCACGGCATCATCGCCGTCGTTATGGAGGAGTAGTACAGGCGTTTCAATTTTGTCCGCGAAAAAAATGGGTGAATTTTCGATGTAGTGCATGGGCTTTTGCCACAGGGATCCTCCAATTCTGCTTTGCGCGTGTTCATACTGAAACATCCTGCTCAGCCCGGTTCCCCAGCGAATGCCTCCGTAAGCGCTGATCATGTTAGCCACGATCGCTCCCGCCTCCGCCGCTTTAAACAATTTAGTCCTGGTCAGCAGATAGGCCGTCTGGTATCCTCCCCAACTGTGACCCTGGATGCCAATGTTCTTTTCGTCCACAAACCCCTTTGAAATCAGTGCCGTTACACCCGGCATAATGCAGTTGTGAGCACTTTCCCCGGGGAATCCGATTTTGTAGACAATGTCAGGGACAAAGACCAGGTACCCGTTACTCACGTAGGTAGACCGATTAATCATACTGCGCAGCGGCGTGGGCGGAATGTAGGCGTGGAGGTTATCACTCTCCCGCTCGTAGAAATACACAATCATCGGGTACTTCTTTTTGGGATCGAAGCCGTCAGGCTTGTACAGCATGCCCGACAGTGGAATGTTATCCAGTGAGTTCCATTGAATCAATTCAACGGATCCCCAATAATAGTTCTTCATCTGAGGGTTGGCCTGCGTTACCTTCTTCATGGCTGTGAATCCTGCATCAGCAACCCAAACGTCAGGGAACTCACGAAAGCTCTCACGCGTGAACATGAACTTCTCCGCGTTCCGCGCTTTGATCAAGCCGCCAAAACGCACATCATCCATCAACAATTTCGTCAGTTTTTCATCGCGCAAAGAGAGCTTGTAGTATCCTGACGCCTTGGTAACCTCATCAAAAGCCGAAAGGATCATGTCCTTGGATGGGTCAATAAAACGATCTTCCATGTTCAGCCGTTGATAACGGAATACCAGGTGGTTGGTGCGGCCAATTTTAGTGAGGTTGGTGGCCGGTTTCTTTCCCTCAGGGTCCATAGACCAGAGATCGTACCGATCATAGACGATGAGCTGTTTGTCGTCGGTTGTCCAGCCGGCAATCCCGTAAGGACCCGGGTAATCAGGTTCGTCGTTTAGCTCGTTGGCAAACAATATTCTTTCTCCGGCTGTCAGCTTCTGGGTAGTCCCGGTCATGACGGAATAACTGAACCAGGTAGTGTCCGGTGCGCTGAACCAATACACATACCGTGCCTGTGGCGAAAGGCGCGCATTCCCCTTGATCTTCCTTGCCACGGTTGTCCGTTCTTTCTTTTGCAGATCGTACAAGTAAACATCGCTATATGCTGAAGCATCCCAGGTAATCATCTTCCTGTAGGGTACATCCGATTCACCGAGGACAATGGTTGCGTTTCCTTCAGCTCCTGTTTCCGTAGTTGGTACTTCCTTGTCGGCCAATTGCATCACTTGCTTGCTGGCCAGGTCCACGACAGCGAGGTAAGAACGCTTTCTTTCTGTATCCAGCTGTTTATTTTGCATCGGATAGATATAGTCATCCTCTCCGCCCCACACTTCCACCTGAACTATTTCCTCCGTTAGCAACGTGGTGTCTTGTACTACCGGGACCGGTGCTGATCCAAAAAACAGTCGCTGTCCATTCTTGGAAAAGACAGGGGTAAAGTTCTCATTGACAATCCAACTGGGCGGCAGTCCCATGGAACGCTCGACATCCAACTGAACCGCTGCAGCCGAACCAGCTTTCCAATGCCAGAGTTGGTAACGCCTCACGAGTGCCTTGGTTGTGTCAGTGTCCACCAGGAAGGCTGCCTGATCCCCGTCTTCGGCGATAGAGAGACCTCGGTACTTGAATTTGGATTTTCCTGAATAAAGGGGGAGAAGCTTTTCGTTTGACAAGTCATACCAATACACACCCGCTTTTATGGTACTGTCGTTACCGGTGGTTACAAACAGAAAACCCTGGCCATACTTGGCAAACTGGTAATCCCTGACGTATTCAAATGTTCTCTCGCGACGGCTGTCAAGATTACGTACTACCAATCGGTAACCGTTCTCATCTGAGTATTTCTTCGGCTTCTTCTTCCCGTTTTTTGCCGGCTCTTTTCCCTTTTCTTCTTTCGCCGGCTCAGGTTGGTAAGCCAGCCAGTGTCCGCTCTTTTCCGGAATCCGGAAGGAGCGGATATCTGGAATTCGCTCGACGCTGCGCGTAGCGAAAGAGAAAATGCCAAGGGAATCCTTGGGCAGATCTTCCTTCTTTTTCTTCTGGCGACGAAGTTCCTTCACTACCTTCTGCTGCGGCTTGATTTTGAAGAATGCGTGCCGGCCGTCCCACGCAAGGTTGACTCCTTCTGCGCGTGCCGCAGAGTCACGAACTCCTGTCTTCAGGTTCGTAAATATGACCTGGCCATCACCGTCCTGCGGATTAACGACCGTAACGGCATAGTTGCCGTCCGGCGTAATTGTCTTGAAGGGTATTTCCTTCCATTGGTCGTACACCGTGTGAGAAAGGGGCTGTTTGACAATTGGCGCCGGAGCCGACTTTTTCTTCTGACCAAAGCCCTGCGACGATGCCAGAATAACGAGGAGGAAGAACAGGAAACGCATGGAAATTGGAGTTTTTACAAAATAAGGAATCCCCTTTCAGCAGAAAGGTTATTTGGTACCAGTGGCATGCGGTCAGGCGTACACAAACTCTCCAAAAGGAGTCTGGAGCGTTACCCGCTTCTGCAAAGCACTTTCTACGCGACCGACAACCTGCGCCTCCACTCCAAAATCTTTTGAAATGGCGATCACCCGGTCAGCATCCTTGGGGGCAACATAGATTTCCATGCGGTGACCCATATTGAACACCTTGTACATTTCTTCCCACGTGGTCGCACTTTGTTCATAGATCAGCCTGAATAAGGGAGGTATTGGAAAGAGATTGTCTTTAATCACATTCAGCCCTTCGACAAAATGCAGAACTTTGGTTTGGGCGCCTCCGCTGCAATGCACCATCCCGTGAATTCGGTTTCTCATCTCCTTCAACATGGGAACAATTATCGGAGCGTAGGTGCGGGTTGGAGAAAGTACGAGGTTACCAAGATCAACCGGAACGTCCGGCACGCGATCAGTGAGGAGATACTTGCCGCTGTAGACCAGGTCATCCGGAATTTCCGGGTTAAATGATTCCGGATATTTTTCAGAATACGTCTTATCAAACAGATCGTGCCGGGCTGAAGTCAAGCCGTTGCTACCCATTCCACCGTTGTAGTACGTCTCATAGGTGGCCTTACCATACGAACTCAAGCCTACGATCACGTCGCCCGACTGAATATGCGCATTGTCTATAACATGCTGGCGCTTCATCCGCGTCATCACTGTACTATCAACAATAATCGTCCGCACCAAATCACCCACATCGGCTGTTTCACCGCCGGTGCTGTGAATTTCGAGCCCGTGTTTACGCAATAACGCCAGCATCTCCTCAGTGCCACGGATAATCTCCGAGATGACCTCCCCGGGTATGCGGTTCTTGTTTCTTCCAATAGTAGAAGACAAGAAAATTGCTTCCGTGGCTCCGGCGCAAAGGAGGTCATCCACATTCATCACGATGGCATCCTGCGCAATACCCCGCCAAACCGACAGGTCACCGGTTTCTTTCCAATAGAGGTAGGCCAACGCGGATTTGGTCCCTGCGCCGTCGGCATGCATAATGGAACAGTATTCCGGGTCGCCGGCCAATAAATCCGGGCTTACTTTGCAAAAGGCTTTGGGAAACAGTCCTTTGTCCAGGCTGGCAATGGCACGGTGAACATCCTCTTTGGAAGCCGAGACGCCGCGCTGTTGGTACCGATCAGACATTAAGGTAGAGGGCACTATTTCTTGAGAACAATCTTGGTCCAGGCGTTGGATGAATAGGTGAGCTTGGGATTGCCCGTGTTTTGATAGCCCTGCATACGGCTGAGTTGAGCGGGCGTCAGGTCACCACCGGCCAAGGGCGCATTCTTTGTCGTCGGCTTTTGCTTGGGTGCCACAAATCTCCCGGTTTCAAATCCCACCGATAATTCCTCGATGGAAGCCTTGGACAAACGATACGACTTGAAGGGGATCACCGCTTCGTAAACGTAATTGCCGTTCGCATCCAGATCAATCGCGACTTTGATGCCGTTGGTTATCCCGGAACGCGTAGCGGTGATCGGATCGTCAGTGATTCCGATAAGTTCAAGAATTTCCAGGTTAGTTATCATTATCTTGTCTGCGGCCTTTTGGTAGTCCGAGCGCTCGCCAACTGAATTTCCCGGATCGCCTCCCGCGGCAAGTTGCTTAAGCCGCTCCTCGGCCTCGTTGCCGCCGGACGGAAACTTCAACCCATATTTCTTCTTTTTCTTCCCGCTCGGGTCAAACCACAAGGTTAACCCAAATGCAGCCAATTTGCGTTTGGTGAAGAATTCTCCTGTCTTCATGCGCACATACAGATTCTGGTCGTCTGCGCAGACGTTGTAACTGAAGTTCTTTTCGTCATCTTCCTCCCAAGTCATAGACCACTCGTCCGCATTGCCGTCAACCGTGACGGCTGAGGACAGCGGGCACGATACTCCGGGTTGCGCCCAACATCCCTGGCTGACTATAAGAAGAAAGGCACTTATCGCGTACTTCATGGTTGATTGGGAAAACTAATCAAAGGTAGAAAAAACCTGGTGCCGCTATCTATCGATAGCGTTGAAAGAGCTCCCAACAAACAATCCCGATACAAACCGAGATATTCAGGGAATGCTTGGTTCCCGCCTGGGGGATTTCCACCGCTTCCTGGGCGAGAGCCAGTACCGGCTCGCTTACTCCGTTGATCTCATTCCCGAATACCACACATAGTTTTTCCCCGGGTTGTACTTTCACCTGGTGCAGGGGTTGGCTGACCGAGGTCTGTTCTACCACCACGATGCGATAGCCGGCCTCCTTCATTCGTTGCACAGCGTCCTCCGGTTTGGGGATATATTCCCACGACACTGAATCCGTAGCCCCCAGGGCTGTTTTATGAATCTCCCGATGAGGGGGCGTACCCGTAATTCCTGTTAGAAGGATTTTTTCGCAGGCAAATGCATCCGCCGTGCGAAATGCCGAGCCCACATTATGAAGACTCCGCACATTATCCAGCACCAGTACAACGGGAATTTTCGAGGCAGCACGAAACTCGTCCACTGATAAGCGGTTAAGTTCATCCATGCTCAGTTTCTTCATGCCTGAAAATTAGGCATTCAGAAACACAATAGGCGATTGGTGCAACGGATTGATCCTTCTTTCGTTACTTCCAGTCATGCGAAGCCTAATACTGTGTGCCTTAATTACCGCGCTTGCCAATCTTTCGGCGCCTGCGCAAGACATATGGAAAGACGTTTACTCGGAAAAAGCCTGGATCGACAGAGACCGCTGGCAGAAACCTTCGGAACTGATCCGGTGGCTAGACCTCCATCCCGGCGGGAAAGCAGCAGACATTGGTTGTCATGAAGGTTATATGACAGTCAAACTCGCCCAGAAAGTTGGAAAATCCGGCATGGTGTACGCTGTTGATATCGAGTCCAACAAATTGGAGCGCCTGAAGAAGAACCTGGACGACAGGAAGATTTCACAGGTTACCCCGGTTTTAGGAACAGCCGATGACCCAGGTCTTCCGGTCAACTCCCTGGATGCCGTGATCATCCTGGACACATATCATGAGATGGACGAGCATGACAAGATGCTGGCTCATATTCTCACTTCCCTCAAACCCGGAGGACGCCTGGTGTTGTGCGAGGCCATTGCCGAAAGCCGGCGGAAGTCGCCCCGCGAAGAACAGGAGCAAAAACACGAACTCGGCATATCATTCGCGCTGGACGATGTGCGGAAGGCCGGGTTTACTCTTGTCTATCAAGCTGACCCGTTCATTGACCGTTTGGCAGAAAAGGGCGACAAGATGTGGATACTTGTCCTGAAAAAATGACGTTGACAGGGAGCCAAGATCCCTGATGTTCGTTCTAAATTGCCGTTTCCATGGCGGCCAAATCCGATACACCCCTCTCCCGACAGTACAATGCCATCAAAGCCAAATACCCTGGCGCTTTGTTACTGTTCCGTGTCGGTGATTTCTATGAAACGTTTGGCGAGGATGCGATAGCGGCAAGCAAAATTCTGGATATCGTGCTCACCAAGCGGGGCAATGGCTCTGCCTCTGAAACCGAACTTGCCGGGTTCCCTCATCATGCCCTGGATGCCTATCTGCCCAAATTGGTCAGGGCAGGACATCGCGTTGCTATTTGCGATCAGCTGGAGGATCCCCGGTTTGTGAAGGGCATTGTCAAGCGGGGCGTTACGGAACTGGTTACACCCGGAGTTTCATACAACGACAATGTTCTTGAGCGGAAGCGCAACAATTTTCTGGCTTCGGTCTATGCCGAAAAGAATTTCCTGGGCGCTGCCTTTCTGGATATCAGTACTGGTGAATTCTATTGTGCTCAGGGGCCCGAGGCCTACATCCTGAAGTTGATTCAAAGTCTTGCCCCAACCGAAGTAATCTTCGCCAAAGGGCAACGCGCGCACATTGAGTCACACTTTGACGCCGACTACGCTACGTTTCTCCTCGACGATTGGGCCTATAGCTATGACTATGCGCTGGAAAAGTTGCTGGGGCAATTCAAGACGGCCTCACTGAAGGGGTTTGGCGTCGACGGACTTAACGCCGCCATTGTTGCCGCGGGAGCAGTTCTTCATTACCTCGAGGCCACCGAGCACCGCGAAACCCATCACATCGCTTCGCTTTCCCGCATGGACGAAGAGACGTATGTGTGGCTGGACAAGTTTACCATCAGGAATCTTGAACTCGTGGCCTCTCAACATGAAGGCGGCGTACCCCTGCTTCAGGTGCTCGATTTTACGGCAACCCCCATGGGCTCAAGACAGCTGCGCAAGTGGATGGTATTGCCACTTAAAGACAAACAGTCCATTGAGGAGCGGCTTTCCATTGTGGAAACCTTTTTCCGCGAACGCGATGTCGCAGAAAAAGTAACGGGATACTTTCATCAGGTGACCGATTTGGAGCGGCTGATTTCAAAAGTGGCCGTAGGTCGCATCAATCCCCGCGAACTGCTTCAGCTGAAGCGCTCGTTGATGGTGGTTCACCCCGTGCAGCAACTCCTGCAGCAGCATGGCGGGGTGGAACTCAAGAAACTGGCCGATCAGCTCAATCCCTGTGAATTTTTGCTCGAAAAAATCGAAAAGGAATTGAGCGACGACGCCCCCATGTTGATTCATCAGGGGGGCATTATCAAAAGTGGCGTTAGTTCCGAATTGGACGAGTTACGCACCATCGCGTTTGCAGGAAAGGATTATCTCCTTCAGGTGCAACGGAGAGAGGTTGAGCGGACGGGAATCAGCTCCCTGAAGATTTCTTATAACAAGGTGTTCGGCTACTACCTTGAGGTAAGTAACGCAAACAAGGACAAAGTCCCCGCCGATTGGATCCGCAAGCAAACGCTCGTGAATGCGGAGCGATACATAACCGAGGAACTGAAGGCTTATGAGGAGAAGATCCTTACCGCCGAGGAGAAACTGACGGCAATCGAGCAGCGCCTATTCCAGGAACTCGTTCACCATGCCGCTGACTATACTTCTCCGATCCAGCAGAACGCCCGGGTCATCAGCATGCTCGATTGTCTTCTTTCCTTCGCTACCGTAGCGCGGAATAACAAATACGTTCGGCCCCAAATCAACGACTCGCTGGTATTGGACATCAAGAATGGACGCCACCCGGTAATAGAAAGGCAATTGCCGGCGGGGGAAAGCTATGTGCCCAATGATGTCTATCTCGATAATGATCAGCAACAAATCCTGATCATCACCGGGCCCAACATGGCCGGTAAATCCGCCTTGCTCCGGCAGACGGCGCTTATCGTTTTGATGGCCCAGGTGGGGAGTTTTGTGCCCGCATCCGCCGCGAACCTGGGCATCGTCGATAAAATCTTCACTCGCGTAGGGGCTTCCGACAACCTTTCGAAAGGCGAATCCACCTTTATGGTGGAGATGACGGAAACGGCAAGCATTCTCAACAACCTGAGTAACCGCAGCCTTATCCTCATGGATGAAATTGGTCGCGGCACCAGTACATACGATGGTGTCTCAATTGCCTGGTCTATCGTCGAATACCTTCACCAGCATTCCGACTACCGGCCCAAGACACTATTTGCCACGCATTATCATGAACTCAATCAGCTGGCCGAAGACCTGGTCAGGGTGAAGAATTTCAATGTGAGTGTTAAAGAAATGGGCGATAAGATTCTCTTCATGCGCAAATTGAAGGAAGGCGGCAGTGAGCACAGCTTCGGCATTCACGTGGCGCAGCTGGCCGGCATGCCCAACCGGATCGTACTCCGCGCCAATGAGATTCTTCACTTTCTGGAGAAGGATCATCGCAAGAACAAGCAAACCAAAAAAATAGCCGATGCTCCGCGAGAACAGTTTCAGATGAATCTGTTTGAGGCGGATCCGAAGATGTCACAAGTCAGGGCGTTACTCGACAACCTGGACATCAATACCCTCAGTCCCGTAGAGGCGTTGCTGAAACTCAACGAAATCATTTCCCTCCTTAAGAAGTAAGGCTACTTCCTTCTCGGGCCCCGATGAAAGTTCCGCTTCCTGCCCGGAAAAGGTTTCTTCGGTCGCTCTTCAGGCTGGTAGTTGGGTCCGGGTCCAAGTGATCCCGGCAAATCAAGTTTTGGAATCTGGGCGTCGATCAGGGTTTCA
Organism: Cyclobacteriaceae bacterium; assembly: GCA_041912235.1. GTDB lineage: Bacteria > Bacteroidota > Bacteroidia > Cytophagales > Cyclobacteriaceae > ELB16-189. Next base: position 16,905 of record JAYRNL010000090.1, read on the forward strand.
ATGGTGAAAAACCTGCGCTGATCACGCTCGTTGATGAAGGTAATCGCCGTCCCGGTAGTCTCCGCCCGAGCTGTCCGTCCAACCCGGTGAACATAATCTTCAGGATCTGGAGGCACATCATAATTGATAACCGCACTGATTCCTTCCACATCGATGCCACGGGAAAGCACATCCGTACCAATAAGAATATTGAGCTGACGGCTCTTGAACGCCCTTAAAATGTCTTCCCGCTCCGCCTGTTCAAGATCCGAATGAAACGCCCTGACCTGGAGCCCTGATCGCTGGTACTGCGATCCAAGTTTCTTGACCAACTCTTTTGTCGATGCAAAAATGATCACGCTTTGCCAGTTGTGCGTCTTCAGCAGAAAGCTTAGCAACGCCGGCTTTTGTGCATCGTAGACCATGTAAGCCTGTTGCAGGATTCCTGCCGCAGGCTTGGCCACGGCGATGTTGATCTCCGTCGGATGGTCCAAAATTTTGTTCGCCAATTGCCGGATGCGGGGCGGCATCGTCGCAGAAAACAAAAGGGTCTGCCGCTGCTTGGGCAAGTAACTGATGATCTTGACTATGTCATCGTAAAATCCCATGTCAAGCATCCGGTCAGCCTCGTCGAGGATCAGGTGCTTGAGGTGATCAAAGATAACCGTTCCCCCGGCCAGGAGGGCGATCAGACGACCCGGTGTCGCAATTACGATGTCGGCTCCTTGTTCGAGGGCCTTGCGCTGCACATCCCAGGTGGCGCCATCGCCTCCACCATACACTGGAATGGAACTCACGCCCGTGAAGTAGGCAAAACCCTCAATCTGCTGATCGATTTGTTGCGCCAGTTCGCGCGTGGGAGCAATAATCAGGGTATTGAGATGCCGGTGGTCAGCATGAATGATCTTGTGCAGCACCGGAAGAATGTAAGCTGCGGTTTTGCCGGTACCGGTTTGAGCGCAAGCTATGATGTCCCTGTTTTCAAGGATAATCGGAATTGCCTGCTCCTGGATGGGTGTGGGCTTCTCATAGCCCATCGAATCCAGGCCTTCCTGCAACTTGGGGTCAAAATTAAAATCGGAAAAACTCAAGGTGTACTTATTTGTTCAAATCAATACGGTCAAAGCGGGTATAGGGCTGCAACACTTTTGGGATGTTAATGCCTTCACGGGTCTGGTGATTCTCGAGAATGGCCGCCACGATTCGCGGAAGGGCGAGGGCACTGCCGTTCAACGTGTGAAGCAATTCCGTCTTCCCTTCTTTGTTTTTGTAGCGCAGCTTCAGGCGATTTGCCTGGAAGGTTTCAAAGTTGCTCACCGAACTTACTTCCAACCACCGCTGCTGGGCACCGGAGTACACCTCAAAGTCATACGTCATCGCCGAGTTAAACCCCATATCGCCACCACACAGCAACAACTTCCTGTACGGTAACTCCAGTTTCTCAAGAAGTCCTTGCACATAGTTGCACATCTCATCGAGCGCGGCGTATGATTCTTCAGCCCGTCTCACCTGCACAATCTCGACTTTATCAAACTGGTGCAGTCGGTTTAATCCGCGCACATGAGCACCCCAACTTCCCGCTTCGCGGCGGAAACAGGGTGTGTAACCCACATTCTTAACCGGCAATTCACGATCCTCGAGGATCAAATCACGATAGAGATTGGTGATGGGAACCTCTGCCGTTGGGATCATGTATAGTCCATCGGCATTGATAACATACATCTGTCCTTCCTTGTCGGGCAGCTGGCCAGTGCCATATCCACTGGCTTCATTCACCACGATGGGGGGCTGCATTTCCCGATATCCCTGCTTCTCTGCCTCATCGAGGAAAAAGTTGATCAACGCCCGCTGCAACTTTGCCCCTTTGCCTTTGTATACGGGAAATCCGGCGCCCGTGATTTTTACTCCCAGGTCAAAATCTATGATATCATACCTTTTGATTAACTCCCAGTGCGGAAGAGCATCAGCGGGCAACACTGGAAGCTGACCATGCTGATGTACGTTGAGGTTATCGTCGGCACCAACGCCGGGAGGCACTTTCTCCGCCGGCACGTTCGGAATCCGGTACAACACCTCCTGAAGTCTTGCCTCTTCCTGCTTGACCTCATCTTCCAGGTTTCTGATCATGTCCTTCTTGCCTGCAATCACTCCGCGCAACTCATCCGCTTCCGTTTTCTTGCCCTCCTTCATCAGTCCCCCAATCTTTGCTGACATGGCATTGAGTTCGGCACTGGCCTCATCGCGAAGCACCTGCTTGCGGCGGCGTTCCTTATCATGACCAAGCGCTGTGTCAACCAGCGACTCGGCTTCCTTCAGGTTTCTTTTCTTCAACCCGGTCAACACCTTGTCCCGTTCTTCCCGGATCCGGTTTACCTGTAGCATCTCAGTTCAGATTTTGGGCCCAAAACTACCATATTTTTTTCCGCTGCATTTGAATATCCGTCATTTTGGCCTATACTTGCAGGGTCAAATCAGGCCATCCGGGCCGTTTCTCTATAGACAATCCATCCCTTGGTTCGGCTTTTCTGAAACGTGACTCGAACTCCTGATTTCTTCCCGTTGTCCTCCCGGTTGGGAACCCGTTGATTTCGTGCTGATACTCACCGTTCAATTTATTGGCTACTATTCCGTTTTAAACCCTCATGTACACCATTGATGACCTGAACGTCAGACTTCTGTCTGAGCTTAAGGAAATTGCAGAGAAGTTGGGCGTCAAGAACGCCAAGAAACTCACCAAGCAGGAGCTTGTTTACAAAATCCTCGATCAACAAGCGTTGATCGATACACCGGGCAGTGCCGAGCCGCATGATTCCGGTGAACGTAAACTGCGTCCGCGTCGCCGCGAAAACGTGGCCCCGGCTGCAGAGCGGGGACCAAAAGCTGAGCCGGTCCCGGCTGTCAAAGACACTACAGCCCCCACCGTCTCGCGATTTGAGGAGCCGCAAGTACAACCCGCTCCCCAGCCGCGTGTGGAAGAGCCGCAGCGTCCGCCCCGGCAGCCCCAGGGACCGCAAGGAGGCGATCAGGCACAGCGCCCTGAATACCCGCAACCATCACAACCGCCACAACAGCAACAACCGGATCGCCAACAGCAGCAGCGCATTTCCAACATTCGGGAATTTGATGGTGCGGTGACCAGCGAAGGGGTACTGGAACTTATGCAGGACGGCTACGGCTTCCTTCGCTCCTCTGATTATAACTACCTCGCAAGCCCCGATGACATTTACGTTTCTCCGGCCCAGATCAAGTTGCTGGGACTGAAAACAGGGGATACTGTTCGCGGCCAGATTCGCCCTCCCAAAGAAGGCGAGAAGTACTTTGCCCTGCTGAAGGTCGACAACGTCAACGGGAAGACCTCCGAGGAGATCCGCGACCGTGTTGCCTTCGAGTACTTAACTCCGCTTTTCCCCAACGAAAAACTCAAGCTGAGTACCACGCCTGATAACATGTCCACCCGGATTCTCGATCTCTTCTCCCCGATCGGAAAAGGACAGCGTGGAATGATTGTGGCCCAACCGAAGACCGGCAAAACGGTTCTTCTTAAGCAAATCGCGAACGCTATTGCCGAAAATCATCCGGAAGTCTACCTCATTGTGCTACTCATTGATGAACGCCCGGAAGAGGTAACGGACATGGCAAGGAGTGTGCGGGCTGAAGTGATTGCCTCGACCTTTGATGAACAAGCCGAGCGCCACGTAAAAGTGGCCAGCATTGTCCTTGAAAAAGCAAAACGCATGACCGAGTGCGGGCACGATGTAGTGATCCTGCTGGATTCCATTACCCGACTGGCTCGTGCACACAATACGGTAGTGCCTTCCTCGGGAAAAATTCTCTCCGGCGGTGTAGACGCCAACGCGCTGCACAAGCCGAAGCGCTTCTTTGGTGCGGCCCGCAAGATTGAGAATGGCGGATCGCTCACCATTATCGCCACCGCACTCATTGATACCGGATCAAAGATGGATGAAGTGATCTTTGAGGAATTCAAGGGAACCGGTAACATGGAATTGCAGTTGGATCGCAAGCTCTCCAATCGCCGCATCTATCCTTCCATCGATGTGCCCGCTTCAGGAACACGACGCGAGGACTTGCTCATGAAGGAAGAAGAGCTCCAACGGGTGTGGATCCTTCGCAAATTCATGAGCGACATGAATTCCGTGGAGGCCATGGAGTTCCTGCAGAGCAAGATGAAAGGAACCCGCAACAACGAAGAGTTCTTGATTTCGATGAACGGCTAGGGCACGCACCCTCTGCCAGATACAAAGCGCGGATTAAGCCCCGCGCTTTTTTTATTGCCGGTTCACTCCTCGACCACGGACCCACGTGCATCCAGGCGGTAATAGAATTCCATCGCTTCACGCGTGGCTTTATTGATAACCACCACAAGGTAGGTCCGGTATCCCTTGGCAATAAAATCCTTCATGTCAATCTCGATCGGAGCCGGGCTCGCAGGATCATAGGTTCCACTAAAAGAGTGGATTACGGAGAGTTGCTCTCGTTCATAAATCCGCACGGCGTATTCGACCCGTCCCTTAAAGGGCGGGTCAATAACCACGTGTTGGGATATGGCTGGAGGTGGTTTCCGCTTCACATACGATATCCGGGCTTCCGTCATGAGTACAGGCAAACCGCTTGGCGAATACCCGAATACACGATAGAGGTAATCGCCGGGCGAAGGCAGCGTATCCTGAAGGTGATAGGACGACAGGGGTTTCCCGTAGGCGTTCCTCGATGCCGGCAGTGCCCGCTCCAGTCGGATAATGTCTGCTTCCTTCAGTCGAAATGCACGGAATTGATCGATTTGCTCCAGCATGCCATCGGGGACCTTCCAGGCGATATCGACGAGGCTGTCCTTCTGGATTCCTTCCGTGGCTGTGGCCTCCGACCGCTGTACCTCTTCAAACTTCATCGGCAGCCCCAGGGGTCGTCGTGCGATTTGGATGTCAAAGTCGCAATGATCGCCGTCGAAGCCGTCGATCTCAATCAGGTACGTTGTGTTGGCCACCACCATGCCCAACGGCACAAACACCTCCTCGTTCTTGATCTGACGAATGCATTGGATTACCCGGTAGTTTCTGGTCTCGCAGGGATTCCCTTCAATAAGAATAACCTGAATGCCATTGCTGCTGCGACACGTAAGGCGTGAGATATTCAGGAAATAGGACTGGGGCTCACTGACCTGAAACGAATACCATTGATCATTGTGGTACACCAGGCACTTGCCCGTCAACGCCTGGTTGAGACATCCCCATTCTACGGTCGATGAAGCGGTTGTGGTGTGTACTGGAGTTGCATCCGGCTCCAGGCGAATCCGGTTGGCCACTTTGTCGTTGTCCACCTGACCCATCAAGGGAGTGATGGAAAAAAGCAAAACCACAAGTCCTAATCTCGCGATCATCCTCTTTTCTTCTTGGACTCATGGAAAGCTCCCCGGAAGGATGGGTCAAGGGTTCTCCGCTGCCTGTCCAACTCCCGGTTATGATCCTGTCTCTCCTCCTTCAGGGTCTCTTCGATGACGAGACCCGCGGGCAATGAACGGACAGCCACCCTCCCACGAATCAACTCTTCAATGCGTTCTATATGGTATTCCTCCGGCGGCATGACAAAGGTGATTGCTTCTCCGGGATGGTTGGCCCTACCCGTGCGGCCAATGCGATGGACATAGTCCTCATAGGTTAATGGCACGTCAAAATTGATGACATGACTAACTCCGGAAACATCGATGCCCCTCGCTGCCACATCCGTGGAAACAAGAATCCTTAGCTTTCCCTCGCTGAATTCATTCATGGCATTGATCCGCGAATTCTGGCCCTTGTTGGAATGGATGACGCGTGCCGGCCCCAGCCCCTTCCGGTTTATGTAATTAGTTACATCATCGGCCACCTGCTTCTTCCTCACAAAAACCATCACGCGACCAAATGATTCCCGATCGCTGAGCAAATGTTCAAGCAGGTTAATCTTGGTCTTGAGATTGGGTACACGCATTTGGGATTGTCGCACATCCCGAGCCGGCGTGGCCTGTGGCGTTATTTCCACCTTGACCGGAAAGAGCAGAAACTCATCGGCCAGCTTCTCCACCTTTGGCGGGAAAGTCGCTGAGAACAGCAGGTTTTGACGCTTCGACGGAATCACTTCCAGTATCTTCCGAAGCTGGGGAAGAAATCCCATATCGAGCATCCGATCGGCCTCATCGAGGACCAGTGTCTTGATTTGCTTCACAGGGATTTCCCCACGGAGGTATAATTCCATGAATCGGCCCGGCGTAGCAAACAGCAGATCAGCGCCTGCCTGCAGCGCTTCCCTTTGAGCCTTTGGCCCGACACCCCCGTACAAGGATACTATCCGCAAATCGGTGTGATTGGCCAGCCTGGCCGCATGACTCGAAAGTTGAATTACCAACTCCTTAGTCGGTGCCAGTATGAGTGCCCGTGGCTCCATACCTTGCGCGTGTGAGAGCTTCTTCAGGAGGGGCAAGACGAAAGCCGCTGTCTTTCCCGTTCCTGTCTGTGCAATCCCGATCACAGCCTGTCCGCCCAGCACCAGAGGAATCACCTGCTGCTGAATCTCCGTAGGGGACTGAAAACCCTCGTCCTTCACGGCCTTCAGCAATTGGGGATTGAGTTTTAGTTCTTCCCAGGTGTGGTTCTTGAGAACTTCCACGAAGGTTTTGGGGTTATCTTTGCGCCGATGGATACGCTAATCGTCAATGCGAAGATAGTAAATGAAGGGAAGGTCGTCGAAGGAGATGTCCTGGTCCGGGGTGAGCGCATTGCACGCATAGGCCAATCACTTTCCTCAGCGGGGAAGACGATTGATGCGAACGGAAGGTTCCTCATACCCGGGGCGATTGACGATCAAGTCCACTTTCGTGAACCAGGCCTTACCCACAAGGCTACGATTTACACTGAATCCAGGGCTGCCGTTGCGGGTGGCATCACTTCCTTTATGGAAATGCCCAATACCCTGCCTCCCACTTTTACGCAAGAGTTGCTGGAACAGAAGTATCAAATTGCTTCGCGCGATTCGCTGGCCAACTATTCCTTTTACATCGGCGCCTCCAACGACAATCTGGAGGAAGTACTTCGTACCGATCTCCGTCTTGTGTGCGGGCTGAAGATATTCATGGGCTCATCGACGGGCAACCTCCTGGTGGACAATCCGGAGACCTTGCGTGGATTCTTCTCCCGTTTCCCGGGCTTGATTGCTACGCATTGTGAGCACGAGCCTACTATTCGAAAAAATGCCGAGTCATTTCGTCAGCAGTATGGCGAGAATATACCTGCTCAATATCATCCCTTGATACGAAATGAAGAGGGGTGCTATACCTCTTCCTCTATGGCGGTTGAGTTGGCCCGGCAGTTCGGCACACGGCTTCACATTCTGCATATCTCCACAGCCAAAGAAACAGCGCTGTTTTCAAACAAACTTCCACTGGAGAAGAAACACATAACGGCCGAGGCCTGTATCCACCATCTTTGGTTCAGCGACGATGATTATGAGCGCCTTGGCATGAAGATCAAGTGGAATCCGGCCATTAAAACATCCGCCGACCGTGCAGCCATTTTCCAGGCGGTTATGGACGACCGGATTGACGTCATTGCCACCGATCATGCGCCTCATACGCTCGAAGAGAAACAAAGGACCTACTTCAACGCACCGGCAGGCGGCCCGCTAGTTCAGCACAGCGTCGTAGCCATGATGGAATTTGTAAAACGAGGGAGCCTGTCCATCGAGCGGATGGTGCAGAAGATGTGTCACAATCCGGCGACCTTATTCCGCATTGAGGATCGCGGATTCATTCGCGAAGGATACTTTGCTGATCTGGTGCTGGTCGATGCGGAGGCTCCGTGGACGGTTGACGCCAACAGCCTTCTGGCAAAATGCAAATGGTCACCTTTCGAGGGGACAACCTTTGGCGCACAGATTACACACACGTTTGTGTCTGGACACCTGGCGTATGAAGAAGGAACCATTAGGGAGGGAAGGAGTGGTCTGAGGCTGGCCTTCCGGCCTAATTAGAACGGGGACTTTTGCATTTCTACCCCGGTCACCTACCTTTGCATTCCCCAAACGGTGAATGTAGCTCAGTTGGTTAGAGCATCAGATTGTGATTCTGAGGGTCGCGGGTTCGAGTCCCGTCTTTCACCCAAGCCCCGGTATCCGGGGCTTTTTTATTGTACCGTTCCCTGAATAGGCGCTGGATTCTTTCAGTCTTTACCTGTAAATCGCTTAACAAACCCTTATACCATGGATCAGCGCATTATTAACCTCTTCGACGAGTATACCCACAAGCCGCTCCGCCGTGAGGAATTCATGTCACGCCTGGTTAAGCTCACCGGAAGCACGGCAGCCGCCATGGCTGTCCTTCCTTTGCTCGAAGTCAACTATGCCAAGGCCGAAACCATTGCCGACCAGGATGAAAGGCTGTTTACAGAAAAAGTCACCTATCCGGGGGACGGCTCCGACATGAATGCTTATGTGGCCCGGCCAAAGGCAGACGGCAAGTACCCGGCCGTTATTGTAATTCATGAAAACCGCGGACTAAATCCTCACATCGAAGATGTTACGCGTCGCATGGCCCTTGAAGGATACCTGGCCCTCGCACCGGATGCTCTTTCACCTCAGGGTGGCACACCGACGGACGCTGACAAGGCCCGTGAGATGTTCCAAAAGATTGACGTTGCGAAGAACCTTAACAATTTCCTGAAAGCGGTTGATTACTTGTCGATGCGGAAAGACTGCACCGGAAAAGTGGGTACGGTAGGATTCTGCTGGGGTGGACGGATGGTTAACCAACTGGCGGTCCATTCACCCCAACTGAAGGCTGCGGTGGCCTACTATGGAAGTCAGCCAGACGCTGCTGATGTTCCCAAGATTAAAGCGGCTCTTTTGCTTCATTACGCCGGCATGGATGAACGCATCAATGCCGGCATCCCGGCCTATGAAGAAGCCCTGAAAAAGGCGAACATCTCGTATGAACTTTACCTGTATGATGGGGCGCAACATGCGTTCAACAACGATACGGCCCCAACCAGGTATAATGCGGATGCGGCCAAACTGGCTTGGGGGCGCACAACGGCATTCTTCAAGAAGCACCTGATGTAGGGCTCTCCTATCGCTAACGTGCCTGCGGTTTTCGTATTTTTGGCAGGTGATTTCTTTCGAAGACTTCCAGGCGCAGAATTTCGAACAACAGATCCGGTTGCTCTACGAACAAGGTTCTTGTGTAATGAGCATCCGATATTATGGCTATAAGGTCAATCTCTATTTGCTTGGGAGCTTTTACCTTGAGGTGTTTTATAATCACAAGAAAGACATGATCGAGCGAATCGTTCCGCTCGACGTACGCCATTCCAGGTTCACCTTCTATACCGATCAGATCCGTCTTCCGGCTACACTCTAGAAATGTAAAAGGCCCCTTCCGGGGCCTTTACTGAGAATTTTTTTGTTTGATTGCCTAGGCAGTCGCAGCAGCAGACTTGACCTGGGGCTTCAGTGCTACCGATTTCTTGGCCTTATAGCCGCAGTAGCTGCACTGATAGTGCTTGAGAAGTTCGCCTTCCAGCGATTCCGTTGGTGCCCGGAGGATTTCCTCACGAACCACTTTGAACGTTTGGTAGTTGCATTCCGGACACTGAATAGCATGAAGGTGGCCGGCATACTTTTCTATCTTGATGAATCCTGTCTCTTCATCTTTCCAAACATCGTAGTCCACCGAGAACACGTTCTCTTCAGCCTGCATGCCTTCATCCAGGTGAACGTCTTCTTCCTCTTCACTGAGGAGCTTCATCGGCTTGCCTGTTTTCGGGGAGATCCTCGGCTTATAACGCAGAACCTTCAGGCGCTTTTCGATGAAGAAAGGGTAATAGAATTTCAGCAAATTCTGAATAATCAAGGCGGCAATTGTGCCCATCATCGCGGTGAGGAAAATCCGCACGAACGTCATGATGGTAGTGAGTTGGGTGATGGTGCTGTTAAAATAGGCGCAGGCTCCCAGTATAATGATCAACGAAGCATACCAAAGTACCTTCACCTCATGGCGATTGATAAAGTCGTACTTATCCTTGTTGTCCGGGATCGTGTAGAGGCGCACGATGTATCCCAATACAACCAAAATACCCAGAGCCCAACATGCGTAGGTGATGTTCAGGGCCAAACTATTCCAGGATGCGTAAGGGCTTTCAACCATGGTGTGTTAGTGTTTTCAGGTGATGATTCAGACAAATATAAAGACTCTTCAAATTCTCGGCAATCTTAATGGAATCCCCAATTTAGCGGGATTAGGGCAATATTTCCAACGTCCAAAAGAATTAATGCAGCCTATTCTCCTGCACCCTTGCGATGAATCGCAAAATAGCGACCTGGCATTGCGATTTTGCCTCAAAAATGCCCATGTGTGCTGCTTCAGGGGCCTCGAAAATTTCGCAATTCGAGGCCATTTTGGATAGGTCACGAAGGTCTTCAATAGAAATTAAAGAATCCTTAGTTCCTCCGATCAACAATAGTGGGATTTCAGACGCGGCAAAGGTTGCAGTTCTGTCGGGTCTGTCCCTCATCGCCTCTGCGTAACCTATCAACGCCTCGAGGGTGGTCCCCATCATTCTGGTGCGTGTTGAATCGATCATCGGATCCGACGGTCTTGCGAACAGCCCCGGAACCAATGTTGTGACGTAAGGCGCCACTCCGTTTTGTCTTACAAATTCAATGACCTTGTTCCGGATGGCCTTACGCTCTGGCTTATCTTCCCTGGGCGTTGAATGAAACAGCACCAGGCCGGAGAGCAATTGACTGTGTCTTTCAAGCAGACTGAGCGACACATAACCTCCGAGTGAATGCCCGATCAAAATGACCGGACCGAGTTGCCTGTCTGCCAGCCATTTTGCCAGGGCATCACCAACCTGATCAATAGAAAAAGGAAGAGGAAGCCTCTCGGACCTACCGAATCCAGGAAGATCAGGAGTAATGACCCTGCAATTAGCAGTAAACGGCTTGATGAAATCTGTCCAGAGTTCGTGCGTATCGCAGAAGCCGTGAAGGAATACCACAGCAGGTCCAGCGCCAGCTTCCTTAAAATAGATAGATGACATATGACCTACCCCTTTCGGGATACGCTTTCAAGAAGAAGATGAACAGCCTCTTCAATGCCCTCAGGTCCAAAGCCGCATTCGTTGTGCAGTTCGATCTGCTCGCCATGCTCAATCACGGAATCGGGTATGCCCAGTCTCTTTACTTCAGCATGGTAGCGGTGATCGGCCATAAACTCCAAAACGGCGCTTCCAAACCCGCCCTGGATGCATCCGTCCTCCACCGTGATGACCTTGCGATAGTTGGAAAAGACCTCGTGGAGAAGCGCCTCGTCGAGCGGCTTCACAAAGCGCATGTCATAATGGGCCACGCGCGTTCCTTGCTTCTCGAGCCGATCACAAACTTCTGAAGCATAGTTTCCAATATGGCCAATGGTTAGAATGGCCACCTCATCTCCGTCTCTCAGTTTCCGGCCTTTGCCGATTTCAATGGCTTCAAAAGGCGTACGCCATTCAGGCATCACGCCCTGTCCTCTTGGGTAGCGAATTGAAAAAGCCTTGACCTTGCGGGGAAGCTGAGCGGTGAACATCAGGTTTCTCAATTCCGCTTCATTCATGGGCGCCGCCACAATCATGTTCGGCAAACAACGAAAATAGGCCAGATCGTATGCACCATGATGGGTCGGTCCATCAGAACCTGCAAAACCCGCACGATCCAGGCAGAAGTTAACGGGCAGGTCCTGGATGCACACGTCGTGAATCACCTGATCATAGGCGCGTTGCATGAACGAACTATAGATATTGCAAAAGGGAACAAGTCCCTGCGTGGCCAAACCGGCTGAAAAAGTCACGGCATGTTGCTCAGCAATGCCGACATCAAATGCCCGATCCGGCATCTCCTTCATCATGATGTTCATGGACGACCCTGATGGCATGGCCGGCGTAATGCCAATCACCTTGTCATTCATGCGGGCCAACTCGACCAGCGTATGGCCAAAAACATCCTGGTACTTGGGCGGCTGAGGTTTGTCGTGAACTTTCTTATGAATCTCACCGGTAATCTTGTCAAACGTCCCGGGCGAATGCCACGTGGTCTTATTGCCAGACTCGGACGGGCCGTATCCTTTCCCCTTCACCGTAACACAATGAAGAATCTTTGGCCCCTTGATGCTTTTCAGGTCGTTGAGTACCGCCACCAAATGGTCAACATCATGTCCATCGACCGGTCCGAAATAGCGGAGGTTAAGCGATTCAAACAGGTTGCTTTGGCTTAACAGGGCCGATTTCAACGCAGTGTCAACCTTGGAGACAATCTCCTGGGCATTCTTGCCGATCTTGGAAAGCTTGCCGAGCAGGTTCCACACATCATCCTTGAAGCGGTTATAGGTTTTCGATGTGGTGATGTCGGTGAGGTAGTCCTTAAGCGCCCCTACATTCGGGTCGATGGACATGCAATTGTCATTGAGAACAATGAGCAGATTGGTATTGGAAACACCAGCGTTGTTCAGCCCTTCAAACGCGATGCCGCCCGTAAGCGCTCCGTCGCCAATTACGGCAACGTGCTGCTTGTCCTCCAGCCCCATGTATTGAGATGCCACCGCCATGCCCAGTGCCGCAGAGACCGACGTAGAGGAATGCCCCACGCCGAAAGCATCATATTCACTCTCTTTTCTCTTAGGGAACCCGGAAATGCCCTTGTATACCCGGTTGGTGTGAAATACGTCCCTCCGTCCTGTAAGAATCTTGTGTCCGTAGGCCTGGTGTCCTACATCCCAAACAATTTGATCATACGGCGCATTGAACACATAATGAAGCGCGACCGTCAACTCGGTAACCCCCAGGCTGGCGCCGAAGTGACCTCCATAAATGGACACATTGTCAATAATGAACTGCCGTAACTCCTGGCACAACTGCACCAACTGGGCTTGGTCGAGCTTTTTCAAGTCGGCCGGACTGTTTATTTGAGCCAAAAGGTGCCCCGGAGTTATTAGCATGACACGGTTACTGGGTACTTAACAACGAAATAAGGTAACTGTTTTTGGCTGATTTGGCCTGATTTCCAGGCAAATCTACGCAATTGGTGTTTCTGCGGAATTCTCTCGGTATTTGAATAATTTTGCCGCCCTATGACCAACGGGAATTTCGAGATCAAGCTCCCTCTTTTTGAAGGCCCTTTTGACTTACTCCTATTCTTCATTGAGCGGGATGAATTGGACATTTATGACATCCCGATCGCGAAGATCACCAACGATTTTCTGCAGTACCTCCACCATCTGGAAACGCTTAATGTGGAATTGGCCAGCGAGTTTATTCTGGTTGCGGCTACGTTAATGCGCATCAAATCCAAAATGCTGTTGCCCCGCCCCCAACTCGACGAGCAGGGCAATGAAATCGATCCCCGTGAGGAACTGGTGAAGCATCTTCTCGAGTACAAGCGGTACAAGTCTGTTATTGAAACCTTCCAGAAGATGGAAGAGGCAGAACTCTACAAGGAGAAGCGTGGCAATATCCTTCGTGAGGTCAAGACACTGGCTGCGAGTGTTAACGTTGAGGCCGAGTTACAGGAAGTTGACCTGTACAAGCTTATGCAGGTATTCGAGAAGGTGTGCAAGCGTTACGAGGAAGAGAAGAATCGACCCGTGCACCAGGTCGTGCAGTATCCCTATACCGTGGAGGGGCAGAAGGAGTATATTCTCAATGAGCTGACACGCAAGCGCACGCTCTCCTTCAGTGAGATGGTGCAACAAAATCCTACGCGCGTCGCTTTGATCTTCAATTTTCTGGCCATTCTTGAAATGCTGGCCCTGGGTGTATTGGACCTCCAACTGGGAGAAGGGTATAACAATTTCTGGATCAATCTCCGGGAATCGGTGGAGACCACCCCCTGAGCCCTACATCAAAAAATCACCTCCTAAAGAACTTCAACCGGAGCAAAGTCGTTGAAGCCCTAGTTTTGCTACCATGAGAAGACTGCTGTCTATTACGCTTCTGCTTGTCACCACCCTGGCCATGGCTCAGGAGCCGTTGACCCTGGAAGATGTCATCCAGCGGGGATTGAAAAACAATTTTGATATCCAGATACAAAAGTCAACGGTTGAGATTGCGAGAAACAACAATGCCCCTGGTCAGGCCGGGCGATATCCCTCCATCAACTTGCTCCTGAACAGCACAAACTCCATCATCGACCGCGTACCGGCCAACCCTTTTGCTATCCCCGGTCAAAGCCGATCCAACAGCATCCCGGGGCAAATCGATGTGGGGTGGATTATCTTCAATGGATTTGCGGTATCGATCAACAAGCAACAACTTGAGCGCCTGCAGCAGCAGTCTGAAGGAAATGCCTCTATTGTTGTGCAGAATACCCTGCAGAGCATCATTCTTGCCTACAGCCTGACGTTGCTCGAAAAGGAGCGCCTGGAGGTTCGTCGGAAACTTCTTGAATTATCCCGAACCCGGTACGAACAAGTGAAGCTTAAGAAGAATGTGGGAAGCGCCATCACCTTCGACGTGCTCCAGGAGGAAAGCAACTTCCTTACCGATTCAGGAAACTTTGTCCTGCAGAGTCTCAACTTCCGCAACGCCGTACGAAATCTGAATGTCCTCATTAACGACCGCGTTGACAAGACCTATACGTTCCCCCAGCCGCTGCGATTTACCCCTCCCACCTTTGTGTATTCGGACCTGGAGGAAAAAATGACACGCAACAACTTCACCCTGAAGAACCAATACATCACCCAGTCCATTCTCCATGGCAGCACGCAACTGGCCAGCGCCGGCCTTTACCCGTCCTTCAACGTGAATTTTGGTTACCAGGGAAGCCTGGACTGGGTTACCGCTAATTTTCGCCCCACCACGGCGGGCACTCCGGTGAAGAGCACCGTGGGCTACCTGCTGGACGACCCTGCACAGCCCGTCATCAATACCACATTTGCCCCGGAGAAACAGACCATCAGCGGTAATTCCTATGGCACCTACGCCAACTTCTCCCTGCGATGGACCCTGTTCAACGGAGGTCAAATCAAGCGCAACATTCAGAATGCGAAGACCCGTGAACTGATTGGTCAGCAAACCACCGATCAACTTAAACTGTCGCTCCAGCGCGACCTTCAGATCGCCTATGACCTGTTTGAGCAACGGAAGCAGATTGTTGAAATCACCAAGACAAACCAACGCGCCACAGAATTGAACCTGAGCCTGGCCGAGGAGCGTTATCGGGTTGGTTACATCAACGCCATCGACCTTCGACTCATTCAGTTGAATTACCTGAACGCTTCCTTAGCCAACCTGGAAGCCGTATACAACCTGATTGATGTGTACACGGATCTCATGGCATTGACAGGCAGCCTTATCGACCAGGCAGAGAACTTCGGGAACTGAGTTCTCCCATTGATATTTTCGGTACCTTCATCGCAGTTATTCACTGCAAAAAACAGTATCGCGATGAAACGGTATCTTCCCATACTTCTGCTCCTTGCCGCCATTCAGGCGGTCGCACAATCCAAGGCTTCCTGGGTCTTTCAACCTGACCGGGTTTTTGACGGCATTGAAATGCACGAAGGCTGGGCCGTCGTGGTAGAAGAGAACCTGATCACCGCGGCCGGGCCTAAAGGCTCAATCAAGTTGCCAAAAGACGCCCAGGTTCAGGCTATGCCAGGCATGACGCTATTGCCCGGATTGATTGAGGGCCATTCCCATCTCTTCCTGTATCCCTACAACATAACGGATTGGGATACGCAGGTTTTGAAAGAGACCGACGCCTATCGTACGATTCGTGCTACAGTTCATGCACGAAACACATTAATGGCTGGCATAACTACGGTGAGAGACCTGGGCACGGAGGGGGCAGGCTATTCCGATGTGGCTCTCAAACGAGCCATCAATGAAGGAATGGTTCCCGGGCCGCGTATGTTTGTGGCCGGGCGGGCCATTGTTTCCACCGGTTCGTATGGCCCCAAGGGCTATGACTCCGACATGACTATTATGCTTGGGGCAGAACCCGCCGATGGAAATGATTTGGTACGCGTGGTTCGGGACCAGATCGGCAAGGGTGCCGATTTCGTCAAAGTGTACGCGGACTACCGGTGGGGAACCAAGGGGGAAGATCAACCTTCATTCACCCTCGATGAGCTAAAACTTATTAACGAAGTCACCCGAAGCAGCGGCCGGTACCTTGTATGTCATGCCAAGAGCAAAGAGGCCATGCGGCGCGCCATCCTGGCGGGTGCTGAAACCATTGAACACGGCGACTTCATTGACGAAGAGATTGCGCAACTGATGAAGCAGCACAATGTGACATTCTTTCCTACCGTGGCCGCCATTGACGCCATCAATCAGTATCGCGGTTGGAAGAAAGGAAAAGATGAAGAGCCCGCGCCTGTGAAGAACAAAAAGAAAAGCCTCACCATTGCCGTTAACGCCGGCGTGACCATCGGTATGGGGGGTGATGTGGGCGTCTTCCATCACGGAGAAAACGTTTATGAACTTGAGCTCATGGCCGAATACGGAGGCATGAAGCCCATGGATTTGCTCAAGGCGGCTACGAGCGTGAATGCCCGTGCCCTGCACATGGAAAATGAGATCGGTTTTGTGCGCGCCGGAATGAAGGCGGACTTGATGGCCGTGCGCGGCGATCCGGCCAAGGGTATATCTCAACTCCGGAACGTTATGTTTGTCATGAAAGACGGAACGGTGTACAGAAACGACAAATAGGTAACCATCATGAACCGCAAAACTGCTTTGAAGTCTATCGCCGGTTTGGCCGGTACAGCCCTGCTTCCCTCTTCTACATATGCTATGGACACAGGAAAGTCACTCAAGAACAACATCAATCATTCAGTATGCCAATGGTGCTATGATGATATTCCGTTGGATAAGCTTTGTGAAGCAGCCAGGGATATCGGCATCAAGTCCATTGATTTGCTGCGGTCCGACCAATGGGCCACGGCCGCCCGGTATGGGCTCACCTGCGCGATGGGCTATGCGTCCCCGATTGGCCTTACCCGGGGCTTTAACGACACAAGCCTCCATGAAACGTTACTGAAAGATTATACCCGAGAAATCCCCAAGGCTGCCGATGCCGGATTAAAGAACGTGATCTGCTTCAGCGGCAACGCAAATGGACTAACGCCTCAACAAGGCCTTGAAAACTGTGCTCGGGGCCTCGATCCCGTATTGAAAGTGGCGGCCCGCTACAACATCCAGGTTTGCATGGAACTGCTCAACAGCAAGGTGGATCATAAGGATTACCAGTGCGATCATACGCCATGGGGGGTAGCCTTGTGCGAAAAGACCGGATCAGCCCACTTCAAGTTGCTCTACGACATATATCATATGCAAATCATGGAGGGTGATGTGATTGCAACGATAAGGACCTATGCGAAGTACATTGCGCATTATCATACAGGTGGAGTACCCGGAAGAAATGAGATCGACGAACGTCAGGAGCTTTATTATCCTGCGATCATGAAGGCTATCGTGGCCACCGGCTTTAAGGGCTACGTGGCTCAGGAGTTCATACCCAGTCAGCCTGACAAGCTGGATTCTCTTCGGGCTGCTATAGCGATCTGCGACGTCTAGCGACGGACCAAACGTACCCTACCATCATCGGCACGGATGTCCACGCGGGCATTACCGTTCGCAAGCACTAGTTGAGTATGCTCATCGGATCGGTTAATCTGATCCCAGTCGCCTTCCGTGACGATTCGCGAATCCCCGTGTCGAATATCAAATTTGCCTCCGCCCTTGGTTACCGTAAGGGCAACCAAACCATCCTGTGCATTGATCCGGTACTCACCGTTATCGGCCAATGAAGTCTCGATTTCCAGATCGCCATCGTCCACATCAGCAATAATCGAAGTAAAAGCTGCACGCGTGATTTTCACATCCGCATCATCCGCATCGATGTCCAGGCTGCCACGGCCTTCATCCATGACTACGTCTCCGTCGTCCATCTGAAATCGGAAATAATCACCCGAACAGGCCGACAACTCTACGTCGGCGTCATCGAGATCAAGGGAGATTCTTCCATCCACATTTCGAATCCTGTAATCGCCGTCATCACCGCGCACCAGCAGGCTCGCTCCCTCAGGGACTTCAAGGGTTATCTCGTACTTCTCGTAGTGATACCCGATCATGCCGACCACGTTCGAATTCGAATGTTCCCGCACAACAAGATTACCATCGTCTTCAAAGACGTCAACCCCAAATTCCTCCTGACCGAAAACTACGCCACGCGTGGTTACCTGCCGGTAGATTTTAACATGGGCATTCGATCGGTTTGATCCCGTGATAAACACCTTCGCGTCGGACGAACTTAACTTGACTGTGCCTTTGGGGTTCATGGCATAATCCCGGTCCAGCTGGAAGATGCCGTCTTTGGTTTGGGCGCTGCCCACAAGGGTAACCAGGGCGAAAACAAGGGTAAGGATGGATTTCATCGTGTATTTGGGATCGTTCAGGGAGTTAGACGTCAGCCGTGGTTCAAAGGTTGCAAAGGATTGATTTCAGCTCATCCTGTCTATTTTCCGCTGTTCCGCGCATCTCCATGGCTGATAAATTTTGATGAACATTTGGTCACGGTTGGCCTATATTTGGCGATACCTAAATCCTACAGCTATGCGGGTCATCTTTTCTGTCCTGTTACTCCTGGCGATAAACAAAGTGACCATTGCCCAGGAGTTCAATAACCTTCCTGTACAAACGCAGAAGCCTCCGCTTCATGGTCGCCATTGGATGGCCATTACGGGTAAACCGCTGGCGGCCACTGCTGGCGCAACCATTTTTACACGGGGAGGAAATGCCGTTGATGCCGCGTGCGCCATGTTGGCTGCAACCTGCACGATGTGGGATGTGCTTAGCTGGGGAGGCGAAACCCAGGCCCTGATCTATAATCCGAAAACAAAGAAAGTAATTGCCATCAATGCGCTTGGTGTTGCGCCTACGGGGGCAACCTCAGAATTTTTCAAGGGGAAGGGCTTCAAGTATCCGCCACAATTTGGTCCGCTCGCCGCGGTAACTCCCGGCACGCCCGGTGGCTTGATGACCATCCTGGCCGAGTATGGCACCATGAGCCTGAAAGAAGTATTAGCGCCAGCGATGCAAATGGCAGAAGGGTATCCAATTGAAGCGCAAACCGCCAACTCGATCGAACGGGGAAAAGCGGAAATCAAGAAGTGGCCATATTCGGCGAAAGTATTTTTAACTCACCCCGGCGAAAAACGGGAAGCCCCGGATGCCGGCGAAATATTTGTTCAAAAGGATTTGCTCACTACCCTTCAAAAGCTGGTTGATACAGAACAGCAAGCGCTCAAGAAAGGAAAGACGCGCAAGGAAGCCATTTATGCTGCTTACGACCGCTTCTATAAGGGCGACATCGCGAAAGAGTTTGCCCGTGGATGCCAGGAGCAGGGCGGGCTGATTACCGAACAAGACCTCGCCAACTGGAAAGTGAAGATTGAGGAACCGTTGATGACCACCTACCGGGGAATCGATGTCTACAAACTCCAACAATGGACGCAGGGACCTGTGATGCTTCAAGCACTCAACATACTGGAGAACTTCGATCTCAAGGGAATGGGTTACAATTCAGCCCGATACATTCACACGCTGTACCAGGCCATGAATCTCGCCTTTGCCGATCGCGATTTCTACTACGGCGATCCGGCCTTCGCTCCGGAGGAGCCGATGAAGGGTTTGCTGTCGAAGGAGTATGCGAAGGAACGCAGCAAGCTAATCAACTGGGAGATGAACGACCCCAAGGCTGCGCCCGGTGATCCTTATCCCTTCGAAGGCAAACAGAACCCATATAATGAACTCCTGAAGAAGTGGGGCAACACACAGGCATCCACAGCGGGCTGGCAGAACCCTCTTGACGAAAGTTTCCTGAATGCATTTACCGCAGGCACCACTTCCGTGGAGACAACGGACAAGGAGGGTTGGGTGGTTTCCATTACGCCAAGTGGCGGCTGGGTCCCCGCATGTATTGCTGGCAACACGGGGGTGGGCATGAGTCAGCGAATGCAGGCGTTTGTGTTGGATGCCAGCGAGAATCCCTTTAACGTCGTGGAGCCCGGCAAACGTCCGCGGGTCACACTAACGCCAAGTCTCGCACTTAAAGATGGCAAACCGTTCCTTTCTTTTGCCAAGCAGGCCGGAGATGAACAGGATCAATTGCTTCTGCAGTTCTTTCTGAACATGGTGGAGTTCAATATGACGGTTCAGGAGTCCTGTGAAGCCCCGAGTTTCAAAACCTTCCAGATGTATTCATCATTTGGTGATCATGAAAAACGACCGGGCGCCATGACGCTGAACACACAAACTCCACCTTATGTCCGCAAGGAACTGACGCGAATGGGCTATCATCTGTCGTACGAGGAACGAACGAGCGGACCTGTAAATGCCATTTGGTTTGATTGGAAGCACGGCTCCTTTTGGGGCGGATCAAGCAACCACGGAGAAGACTATGGGTTAGGATGGTGATCCGGTCCCCAGGTTTTCCGCAATGAAATTTTCAGCGTACTTCTTGATCTGATCGCGCACCTGGCCGAAGGCCTCCTTGATTTCCATTTCGGAACCTTTGGCTTTTGCAGGGTCCGGGAAGTCATGGTGCAATTGCCTGGAACCGGGATAGTACGGGCAGCGCTCCTTGGCATTGTCGCAGACGGTGATTACATAGTCGAACCGAATTTGCGGCAATTGATCGATGCGCTTTGACTGATGGCCTGAAATGTCAACTCCATCCTCGGCCATTGCAGCGACTGCACGTGGATTCAATCCGTGCGCCTCAATTCCCGCGCTGAAAATTTCGGCACGGTTTCCTGCAAACAACCGCAGGTAGCCTTCTGCCATCTGACTGCGACAACTATTGCCCGTGCAAAGAACCAGGATTTTTTTCATGGTCTATTTTCCGCAACATCCCGGGCCGCAGCAGGCTTCGGGCTTCTCGCCATAAACCGTGATGCTGAAAATCCCGGTTGATCCTTTCGCAAACTCTTCCAGTTGGTCAGTGGGCAAATATTGCCTAAGTATTTCTTCAGGCAGCACGATTCGCTTTTCCTTCTGGACACGGATATTTTTGAACCCGGCCGTTTCCAACATGCCCAGGTATTCCTCCTTTTGGATTGCTCCCGCCACGCAACCGGCATACATCTCCGCCGATGACTTGAGTCCCTCAGGAAGATTTCCCACCAGGACTATGTCGGAGACACTGAAGTGACCTCCCACCTTCAATACCCTGAACATTTCGGCAAAGGCCCGTTTCTTGTCGGGCACGAGGTTTAACACGCAATTGCTGACGATCACGTCCGCTATTCCTCCGGCCAACGGCATGTTCTCAATATCGCCCTGGCGGAATTCTACATTGGAAAACCCCAGTTTCGTCGCATTTTCCCTGGCTTTTTGGATCATGCGCTCAGTAAAATCCACACCAATCACTTTGCCATTTTCGCCGGCGATGGATCGGGCAACAAAGCAATCATTACCCGCTCCAGAGCCCAGGTCGACCACGGTATCGCCCGGCTTAATGAGGGCGAACTCAGTGGGAAGCCCGCATCCCAGCCCGAGGTCAGCTTCTTTCACATAACCTTCAAGCCTGGTGTAGTCGTCGGCCATAATGGTGTAGTCGAGCGTATCACAGCACCCGCCTGCGCCGCAGCAACTGGTCTCGTTTTGCGCTTTTGATTGATCGGCGATCTGCCCGTATTTCTCTTTAACGAGCTCTTTGAGTTGGTTGGATTCAATCGTGTTCATGGTATCTGAGTTAATTAGCAGCAAGTCGATTCTGGCAGGCTCTCAAACAAATCCCCCAACAATCCCTTCATCCGGTTCCATGTTTGGGGTTCGATACAGTAACAGGTGCTTGGTCCTTCAATGGTTCCCTGAATCAGACCCACGCTCTTCAACTCATTCAAATGTTGAGACACCGTCGACTGGGAAAGCAGCAATTCATCGACGATGTCACCACAGACACAAGACTTCCGGTTGATCAGGTGCTGAAGGATCGCAATGCGCGCCGGGTGCCCCAAGGCTTTGGCAAAACTGGCCAACTCATTCTGGTGCACCGAGAACGCCGTGGTTTTTGTGAGTCCCATTTCTGTTCCTTTAATCGTAATATTACGATAAAAGTTTCAAAAAAGTCGTGACTCTTGCTAATTCTCTGAAAATTAAAGGGTTTACGACTAGAAGTTCGGGGAGAGCAGGTACTTGGCGTAGAAGTCGTCAATGACTTTTACGGCCTCTTCAGGGGTATCGACCAGGTTAAACAGGGTGAGGTCCTCCTCATTGATCATGGCTTCAGCCACCAGCGTGTGTTTGAACCAATCAATCATGCCTCCCCAGTATTTCTTACCCACCATAACAATAGGGAAGCGGCCAATCTTCTTTGTTTGTATCAGTGTCAATGCCTCTGAAAGCTCATCCATGGTTCCAAATCCCCCGGGCATTACGACGAAACCCTGCGAGTACTTCACAAACATCACCTTCCGGACAAAGAAATAGTCAAACGTGATTAGCTTGTCGGGATCAATGTAGGGATTGCCTTTTTGTTCGAAAGGGAGAAAGATATTAAGCCCCACCGATTTGCCGCCGGCGCGGTGTGCGCCTTTGTTACCCGCTTCCATGATCCCGGGGCCGCCACCGGTTACAACGCCGTATCCATGCTGTACAAGTTGGAAGGCCGTCTCTTCGGCCATCTTGTAGTACGGGTGGCCCTGCTTCACCCGGGCCGATCCAAAGATGGTAACGCACGGTCCGATCTTGGCAAGTTTCTCAAAGCCCTCAACAAACTCAGCCATCACTTTGAAGATCACCCAGGAGTCGGAGCTCTTTATTTCGGACCAGTCCTTGTCCTTGAATGCTTTGCGGATTTTATGTTCTTCCTCGAGCGCCAGCTTCATCAATTCATCGCCGTTCTTCTTCTTCTTTGCCATGTTTGTTGATTCAACTCCGGCGAATATAGAAAAATTCCTTTAGGCTGACGATCCGGGTGAATCCAGCAGGTCATGCAGAGCCATGTTGAGCTCATCATGTTTAAAAGAGTAACCGGCCTGCCGTATCTTTTCGGATAAAACCCGATTACCCAGAATAACCAGGTTGGCCATTTCACCTAATGCCAATCTCAACATTACCGCTGGCACCGCCGGAAGAAGGATTCTCTTCTTCAGTACCCGCGCAATTGCTTGAGTCAACTCCAGATTCGTCACCGGATTCGGCGAAACCGCATTAAACACTCCGCTGAGTCTTTCATTCTCCATGCAAAAGGCGAAGATCTGGCATAAGTCATCGGCGTGAATCCAACTCATCCATTGCCGTCCGGACCCCAGGGCAGCTCCTGCACCCCATTGAATCGGCTTAATGATTTCCCGTAAAGCCCCGCCTTCGCGGCTAAGCACCACCCCAATACGGATCATCACAACGCGAATTCCCAGCTCCGTGATTCTCGCGGCTTCACGCTCCCATTGCTTTACTACCACAGCGAGGAAATCATGCCCTGCCTCACTGCCCTCATCAAACCATTCCGAACTGAGGGTGCCACCATAGTAGCCGATAGCAGACGCGCTGATCACCGTCTTCACCTGATGCGGAGCAGAGGCCAGCATTTGAAATAACAGCGCTGTAGATTTTGTCCTGCTCTCCAGGATCTCCCGCTTCCGCTTGTTCGTCCAGCGCTTGTCAGCGATTCCGGCTCCTGCGAGATGAATGATGGTATCAACGCCTTTCAGGGCTTCCCTATCCATCGTTCCCTTGGAAATGTCCCAAAGGAAGGAAGGTATCGTGCCATCACGACGGGATCGTCCCAGGTGGGAGACGCGGCATCCTTTTTGAAGTAATATTTCCGTTAGTCGCTGACCAATTAGTCCGGTAGCCCCGGTGATCAGCACTGAATTGTTCAAAACATCCGATCTTTATGCTCAAGATAACCATTCGCGCATGAAAAAGTTGGTCATAATCCTTACTCTTTTTGCAGCCACTTCAACGCTGGCACAGAAAGTAACGGTGAACAAGAAAAGTGAGAAGGTGAAGGGTGAATCGGCGGAGGGATTTGCTACGACGCTCGAAGCAAAGAGTGACGATGTCGCTGTTGCCTGGTCCAAATACCTTAAGACCCTCGGCAAAGTGAAGGCCGGCAGCGGCTATGATTTTGTGGAGGGACCTGCGATGGGTGGAACCGTTTACACAACCGGCATCGTATATGCAAAACATGATGGCAACGCCGAAACCGGAACGGTCTGGATGGGCATTCGCGGCGATGAATGGACGGTGAACGACATCAAACTGGTCGAAGAAGCCGTGGAAAAGCTGGTATACCAGTTTGGCATCAAGTTTTACAAGGACAAGATTCAGGCACAAATTGCGGAAGCTCAGGAGGCACTGAACATCGTCAACCGAAAGCAACAACAATTGGTCAACGAGAACAAGTCGCTAAACACCCGCCTAACGTCTAACGAACAGCAGAAGATTCAGCTTGAAAAGTCGCTGGAGGCAAACAAACTGGAACACCTGGTGCTGCAGCAGAAGATCGTAAACAACAAGAAAGCCCAGGATTCCGTGGCGGCCACGACCGTGCCGATTAAGCGGGCCATTGAAATGCACCAGGAGCGTCTCCGGAAAGTCAACTAGTCAGCGGGTTCTCCAGATCCGCTGCTCCGTATCAAAATAAGTGCGATCGTCAGGGAACTCTATGTAATCCGTATTGCCGGAACGGCTGGAGTAATAAGGCGAAAGTTCTTTGCCCTTCACCATTTTGTCGAACAGAAAGAGGCTACGCTTAACCAGCGTATCAGGTTCCATTTTCCAAGTCCGGAAGACTTCTTCATAATAGGTTACCCGCTGGTTTTCATCCATCGTCACTTTCCCTCCAATCGCCACGCGCTTCTCCGTGACGCTGGGCGCCCCCCGGCTCACGAGGAAGTAATAGGTTTGGTCATGGGCGTATAAGGCATCAAGGCGATGCCTTCCGCGCTGGTCGTCATAATGCTCGTCATAGGCTCGTTTGAACCGGTCCTCAGGCGGCACTCCCTCCGGGGCACGCGCGATGTAGCGGATAATCCGATTCATCAGCACTTCCTGCTCCTGAACCGTGAGATGCTTGTCAGGGTTGTAATCCCTGTCCAGGGTACAGCCGGCAAGAAATATCAGGGTAAGGTAAAGGATAATTAAGTGTCGCATGGCATGAAGTTAGTTCATAAAAAAGAAGACCCGTCAGATGACGGGTCTTCCGGGGCAACGTGCCCAGTTGATTTAGTATGCTTTGTTGAGGGGTTGGAATTCCGTCCATCCATCTGTCCAGTCCGTAGTGGCAGAAAATGCCCCGCGATAGGTTGTGGTCGTAAAGAATCCACCCGTCAGTTTTGCATTCGAGAAACTCGCACCGCCATTGAGGTTATTGGCTCCGGCTACACCCGCCACCAGCTTGAAGTCAGGATTTGATGGATAGGTCGACGAGGTGGAGGCACCCCAAAACGCCGCCGGGTTGATGCCGATATCCTGGTGGGGCTGGGTCGTGGTGATGTTGTTGAAGTCGCCGTTGTTGTTGGTGGTCCAATACGTTGCAAGGGTAGTGGCATCGCCGCTGGAGAGGCCTGTGGCGAAGGTGGCATCCGCTGCTGAGGTAGAGGCTCCAATACGGGTTGTTCCCGGAACCGAAACCACGTTATTAGCATGCACACTGGTACCTCCATTCAGGTTATCAAGGGTTCCCTGGTCATCCAGGCGTATTCCAAGACGCCAACCTGCGATGTAGGAGTTGAAGATCGAAATGGCGGTCCTTCTGCGGATATGAGCACCGTTGAGGTAGTTGCCGGAGATTGCGCGAGTCTGAATGTCGCGGGGTCCGAGCAAGGTCATGTTGGAAAATACGCCCCGGGTACATCCCGTATTGGTGGTGCCATCGCATACACCGGCGATTGTGTTGCCGTTGCCCTGATTGTCGCTCTCAAATCCATTGGAGCCGGATTGGTCGGCGAAGAACGTATTGCGAACAGCGAGACCAAACTGCACATTTCCTCCCCATCCGAAATCGGTATCAAAGTCATCGTCCCATGAGGACTCAGCGACGAGATATTTCGCATTTACAGTGCCGCCAAACCATTCGAAACTGTCATCACCGCCAAATGATACCTGGACATATTCAATGGTTGTGCCATTGCCAACGCCGCCCATGGTAAGCCCATTGGTTTCGTTGTTCGGCGTCAGCTCAATGCCGGCATACTCAATGCGTGTATACTGAATCGAGCCGGAGTTTTCAGTAGCATTCGTGGCCGGTGTTGCACTTTCCGCTACGGTGCTTCCATAGGTCTGTGCGGGTGTAATCCCTTCGATCGAAGGCTTGGCCGGCTGATTCACAAAGGCATTTCCAAGAAGAATTACGCCCCCCCAATCGCCCCGGTCGCGGGCGCCAGGAGCTTGTGCGGAGGTGAAGATGACAGGGCTGCTTGCTGTACCCTGGGTAACCAATTTGCCTCCGGGCTGAACGATGAGTGTGCCCTTGCTTGCCTTATCCCCCTTAAGGATGGTGCCGGCAGGAATGGTGAGCGTCACCCCATTAGCCACAAACACCTGTCCCTTGATGATATACTGCTGGGTGGCATCCAGCGTCCGGCTCGCGCTAATTGTACCCTGAAGCGTTTCTCCAACCGTGATGGTGAAGTTTGAAATTGATGATGGATATCCCTTGTTGTCAAGGATCTGGAACCCCAGAACTATACTTGAGCCCACGGAGGCATCAGCAGGAACGGTGTAATCATACGTGGTTGGAGAAGAAACACCTTCCAACGTTACGAGGTCATCCTCAACACCGCCGACAAATACATGAAGTTCTTTTGCTCCGTTGGGGGCGTTGAATGAGAGGTTCACCGTCACGGCTTGACCGGGTTTTCCCGAACCGGTAGACGGGTCCACGGTGACGGTGGCAGCGGGCTGAATATCGTTCTTGCTCTCACTGCACATTATCACCAGGCTGGCCATTGCTACGATGGCGAATAGGCTTAGTTTTTTCATGTGGTAATTATTTGGGCTCAAAAGTAGAGGGCATGACTCCCGGGATGATGTCTGACGAATTAAGGTTTAATTACCTCAGTATTACCGAGCCGGCCCCTGGCTTAACGATTAGTTAACTCCCTTCGCATCACTTCACGGATGCGAATTTCCAGATGAATCCAAGCGTGAAGGTTGTTCCGACCTTGTATTGCCGGATCACTGCCTCCTTGTCCGTAATGTCATTATTATTGTCATTGTCCTGGTAGATGCTGTAGGTGGCATTCAGCAGGTTCTGGATGTTGAACTTCGTTTCAAATCGTCTCGCCCAGGTCTTCGAAATCTGGAAATCCACTGAGTTCCTGGGCATTTCCCACCAGGAAGGGAAATTCTTGTCGCCGACTGAAAAGATGCGTGGTCCAAACACATTATAAGCCAGGTTGACCGACAGGCCCGTGATTTCATCCATGTAATAAACACCCGCATTGATGATGTACGGAGATTGTCCTTGCAGGGGCCGGTTTCTGATCTGGTTCGCGTTCGCCGCGTTGTTTCCGATGTCCACGTTGCTATGAATCCATGCTGCATTGATGTTGACGGACGTATTTCGCAGGAACCTGGTAAGTCCCAAACTCGCAAGCGACTTTCTGAATTCAACTTCGACGCCATAGGAAGTAGCTGTCGGAGCGTTTCCGTAGCTGAACTGCGGATTGTCCGTGGTTACCTGCAAATAGGTTTCAATGGGGTTGGTAAAATTCTTGTAGAATCCGCCCACGCTCAGGATCTCGCCCGGGTTGGGATACATCTCATAACGCAAATCAACATTATCAATAGTCGCAGTCTTCAGCGTGGAGTTACCATAAATCGCCGCTTCAAACTCATACTGGTAATACAAAAACGGAGCCAGCTCACGAAACTCCGGGCGGTTTACGGTGCGGCCATAGGCCATACGAATGAGTGAACGGTCGTTGAGGTTGTAGGCCACGTTGAGCGAGGGCAATGCCGAAAAGATCGGGTTGTTGATATTAATTGTCCCCACCGCCGTGCGCGCATCAAGTTTCTGAACGTTATATTCTCCCCGGAACCCAACGGTTACGTCAAGTTTGCCAAGGGGTACAGAACCGCTGACATACCCTGCCGTCAGGGTGTTCTTTCCTTCATAGCGATCCTGGGGCTGGGTACCGTCCTCAATGACAAAGCCATTTTTCCGTTTGATATTTTCCGGTGCAAAGACATTAGACAGCGGCAACCGGGAAAGGGAATCGCCAACAGCCGGATCAAAGCCTGCTGTGTTGGGATACAGGTAGTTTACAAAGCGAGCGTTGAAACTTCTTGTCTTATACTCCACATAGGCGCCGGCCTTGATGGTGGCTTTTCGTTTTGATGACTCACTTCCAAAACTCTTCTCATAATCGCCGGACCCTGAGAATCCCTGGTCGGTAAGGTCTGACCAGAATCTGCCCGTTTCAAACACGTTGCCGGCCGCAGGCAATTGCATGGTATACGGCTCTTCCGTGCCCTGAAAGGCTTTGTCCCGGTAGGTTCTGAAGCGCCTGTAATCGGGTTCATTGCGCTTGACCAGGTTGGTGCCCAGCATCCAATTTACCTTGTGCGAACCATCGCCCAGTTTGTGATTTCCCTGCAGTTGACCCGTGTAGATCGAACGGCTTAACCAGTGATAGGCATAGTTGGTGCGGTCAAAATTGGGGCTTTGGATGAGGTCCTCTCCGGTCCGAATGGTTGTTTCATGTTCACCCAGTTGAACAAACAGGTTTTTGAACTCGATATGGTTTCTATCGTTCAAATCCACCCGCCAGTTGAACACGGCGTTAAAGCGAGCGTCATTGCTGTAGAAATTGTCCGTATACTCAAACCGCTTCTCGGCACTTGTTGCCGTAAAGGAATTGTAGCGCAGGAATTTTGCATCCCAATGGGTGTACGTATTGGAATATGAGAATGCCGTAAGGTTGCTGAACCTCACCTTGCCCACATCGAAGGTCTTGTCCAGGCTGAAGCTGAACCCCATGTTCAACGGTGCTGTTTTGGAAAGGGGAGCAAAATTATTTGTCAGCGATTTACCTGCGCTTTCACGCAGGAATGAATTCTTGGCCGAACTTCTCAAGGCATCGGAGCTTGGAAACCCAGCAGGAAGTGCACGGAACCCGTCATCAAAGCCCAACCAATCGGTACTGCTTCCCTTTGACGCAATAGTGGTTTGTCCGGTCGCATTCGTCCGGTACCCCACGCTGAACCCTACGTTGATGTGTTCGTCGTTGGAAGGCTGTTTGGTGACCACCTTGATCAATCCGCCGGCAAAGTCACCAGGGACCTCGGCGGACGCCGACTTATAGATCAGCATCTGGTCAATTGCGCCGGCACCTATCAGGTCAAAAGAAAATGAGCGCCGGTCAATTTCCGTGCTGGGTGCAATGGCGTTGTTGATCATTACCTGGTTATACCGCTCAGGCACTCCCCTGACAATCACAAAACGGTTGTCTACGATGGTAACCCCGGGAACACGGCGCATGACTTCCGCTGCGTCTCGGTCCGGCAGGCGGGTGATCTGCTCAGCTGAAATTCCGCTTACCACGAGTTTGGCCTCCCGTATGCTTCTAACCAGATTGGCGTCCGTGTTAATTTCTCGTTTGGCCGTAACCACCACCTCGGCCAATTCGGCGACTTCCTCCTGGAGGGGGACTTCCAAGGAAGTTATTTTTCCACTTTCGATGACAACCGAGGGGACCGTCTGCGTCTTGTAGGTAATGGAGGACACCACAACATTGTATGTTCCTGGCTTGATGTTGGGGATTTGAAATTTCCCATCGATATCGGTGGCAGCGCCCACCGTGGTTCCTTCGATGACAACGTTCGCGCCAATCAACGGCTCAGACGACTTGGCGTCCAGAACCTTGCCTGTTAAGGATCCATTTTGAGCATACGATATCCACGAAATCAGGGCCAGAATTATCGAAAGGACCGGGGTGCGCATGGGTGGGAATTTGATGCAGCAAAGGTCCTCCGCCCATGTTACCCGGCTGATGCTGGTCTGTTACCTAATTGTTAAAACCGGCAGTTCGGCATCACCAAAAGGTGCCTCCAAGAAAAGGGGGCCTTCGTGTTTGTGCTTGTGAATGAGGCGATTAGACAGCCTACCGAATAACATTCCGGTAAAAGCCGGATAACAGAAATAAGATTCGGTTAACGCTTACTTGCCGATCGGCACCTTGCCGAGGATAGCTTTGATGATATCCGTTGTCTTCACGTTGTCAGCTTCCGCCTCATAATTGAGAATGATGCGGTGGTTCATCACATCGGGTGCTATTTCCTTGATGTCTTCGGGTAAAACATAATCACGTCCCTCAAGGTAAGCCGCTGCCTTGCACGCGAGATTCAAATTAATGCTGGCTCGCGGTGAAGCGCCAAACTGAATGTACTGCGCTTCGTGATCAAGTTTGTATTCTTTGGCGTTGCGTGAGGCGGATACCAATTCTATGATGTATTTCTCCAATGACTCCGAGATCTTCACTTTGTTTACTTCTTCACGTATAGCAAAGATGTCTTCCTTCGTGAGAATTGGATTTACGGTGTAGTCAAACTGCAGGTTGGCAATACGCCGCATAATCTCCAGTTCCTGCTCCTTGGTGGGATACGTCACTGACACTTTCATCATGAACCGATCCACCTGGGCTTCCGGGAGCGGGTACGTTCCTTCATTCTCCACAGGATTCTGCGTGGCCATCACGAGGAAGGGCTTGTCCAATTTGAAAGTCGTTTCTCCGATGGTCACAGTTTTCTCCTGCATGGCTTCGAGCAGCGCGGATTGAACTTTGGCCGGGGAGCGGTTGATTTCGTCGGCCAGGATGATGTTGGCAAAAATGGGGCCTTTCTTCACTTCAAATTTTCCTTCGCGCTGGTTGTAGATCATGGTTCCCACCAGGTCGGAGGGAAGTAGGTCGGGCGTAAACTGAATCCGGGCGAAGTCCAGGTGCAGTACCTTGGCAACCGTTGAGATCGTTAATGTCTTGGCTAACCCGGGAACACCTTCAAGAAGGATATGGCCGTTGGTAAATAGTCCGATCAGCAGCCGGTTGACCATGTAATCCTGACCTACCACAACTTTGGCTACCTCGGTGTATACTTGCTGAATCTTTCTGTGGTGTTCAGTTGCCTGCGGCGAATCAAATGCCATAAATCCCTGTGTTTCTGAAAAGTGAAGCGCAATAATAAAGAATTAGGTCCAAAATCCGGATGACGGAAGGATGGACGGCCACCTTACTCAAAAACGATGACTTCTCCGTCGTCGGGGTCTTGCAACACCGATGAAACGAGACCCTGGGCAATGCGGTTGTCCCGGTCCGGGGTGATCAGGGCACGAACTTGATCCAGGGCGGACAACGACACATCCCTGCCCACAAACCCATGGCCCACATAGAGACCTTGCTCTACAAGAATAACTGAGCGTTCTTCTGCGGTTCTCCCCTCACCCAAAATGGCCGCGTTCACTCCAACGGGGCCAAAAGAGTCGATCATAGCCTTGGTGCGAAGGTTATATGCTTCCACGTCCTCCTTCCCTTCACAGGCTCCTCTGCAGGAGCCGGAAAGATGAGCGTAACATGGACCCTTCGCCAGTTGCAGTCCTGCCAGCTTTGGGCAAAGATCAAACTCCTTCACCTTCGACCATAGCGAACTCCACGCCGAACTTTTGTTGGTGAAGAGGTGGAGCGGGGATGAGTTTCTGCCCACCGCGTTCACAACGAATCTTCGAAATCCTCTCCGATCATAATAGTCGAAAATGCCCCAGGATTCCACGCGCACTTTCTGCGCCAGGTTATACCTGGGCCACAGGCTGCGAATCTGCCTTGCTTCAATGATCAGCGCCATCCGCTCGTTACCCGTAAGTTCATAACGGATACGATGGATTTCATTCCGAATGTTGGACCGGTTCCACGCAGAAACTTCTCCTGTAAAGTGACCAGTGATTCTCTTCCGAAGGTTGATCGCCTTGCCCACGTAAATCACTTGGCCGCGGCTATCCAGAAAGTAATAAACACCCGGCAGGTTCGGAAGGCTGTCATAATCCTCTTTCAGGAGATTGGGCGGAAGGATGGCTTCGCCTGAGTTCCGCTTAAGCGCTTTGGCGATAACGCCGCTATCGTCGCGCTTTAACAATTGATCAAAGATGCGAGCCGTAGCCTCCGCGTCACCCCCGGCTCGATGTCGGTCCTCAATAACAATGCCCAGGCTTTCGGCGAGCCGGCCCAGGCTATAGGAATCTAGACCCGGTATTATTTTCCGGCTGAGTTTCACCGTACATAGTTTCCTGGTGTTCCAATGAATGCCCGCCTCCAGCAACTCCTTTTTCAGGAAACTGTAATCAAAGTGTGCATTGTGGGCGACAAACACTTTCTCTTTGAGCTGCTCGAAAATCGCGGGTGCAATGTCTTCAAACATCGGTGCCTGGCTGACCATTTCATTGGTGATGCCGGTAAGCCCAGTAATAAACAAAGGAACGCGGCGACCGGGATTTACCAGCGTTTTGTACCGGCCTGTGATCTGAATGCCGTCATGGTGGATGATGGCGATTTCCGTGATGCGATGATTCTCCGCATAACCTCCGGTTGTCTCTATATCCACAATAGCGTACACGGCTCGAAATTAACCAGGCTGAACATCCTTAAAAAGTTGCATGGGCGGCAATAAGTTCCGGCAAATTGGAGATATTCACCGATCAATTTTTGCCATGAAACTTGTTGTGCGCTTCCTGCTCTCCGGTGTGGCGGTTATGCTCACCGCCTACTTGCTGCCTGGCGTGCACGTCAGTGACTATTGGGCCGCCTTGCTCGTGGCTGCCCTGGTGTCGTTTTCCAATCTGTTCATCAGGCCAGTCCTCATCGTATTCACCATTCCCATCACCCTACTCACCCTTGGGCTTTTTTTGCTCGTCATCAATGCGCTGATTATCCTGGCTGTAGATTCTTTTGTGGAAGACTTCCGGGTAGATGGATTTTGGTGGGCCCTTGCCTTTAGCCTGATCTTGTCTGTGTTCAACAGTTTGTTTTCAGACTTCCTGAAAGAAAAGGAATAGTCGGTTCGCCACCCATCACTTTTGACTTAACCGCTCTTCGCGATCTGGCTAATTTTCGCTCCTCATTGCCGTTTTTATGAAGAATACACTCCTCCTATTATTGGTAGCCGCGTCCTCCTATGCCCAATCACTGGCACCATTAACCGTTGAAAAAATCATGCGCGATCCCAGGTGGATTGGTGTCGCACCTTCCAATCCGTTCTGGAGCGAAGATGGTCGATACCTGTATTTCAACTGGAACCCAGACAAAAATCCCGGCGATTCGTTGTACGCTGTAACGCTGACCGATCGAACACCCAGGAAGGTAACTCCTGCTGTCCGCCGCGCACTTCCCTCACGCAATGGGTCTTACAACCACTCGTATACCCGCAAGGCTTATGAGAAGAATGGTGACATTTTCTTGCTTGATATCGCTGGCTCAAGAACCACACAGATCACCTTTACAGTCGAACGGGAATCAAACCCGGCTTTCTCAACTGATGAGAAGAAGATCTTGTTTACTTCCGGCGGCAATCTATACAGTTGGGAAATCGCCAACGGGACGTTCAGCCAATTGACGGACTTCCGCAAAGGACCCCGACGGCCGGAACCCAAACCGGGCGAACAGGAGAAATGGCTGAAGGCCGACCAGTTGGCCTATTTTGATGTGTTGAAGAAGCGGAATGAGAACCGCAAAGCCGCCGAGAAGATTCAGAAGATGGATCGCGGTCGGCGGCCAAAAGAGATCTATCTTGATGATCGCCTCGTCGATCAGATTCAACTCTCTCCCGACGGAAAGTTCATTACCTACCGGATTTCCAAATCGCCCTCGGCGAAGAGTACCATCGTACCCAATTATGTGACGGAGTCAGGGTTCACGGAAGACATTCCGGCGAGGACCAAAGTAGGTGTGGCCCAAACGCAATACGAGATGATGGTGTATGACATTGATCGTGACACCTTATTCGCTGTGAAGGCCGATGAACTGCCGGGGATACAGGAAGTCCCGGCCTTTCGAAAGGATTATCCTGCCAAACCGGCCAAGGATGGAAAGCCCGTCAAGGCCGAAAACAGGGCAGTCGTATATTTTGGCCCGATATGGAGCGATCAGGGGAAAAACAATGTAGTCATCGTTCAGTCACTCGATAACAAAGATCGCTGGCTCGCTACTCTTGATGTTGCCCGTCATACGTTCACTTCGATTGACCGGCTTCATGACGATGCCTGGGTGGGTGGTCCCGCCATGGGGTTTGGGATGAGCATCACGGGCTGGGTTAATGATAACACCCTCTGGTTCCTTTCTGAAGAATCCGGCTACTCCCATCTTTATACCTACGACTTCACGGCGAAGAAGCGTCAGGCGATTACCTCAGGGAAATATGAAGTGCAGCGTGTCGAACTTTCTCGGGATAAGAAATATTTCTATCTCACAACCAACGAAGTGCATCCGGGTGAGAAGCAATTTTACCGGCTTCCGGTAAATGGCGGTAAGGCTGAGCGGCTCACACAACAAACCGGGGCAAACGAAGTGACGCTTTCCCCTGACCAGAAATGGCTGGCCATACGGTATTCATACACCAACAAACCGTGGGAGTTATTCCTTCAGGAGAACAAACCGGCGGCAGTGCCTCAGCAAATAACCCGATCCCTCACACCCGAATTCATGTCTTACACCTGGCGCGATCCGCTGGTGACGACATTTAAGGCGCGCGACGGTGCGGATGTATATTCGAGGGTGTACGTGCCTTCCAATCCGAATGGTGCGGCCGTGATCTTTGTTCATGGCGCCGGGTACACACAAAATGCGCACAAGTGGTGGGCCAGCTATTTCCGCGAATACATGTTCCACAATCTCCTGGCTGACAAAGGTTATACGGTTCTCGATATCGACTACCGCGCCAGCGCAGGTTATGGGCGCGATTGGCGTACCGGAATCTACCGCTTCATGGGCGGGAAAGATCTGGAAGATCAGGTGGACGGCGCCAAATGGCTTACTGAAAAGTATTCCATCGATCCCGGCAGAATCGGCATCTACGGTGGTTCGTACGGGGGATTCATTACCCTGATGGCCATGTTTACAACTCCGGATGTCTTCGCAGCAGGCGCCGCCCTACGCCCGGTGACCGATTGGGCTCATTACAATCATGGCTATACGTCTGATATTCTGAACGAACCCTTCACCGACAGTGTGGCTTATGCAAAAAGCTCGCCCATCTATCACGCGGCCGGACTCAAAGGCCACCTTTTGATTTGTCATGGCATGCTCGATGTAAATGTGCACTTTCAGGATGCTGTTCGCCTGAGTCAACGGCTTATCGAATTGGGCAAGGACAATTGGGAGCTGGCTGTCTATCCCATGGAGGACCACGGCTTTGTAGAGGCGAGCAGTTGGACCGATGAGTATAAGCGGATACTCAAACTATTCGAGGCCAATCTTAAGAAATAGTCATTTCGATTTGCGGGCTGCGATGATCGGGGCAAATGGACCCAATCGGTGTTGTTCCTCAGTGAATTCATCGGCAAAGGGTCCGAACGGATAGTCAAAGGGCTTGGTCCTGATATCGGGCCAGTCGCCAGACAGGTCTTTGGCAGGGCGCGGCTGCGAACACACAAAGGCGGCTACATCCCAGGCTTCCTCTGTGCTTAAGGTCAGTGATTTCACTGGTTCATTGGGCATATTGCGCTGAATGAATCCGGCCATCCGGGACAGGCGAAGGATACCTGCACCCGTATTGAAGCTTTGATCGCCCCATAGAGGAGGATACTGCCACTCGGATGCGGTTAGCTTTGCTCCTTTGCCTTCGGGCCCATGACATCTTGCACACGCTGCCGCGTAGATCTTCTTTCCCTTACCAAGATCTGCCGCACGGTTCAGCAAAGGAAGATCAGCAATTCCGGCGCCAATGGGTGTATGATTTTGTGCCACCCCTGATCCAACCCAACGGATGTAGGCGACCATGGCTTTCATCTCACGACTGCCCACGTCAAGGGGTTGACCATTCAGGCTTCGTTCGAGGCAGTCGTTCACTCTTTTTTCGATTGACTCTATTGACCCCGAGCGGCCCCTGAACTTCGGATAGGTAGAGGCAACCGCCGAAAAGTTATTCCCCCAGGGTTTTCTTCCAGCCTCGAGGTGGCAGTTCTGACAATTCATCCCGTTGGTCTGCAACGTCCCGCTACCCTCCGCACGCCGGAACCGTGAGGTGTGTGCGATCAGGTCGTGACCCAGACGGATGAGATCACCTTCCGGAGTCTTGGGGATTAACGATGTGTCCGGTGGTGACCAGGTAGCAGTTGATTCCACCTTCAAGGATTCGACAGGGTGATCATCAAGGCGAGGGGGAAAAAGCAGAAAAAGTGTGAAGGAAAGAATGACAATCAAAAGCAGCGAGACCGACCACAATGCAAGTCGGATGGTATTTATCAGGCGTTGTTCATCCAGCCGCATACCTTACCGGAAACGCAAACTACGAATAGCCTTGCTGAACTCGCGTTTAATTCCTTCACCCCGCACATGGTGCTGGTTGTTTACGATCCAGCGCCCTCCGATCAGGGTGCCAAGAATTCGGCTTGAATCTGAAGTATACACGAGAATCGCCGTCAGATTCTTCAAAGGCGCGTCCTGCACCAGGTGACTGCTTGCCTTGTAGACTACGGCATCCATGGGCAGCCCGGGCGCGAAATGCTCTTCATTTTCTCTTCCCATCGCCACACGGCCAGCGGTCACTGCCTCATTGACAAGGTAATGTGCCGCATCGCCGTCGAAAGTATTGCGCCGGTTAGTGACCAATCGCTGACGATAATCAATCATGCGCAATTCTTCCATAGGGTTGATACCAATGTGGCTGTCCGTGCCGATCGTCCAACGACCTCCGGCCCGAACATAATCCTTCATCCGGAAAATGCCATCACCCAGGTTGCCCTCGGTGGACGGACAGAGCACGACGTGCGCCCCCGTGGCGGCAAGCCGGCTCACCTCTTCGTCATCGAGGTGCGTGGCATGCACCAGGTTAAAACGCTCGTTCACCGGAAGGTTATTCAACACCCATTGCATGGGTCTTTCTTTACTGTACGCGATACAATCCGCCACTTCTTTCTTCTGCTCGGCTACGTGAATGTGAAAGGGCAACTCCTTTGGCGATTGATCAACAATCTTTTTAATATCACTTAACTCAACAGCCCTCAGTGAGTGCGCACTGACCCCGAGCCTCGTTCCGGGGTGTTGATCAATGACGCTCTTCGAAGCTTCCAGGAGTTGGAAATAGTCGTCAACTGTTTCTGAAATAAACCGCCTTTGACGCTCCTCTGGTGGTTTTCCGAAACCACCACGCTGATAAAACACCGGAACAAGGGTGATTCGAATGCCTGCCGACTGGGCGGCGGCGATCATCCGTCCTGCCATCTCAGCCCGGTGGGTGTAAGGCCTGCCGTCCCTGTCATGGTGGAGGTAATGAAACTCCGCAACGTGGGTGTATCCCTGCCTCACCAATTCGGCATAAAGCATGGCAGCAATGGCTTCAGCCTCGTCGGGGTTTATAGAAAGTGCACAAGCATACATTTCCTCCCTCCACGACCAAAAGTCATCGTTTGTACCTGCGGGATGATTTTCCGCCCATCCTGCCATGGCATATTGAAATGCGTGCGAGTGGGTATTCTGAAATCCGGGCAATGCAAATCCATCGACGGCTTCCACCGCTATCCCCTCTTTCGGTGCAACCGAAGACAGATAGCGGATTATACCACCCTCATCAACGCCTACATAGGCCGGCGCAAGCCAATCTTCCCGCTGCAGCATTCCCTTGAAGCGAAAAAATTTCAGTGTGGGAATTTCCTTCATAGCTGCTCGATCAGCCTTTGAAATACTTCTTTCAAAAGTTTGCGCACCTCCCCGGCCCTGCCTTCATCATATTTCATTTCAGCATCATCCATATAATTCACCTTAGTCATCTCAAGTTGCAGGGCGTGCTGGTTGAAGGCTGGCCTACCGAAATGTCGTGTAATGTAGCCTCCCTTGAAAGGAAAATTGTGGCTTGTGTGGTATGTGGAATGATCCAACACGTTCAAGGTTGTCTCAATGATCCCCGGTGAAGCAGAAGTACCATCCACATCGCCCAGAATCAAATCCGGGAAAGGTTCTTTATGAATTGTCGACAC
Source organism: Cyclobacteriaceae bacterium (assembly GCA_041912235.1). Taxonomy (GTDB): domain Bacteria; phylum Bacteroidota; class Bacteroidia; order Cytophagales; family Cyclobacteriaceae; genus ELB16-189. Next base: position 55,092 of record JAYRNL010000090.1, read on the forward strand.
TACTCTTCGGATCGAGTGACAATCCCAGAGGAGCACACGGCCGTGACGTGCTGTTAACTCATCCAACAAGGTCTGAATCCTTTCATGGTAAGGCCGGAAGTAGGCATCCAGCCGGCGACTCACTTCCCCGTAATCAACCTGCTTTCGTTGGTCCTTGTAGATTGGTTCGCCGAGAAATGTAGTTGTTGGACATAGTCCGGTAATCAGGCGGCCATCGTCATAAAGCGGCTTCTCATCCGGATTGCGATTGAGATCAATCACCCAACGCGACACCCGTGCGGCGATCATGGTTATTCCCAGCTGTGGCGCGAAATCATACAATCTGTCGACAAACCAGTCTGTATCGTCGGGTGCTTCGATGAACTCCTGATTGAATTCCGCCTTTATCTCCTCAGGAAAGATTGTTCCGCAATGAGGAACACTGAGCAAGATGGGCACTTCAGGTGCTACCGGTTCGGTGATGTGAAATACCCCGGTCATTACTTCCTGCCCTGACGACAAAGCTCCAACTCCTCTTCCATTCGTTTGGTTGCAGCGGCAGCCAAATCTTGCTGCCTCATCGCTTCCGCTTTCATCTGCAGTGCATTCCGCTCCGCTTCTTCCAAAAAGCTCTTTAATACAGTTACCTGCTCAGCACTCCGTTCAGCCTCAACCCGATTCGTGAATGCGTAGATGACAGAACTTACTGTCACGAGCACAAGAATCAGCATTCCAACAGTAGCCCGGCGCGCTTTGCTTGCCAGTTGCTTTTGAAGCAATTCCAACTGACTCCTGACCGACTGCAATTCGTTATCCTGTGGCATAATTCTAGTAATTGCTTTTCGATTTCTTCTTCCTCTTCTTTTCCTTCTTCACCGGAACAGGGGTCGATGTGGTGTCGGACGGCTGAAGGATTGATTGAGTTGACTGATTTTGAGCCGGTGAGATGCCCATAACCGGGGCATCGTTGAATACCATCGAACGCTTGAGTTTCATTATTCTTCTGAAACTTTCGTCGATCCGCTCTTTACGGATCTGACCGCGCTCAACCTGTGCCCGAATGATGCTGTGGACTTTGCTCACTGTCCGTTCTTCACTGCCAACGATATTGTTGGAGAAACAAAGGATATCAACGCCGGCATTGATAGCCAGGCGAATTGCCTCTTCCAGGCCATATTGTTTGGCAACTGCCTGCATTTGCATGTCATCCGAAAATACCACGCCATTGAAGTGATATTGCTTCCGGAGGAGACTGTCGATCATTCGTGAGGAAAGCGTACCGGGATAACCTTTCGGATCCAATTTCATGTTGACGATGTGCGAGGTCATGACCGCATCCACCAGTCCTTCAGTTATCAATCGTTCATAGGGAATCATTTCAGCGGGCGTCCATGTGTTGGTAACGTCAGCAACCCCAAAATGCGTATCGGCCAGGGAGCTCCCGTGTCCAGGAAAGTGTTTGAGTGTGGTAATGACCCGGTACTTCCGGTGCATTTGGATGAACGCCGCCGCCATGCGCGTCACCGAATCGGGATTGGCGCCAAACGAACGGCCAACTTTGTAAATCACGGTATTCTCCGGGTTAACACCCAGATCCACTACCGGCGCAAAATTCGTGTTTATTCCCAGGCCTGCCAAGGTTGCCGCGGTGGCATCGCCATAGAATCGAACGGAATCAAGCGTCGTGTCACGACCCATCTCCTGCGCGGTTATCGAGCGTGTGAATCCGTACTTTTCCTTGAGGCGATTGACACGTCCTCCTTCCTGGTCGATGGTGACCAGCAACGGTATCGGTGCCGCCTTTTGGTAGGTCCAAATCACTTTTTTCAAGGGAGTGAATGCAGCAGATGTCTTGGGAACGTTTTTCTCAAACAGGATAATAGATCCTGCCTTTCCGGCCCTTATTTCTTCCAATACGATTGGATCGACCTGGGTTCCGGGATAGCCAATGAGAATCATCTGGCCGATTTTCAGACTGATTGAATCCTCAGCCTGAGCCCATGCGCCCTTACCGCATAGCAGCACAAACACAACGACCATAGCTCGTAGCCAGGAGATGTGCTTTTCAGTACGATTCATAAATGAATTTAAGGATTTCTTCCATCCGTCCTCTCACCGGTCCTGATCCCACGGTGAAATTGTTGTTCATCCAGCTGAAGATCAACACGCGGCCACTTTTTGCGACGAGGAACCCGCTGAGCATGTGGTTATTCCTCAAGGTACCCGTCTTGGCATAGATGTAAGGGCGCTCTCCTTTGTAGTTGTTGCGAATGGTTCCACTAACTCCCCCCACGGCAAGAAGAGAAAATAACCGCTCGCGCGGCACCAGGCGGCTCGTCTTCTCCCACAAGGCAACTATAGACCGGGGTGTAAACAGGTTCATCCGCGACAAGCCCGACCCATCCACCCAGACCGGTTCATCGGGCAGGTCGCTGAGGAATCGCTTCTTCACCTCCCGAATGGCGATGTCTGTCCTTAGCGTATCGGACAAGACACCAGCGCACATCAGCAGCAATTGTTCGGCGATGAAGTTGTCGCTCTCCTGCATCATTACTTTGTACAAACTATCTGCCGGAACGGAATGCAAGGTCCGCGCGGAAGTATCCAGGGGGAGTTCAATCCTGTTGACTTCCTTCCTGAGCGTGTCGGAAAGGAGCACCGTCAGAAATTCATCCGAATAGTGAAATGGAATTTCCCATTCAGCGCTTGAGTCGCGTGAACCGGGAACGTACCGGAGAGAGTTGGACTCCATGCCACGCACCAACTCATCGGATTCCTTTGACGTCGCCATACGCTTGATTTCAGTCTGAAAGATCTTCGGTGTTGCCGCAAACCCGCTTGCGTTCCGCCGCACATGAAACCGATTGCCGAAGATCGGAAAAGGCGTGCGCTCTACCTGGTAGGCATACCGGTAGTCTCCCCATGCCCATCCCGGGCCGAAGTACTCGCTGTCAAAATTTCTGGACGAGAAATAGAGACGGCTGGCCTTGCGCAGGAAATCATACGTCGTTGAACTTTTAACCACATCGTCATAAAGAAAACCTGGATCGCCGGTGCCCCAAAATATTAGCGAGTCACCTTTTTGTACGTAGCGCAATGCCGGAATGGAATCGCCGAGCAGGTTCAGGCTTGCAAAGAGGGTAAAAATCTTGGTGTTGGAAGCGGGTATAAAATACCGGTCGCTTTGGTGCTGGTAAAGTGTCTTGCCCTGGCCGGGGTCATACAACGCAAAGCCGATGTGGTCATGAAAATCGACCTCCGCGCGGTCAATTTGCTTGTGCAGTTTTCGAGCCGGAGAGCATCCTGCGACAACTATCCAGGTCAGCAACAAAACGGCGGGAACTCTCATCCCAGGTAACGCTCGCGGATCACCTTGCAGTGATGGGTTTCATGTCCGGCGATAATAATACCTATAGCGCCCACAGCAAGCTCATTGTTATTGGCTGTGCCTTTGCGGGTGAGCATTTCTTCTGAAAAGCTCTTGAAAAGATCAACTGTACTCGTTCTCAGGTGCTGCATTTCATCTCCCAGTTCGGCCAAACTCCGGGCCGATGCATTAAGGTGAGGAGCATAGGCCTCCTCGTCAAAGCCGGAAAGAGGCGTCTTGTCATTGCGGGCAAACCGCAGGGCTCGGTAGGCAAATATCCGCTCGGCATCAAGCATGTGGCAAAACACTTCACGAATGGACCATTTGCCCGCCGCATAACGAAAATCGACTTTCTCATCAGGAATGGAATGAATCAACTCCATACTGCGGTAACTTGAAATTCGCAGCGCCTGGATAATGTCGGGATGCTCAACCAGTTTAACATATCCTTTATAAAAGGAAGGGATGGTTTCCAGGTTTAGAAACATGCTCTTGAGGTTTGATCGAAAATTACGGATTCCAACGGGAAATCATTGATGGGATCGTTCGTGTGCCTTAATCATGCGCTTGCGCAAGAAATTCTCCGCGGGGAGCACGAGCAGGGCAATCACCACCTGGACGAAGAACTCGGCGACCGGCGTGCTGCGAATAGTCAACGTGGACGTTGCCACGGTTTGAATGAACTGGATCAACATGATCACCGTAAGCGTGGACAAAAACTGGCTCAGGATTCTGAACCTTGTCGTGGAAACGTTCAGTCGAAGGGAAAGAATAACCAGAAGGCCAAAAACGATGAACTCGAGAGCGAAGAATTCCGGACGTTTCCAGTAGGGTGGCACTACGCTCAAATCCACGGTCTCAAGCCGCGTCACATTCCCAAACAAATCGCGCGATTCCACCATTACGCTGTAATTGCCGGGCGGCAGGAAAGGAAAGTTGATGATGTTGTTATAGGTAGACCAGTCCGACCACGTCTTCTGCAACCCCTTAACCCAATAATGATATTCAACCGCCTGCAGGCTCACGTATTCCGGTTGAATAAACTCAAAAGTGAGTGCGCTTTCCCGCTCATCCACCTTCAGCGACCGTGGCGACAACTTGGCCTGCTGGTTTCGTACCTCCTTAAGAAAGAGGGGATTGCTTTTGGGAACCGCTGCATCGAATTCACTGGAGAATTTATAGAGTTCGTTATTGGCGGTAATCACCCAAAGACTCTTTCCCATCTCCGCGGGTGCCAGAAACCGAATGTCAGGAAATAGGGCCAACCATTCCGTTTTGAGCTGTCCTTGCTTCACCCGGTCAATGGTCCTCCAACGGTGTCCGTCATAGAACCAGAATGCACCGGCAGAAGCGAAGAATTTCTTTGGCCCCGGCAGACTGTCATACCTGACAAATGAATTCTTGAAGCTCAGGTAATGAAAGAACTCTCCATTCTGTGTAATGTAGACTTCCTGTCCGTAGGCAAGACCAACCGTCTTATCGATGGACGTATACGGAAGTGGGACTTCTTCGGCATCCAAAATCTGCTTTTCATCAATTCCGAGCCTTAAGACCCGGTCTCTCCCACAAATCCACAGGTTATCGGCATGATCTTCAAAAAAGTAATCCGCATAAGTGGAAAGGGTATCCGGGAACCCGGCATCAGACCAACCCTTCGCATTGGGTCCAAAGGACACAATCTCTCCTTCATAGGTGCTCACCAATAATTGGTTCAGATTACCGGAATAATAGATAGCCCGTGAGGGCTCCGGTGTAATGGGAACGGCCACCAGGTCCTTGATCTCAAAAACACCGCTCACACCACCACCAATCAGCCGGTTGCCAACGAGTATCAACTGATCAACCTTTCCTGAAACGCCAAGCACCTGGGTGAAGACATGTTCAACGCCACGTAGCACCCTTCGCTCTTTCTTGACTTTCGCCCTTATTTTCTTCTTCTCCTTGGGAGGGGCCGGCTCCGCGGGCTTTTCTTCAACCTTCCTTTTGCCCAGACCCAGAAACCCACGGCGAGTCTTCTTTCTTTCGGCCACGGTCACTTTGGGCTCCGCCTCCTGGGCAACTTCAGCTATGGTTTGCAATACTTCGTATGACTCTGTCCCGAAAATTTCCTGGCGAGTGAGCGCAAAGAGACCGAGACTGGTTCCCACGTATAAGGTGCCGTTGAATGACTGTGCGCACAACAGGTTTCCAGCCAGGCCTGGGTAATGATTGTAAGTTCTGAATGGTAAAAAGGGTGCCACACGGGTAAACCCGTACTCATGGGCCACCCAAACCCCCAGGTGCCGGTCCGCGTGCAGGGCAAACACTTCGTTGTCCGGAAGCCCGGTAAAGTAATTGGTGGTCTCCAGGGTTTCGGTTGATTCGAGATCGACGAAAATCAATCCGCCGCGAAGCGTTCCCAGGGCAACGGTCCGATCATTGATCCAGGTCGCATTGGCAATAACATTGGAAACAAGGTAATCGATGTCCTTCGGATGAATTTCGCGGAGGGCCCCATTCCTAAAGAGAAACAAGTGATTATCCTCGGTGGCCAGCAGGTAGCTCTTCTCGTCTGACGACATTTCACTAAACACCAGGTGTCTGCCTTCCAGTATGTCCGATTGGCCCAGGGCATCGCCCGAAATCTTCTTAAGTCCTTCACTTTCCGTATCCACATAAACGGATTCCCCCACGCGATACATCCCTGTAAATATTCCATCTGCTTCTGACGCTTGAATCCTGGCCGTCACCCGCTTGGTACTGCCACTCACCTTGTAGGCGTGCGTTTCATTGAGAAAGAAAATCTCCTCGCCCACTGAAACCGCCGCAAAGATGTTGCGTGCTTCGGGTATTGAATCGGAGAGTGAGAGATAGGCCACCTGGTTTTGATCGTTCAGAGCGATCAGCCCAAAGCCAGCAGATCCGCCGGCAAATAGTTCATTCAACGAATTGCTTGTGAGCGAATAAACCGCGCCTTTGGCCGGGATCTGTGTCCACGTGCGCCCATCAAACTGCAATACTCCCGCACGATTGGCAAAGAAAAGTATGCCGTGATTGTCCTGGTGAATGTCGTAACTCAGGTAGTTGATCTGGTCGCTTTCGGGTTTATAGTGCGACAGGAAGTAATGGCCCGTCTGTGCCATTACCGACCATGCTGCAGAGCCAACGAAGACAAGCGTTACTGCAAATCGGAGCATGTTGAAAATAAGCCGATTTCAAATATACGGGTTAGCGCCATACCGATTAACTGATGCGGGCCCAGTTTACTGCCGACTTACGCAGGGAGGTCAAATGTGATTTGATCGGCTGATTTGCCGGTTTGGTGAGATCCGGGTCCTGCTCGAGCAACTCCCGGGCGGCTTCGCGGGCCTGTTCGAGAATCTTGCCGTCCTTGCCGAGGTCCGCGATCATGAGGTCTAGCAATCCGCTTTGTTGAGTACCCATGAGGTCACCAGGGCCCCTGAGTTCAAGGTCGGTTTCCGCAATTTCAAAACCATTGTTGGTCCTGACCATGGTATTCATCCGGAGTCGGGCCTCGGCATTGAGCTTGTATCCTGTCATCAACACACAGTAAGATTGCTCTGCCCCACGCCCCACACGACCACGCAGCTGATGGAGTTGCGATAGTCCAAAACGTTCGGCGCTTTCGATAACCATGACCGATGCGTTCGGCACATCAACGCCCACTTCAATGACGGTAGTGGCAACCATGATTTTGGTTTCGCCCCGGAGGAAGCGGCTCATCTCAAATTCCTTCGCCTCAGGTTTCATCTTACCGTGCAGTATACTGATGGCGAGATCAGGAAACGAGCGGCTGATGCTTTCGTAACCATCCATCAAGTGCTTTAAGTCCAGTTTCTCCGATTCATCGATTAGCGGGTAGACGACGTAGACCTGTCTTCCGGCGTTAATCTGGTCCCTGAGAAATGCATTGACCTGAAGCCGATGAGAATCAAACTGATGCGTGGTGCGTATGGGCTTTCGTCCTTTCGGCATTTCATCGATGACGGATATATCCAAATCTCCATACAGTGTCATGGCCAGGGTGCGGGGAATAGGAGTAGCGGTCATGACCAAAACATGCGGGTAGGTGTCAGGATTCTTCTGCCACAGCTTTGAGCGCTGCGCCACCCCAAACCGATGTTGCTCATCTATTATGGCCAGGCCAAGGTGTTGGAAGCGCACCTCCTCTTCCAGAAGTGCATGCGTACCGATGAGGATCTTCAATTCACCGGATTGCAATTGTTCATGGAGTTTCTTGCGCACCGCTCGCTTCGTTGATCCGGTCAACAGGGCAATAGGCAGTCGCATCGCGTCGGCGTATTTCTTGAGATTATTGTAATGCTGCTGCGCCAGGATTTCCGTTGGCGCCATGAGGGCGGCCTGAGCCTTTCCACCGATTACCAGTAAGATGCAAATGAAGGCGACAATCGTCTTACCGCTGCCCACATCTCCCTGCAGTAGACGGTTCATTTGCTTGCCTGATTTCATATCTGCATAAATCTCCCGAATGACTTTTTTCTGGGCTTCGGTGAGTGGAAACGGGAGATGATGGTTGTAGAAATCCGTGAGAATGGCCGTGTCGTTAAACACCTGACCTCGGAACTTCTCGGTGCGAACCAGCTTCATCTTGAGAAGCCTTAACTGCAGGAAGAAGAGTTCTTCAAACTTAAGCCGTTGTTGGGCAAGGGCCAGGGATGCCGCATCGGTTGGAGCATGGACGGAAACCATAGCCTCTGACTTGGGAGGAAACTGGTACTTGCTGAGTAGCGCCCCTGGCAGGGTTTCGCGAATGTGATGCTTCCCTTGCCTTAGAATCTCTCCTTGCAGCTTCCCAAGGAATCTGCTGTCCACATGCCGGCTCCTAAGCTTTTCGGTCAATGGGTATACCGGTTGCAGTCCGCCGGATATATTGCGCTCACTTTCGGGTTCGACTTCAGGGTGAGCAATTGAAAACGACTTGCCGTAACGGTTAGGCTTTCCAAAGACAACGTAAGGCACACCGGGTTTAACCTTCTGCAATACCCATGGAATTCCTTGAAACCAGGTCAGCTCCAGTGAGCCGGTGGAATCAGAAAAGTGACCAACTAATCGTCTCTTGTATGCCGTACCGATGGTTTCAAACCGCGTGATCACACCCTTGAGCTGAACGTAGGGCATCTGTTCGTTGACTTCCCGCACGGTGTAAAAGCGGGTGCGGTCCTCATAGCGAAAAGGGTAATGTTGCAACAGGTCTCCATAGGTGAAGATTTTCAACTCTTTCTGGAGCAAGGCCGCGCGCTGCGGACCAACGCCCTTCAAAAATTCGATAGCCGTTGAAAAGAATGGAGTCAAATCAGGAGATACAACGATGACAAATTAGCAAATCGGGGCCTATCTGGGCTGCGGGAATTCCTGACTAGTTCTTCCTGCGCCACTCCAGCGTGTTAATCAGCTGCATGGCGTCTCGCTTCAGGTATTCGATAGCGGGCTGCAGGGAGTCGTTCTGAACCCTTACGTTGAAATAGACAGCACCGCGAAGAAAGTTCATGGTCGAATCCGTCAGGGTAAACTGGAACTGACTGGGCACCTCACCTTCCAACTCGGCGATCACAGCCGTCTTTCCCTTGGGCGTTTTGACGATAGTTTCATCAATCGAATAGGCCTTGATCTGGTGCTTGGCGGTAAGGACATAAGCATCTTGCAAATACTCCTTCAAAAGCTTGTCGCTGTGATTGATGGTTTTGTAGGTAACATGAATGGTCGCCTGCAGCGTGGGGTAAAATATTTCTACCCAATGCTTTTCACGAATCCAGGAAGTGTCCTTAAGCAACCTCGCATGACTTGAATATTCAAAACGATACGGCAGTGTATCCGGGGACACAACATAGTCATGGCCTGGGAGAATGAGTCGATTATAGCCCTTTGGTTTCGGCTGGTAAGACCGGTTGCAACCCGTCAGCATCCCAATACTTGCTATCAGGATGAGTTGAAGAATTTGTTGCCAGTTACTGATTGGGAGCCTGCGCATCGGCAATTTGTACACGTACACGCTTTATCCTGCGCTCATCCGCTGTCAGGACGGTAAACGTGAACAAGTCATGCTTAATAACGTCGCCGGCTGCCGGCATGGACTTGTTCAATTCAAGAATCAGTCCGCCCAGTGATTCGCTTTCTCCCTTCACCTCATCAAAGTATTGAGCTTCCAGGTCCAGTGTCTTGCAGAAATCATGCAGTGAAATCTTTCCTTCGAAGACATAGGTCTTGTCATCGATCTTTTGGTAGAGCGACGAGACTTCATCAAACTCGTCATTGATCTCACCGATTATTTCTTCAATAAGGTCCTCCAGGGTAACCAGCCCGCTGGTACCGCCGTATTCATCGGATACAATGGCAATATGCACCCGCTTATTTTGGAAATCACGGAGCAGACTGTCCAAGCGTTTAGTCTCCGGCACAAAGAAACCCGGGCGCAACAGGCGCTGCCATTGGAAGGTTCTGTTTTCCCCCAAATAGGGCAGGAGATCCTTCGTATACAATATACCTTCGATCTGATCGATGGTGCCCCGGTACACCGGAATTCGTGAATAGCCCGACTTGCTGACGGCATCCAGCAATTCCCTGAAATCCAATTCCACGTCCACGGTTGAAATTTCAAGTCGCGACTTCATCACCTGCTTCACCGTGAGTGTACCGAAGTTCACAATGCCACGCAGGATCTCCCGTTCATCAATTGACGTCTCGGGGTTATCCGTGGTGAGTTCCAGGGCCTGATTGAGTTCCTCGACCGTGCTGTTATATCCGCGTTTGGCGATTCTCCGTTCGATGAGGCTGCTCATTCCCATAAGCACATACGACAACGGCCTGAAGATATTCTCAAGGAAAATCCAGACCGTGCCCGTAAACCGGGCAATGCTCATGTTGCGTTTAGTCGCATACACTTTGGGCACAATTTCGCCAAAGAAGGTGATGGCAATTGTAGTGATCAGTGTCACACTACCTATTATGGTTTCGGCAGGTTTGCGGGTACCCGCCATGTCCCACATCAAAAATGTGGAAATCGTCACGACACCCACATTCACAAAATTATTCGCAATGAGAATAGTAGCCAGCAACAACCGGGGTCGCTTCAACAGATCCAGAATGTGTTTACTCTTTGCATCGTCCGCATCGCGGCAGGCATCCAGGTCAACTGCCTTTAAGGAAAAGAAGGCCACCTCGGATGCTGAAATCATCGCAGACATGGTCAACAGCACAACAATGAATGCAAAACTGACCAGGTAGAAGGTGCTGATCCCCAACGAGGTCAATTCAACCAGCAGAATAATGGGAGGGTCGTCCAAGGTGACTACAGTTTCGGTTCTATACGGGATGGGCGTTTAGAAGGGCAGATCATCCGTGCCCTCCGGCGAACCTTTGGGTTCTGCTGGCATGGCCGAGGCTGGAGTTGCCGAAGTGCGGGTTTCCGAACCTGAACCGCCATCACGTCGCGTGCTCAGCATCGTCATATTGTCTCCAACGATTTCCGTGGTATATCGTGTTACTCCCTCCTTTTCCCAGGAACGGGTACGCAGCCTTCCTTCCACGTAAATCATATCACCTTTGTGCAAATACTTAGCGGCAATATCTGCCAATCCGCGCCACAATACGATGTTATGCCATTCGGTTATTTCCTTCTTTTCACCGGTGGTTTTGTCCTTATAAGACTCGGAAGTAGCAAGGGTAAAATTCGCTACCGATGCACCGTTTTCCAGGTTTCTCACTTCGGGATCCTTGCCCAAACGACCGACCAAAATCACTTTGTTAACTCCTGACATACGCGTTGTGTTTGATTGCCCATTGCCCTGAATGATAAAAGGGCCGGGGTGCAAATTTACCAAATCCAGCGGATACCTACAGGACGCCGCGCTCGCCCAGGTAGCTGGAAATCAGGACAGATTTCGGCAATTTCTTTACCTGGGCGGATGAAAAGAAACGCGAACCTTCGAAAATCGAAGTTTTTGGAATTTTGGCTTTCGGCAAGTGCACTTCAACGAATCGCGCATGAATAATCTGATGGGAAAGCACGTGAGGTCTTGCTTTCGTGATCGTTGAGTGTTTGTGATCCACTAGTTCACCGGTGACTCCATTTAAAGCGGCCACAAGACGGCTTCCATTCAGGGGTGACTTGCTCTCATAAAGAGGAAAGTCGTAAAGGCTCTTCCATATATCACGATCCTTCCTCTCCTTCATCAGCCAACGATTGCCGGACCGAATCACCAGGTAATTGAAATACCGAGCACGTGACTTGGTTTGCTTCCGCTTTATGGGCAGCGTTTCCTGCAGCCCTCGTTTGAAGGCCACGCACTGACCGCTGACGGGGCATCCATAACACCGGGGGTTCCGCGGGACGCACTGCAACGCGCCAAACTCCATGATCGCCTGGTTGTAGGTATCGGGGTCGGTCTGTGGCACAAGCCGATTTGCCAATTCAGAAAATTTCCTCTTTCCCCGGCTGGATGCAATGTCCTCGTGAATGCCGAAGACCCTGGAAAGTACCCGCAACACATTGCCGTCGACGACTGCAACGCGCTCGTGAAACGCAAAGGACGCAATGGCGGCAGCGGTATAGTCTCCAATTCCCTCCAATTCCCTGAGCGCTGAAAAAGAAGCAGGGAATTTTCCGTGATATTTCTTTTGAACTGTCTTGGCGCACGCATGAAGGTTTCTGGCACGTGAATAGTACCCCAGCCCTTGCCAAAGGCGCAGTACATCCCGCTCGGATGCCTCTGCCAATTGCTTGAGCCTCGGAAACTCCTTGATGAACGAATGGTAATAGGGAAGGCCTTGTGCAACGCGGGTTTGCTGGAGGATAATTTCCGAAAGCCAAATTCTGTATGGGTCCCGGGTCTGGCGCCAGGGAAGCGGCCGACGGTGTTCCTGATACCATTGGACGATTTTTCGGGCGAAAAGCGTATCCGTCATTTCATTGATTATCAGAATTTTTCAATATTGTTTTTAATTGTGACGGGGCAAACTAATTTTGTCGTCCCTAATCAACGCCTAACACCCCTGAGCCGTGACGAAAGCAGACGTAATCAACCAAATTGCAGACAAGACAGGAATCGACAAAGCCGATGTAACAGCATCTGTTGAAGCCTTCTTTACCATTGTTAAGAATTCGATGTCGAGTGGGCACAATATATATGTTCGCGGTTTCGGAAGTTTTGTTAACAAGAAGCGCAAGAAAAAAATCGCACGCAACATCTCCCGCAATACGGCCATAGTGATTGATGAGCACTACATCCCCAGTTTCAAGCCAGCCAAGGTGTTCATCAATAAGATCAAGAACAGCGAGAAGGTAAAACAGCTCGCTGAAAAATAGTCGAGGGTTCTTACCCGTCAGCGCCCCCGCGCTCCCCAGACCTTATGAAAAAGACCCGGCTCATCCTGATTATTGTGGCCGCCGGCATGATTGCCATACTTTACTTTTTGCCCAAGGCTGTTGTGGAGAATGATAGTCAGCTGCAGACGAATTCCGAGGTCACTGATTCGCTGACTACCCCGGGAAGCCCCCATCAACCGGCCCCCAGAGCAATCCGGGATAATATTAACCGACTGAGGGCCCGATACTTAGCCGGTGCCTCGGAAGAAAAAAATGCTATCTTTGCCGACTCGTTAATCGGCCCTTACCAGCAAGCAGGTCTTTATGACAGCGCTGCGTGGTTTGCCGAACGAGCCGATGCGTTCTTTAACACGAATGAGAGTTTGCTGAAGGCCGCCAACGCTGCTTACGATGCCTACACATTTGCTGTGGACAGGGAGAAGCAGCGCGCGCTGGCTGAAAAGACCCGCGAATTGTTTGCCCGGGTGCTGTCCAAGAATCCCGGTAACCTGGACGCAAAGACCAAGACCGCCATGACATACATGAGCTCCGAAAACCCCATGACCGGAATCAAGATGTTGCGCGAGGTGGTCGAGCAAGACCCTAAAAATGAACTCGGACTGTTCAATTTGGGTATGCTGGCCATCCAATCAGGGCAATACGGCCGCGCCTCGGAGTGGTTTGAAAAACTGCTCGCGGTTAACCCCGATCATTTGCAGGGAAACCTGCTTTTGGGCGTTGCCTGGATGAACCAGGGCGAAAAAGAGAAGGCGCGTCAGCAGTTTGAAAAAGTAAAAAAGATGGATGCGGATCCGGCCGTACAGGCGGCAGTAGATTCGTATCTGCAGGAACTAAACTGATTATTTCACCTGTCGTTGACTTCAAACGAAACCAACGACCAAAACATGATTGACTATGCCAAGTGGTAAGAAAAGAAAGAAGCACAAGATGGCTACCCACAAACGCAAGAAGCGTTTGAGAAAGAATCGTCATAAGAAGAAGTAAGCCAGCATCCCATAAGCCGTGAGTAACGAATTAATTATTAGCGCTACTCCGGAAGGATGCCGAATCGCCCTCCTGCGCGACAAATCGCTGGTTGAATTTCATGAAGACAACGGGGCAACCAAGTTTGCGGTAGGCGACATTTATCTGGGCAACGTCAAGAAAGTTGTTCAGGGCCTGAATGCCGCTTTTATCGATATCGGGTACGAGAAAGATGCCTTTCTGCATTACCTCGACCTGGGCCCTCAGTTCGCTTCGCTGATGAAGTTCACCAAGCTGGTTCGCTCCAGGAAAATCACCGGCGGCCGACTTGAAAAGTTCCATGCTGAAAAGGACATTGATAAGCATGGCAAGATCGGTCAGCTACTCTCCAAAAATCTGGTCCTCCCGGTCCAGGTCGTAAAAGAGCCGATTTCAACCAAGGGCCCCAGGCTTTCTTCCGAGTTATCGCTCGCCGGACGCTACCTCGTTATGGTACCGTTCGCCAATGCCGTTAACGTTTCTAAGCGCATCAGCAGCAACGAAGAACGGAAACGCCTCCAGCGTCTCATTCAATCCATCAAACCCGAAGGTTTCGGCGTCATTGTCCGGACCGTGGCTGAAGGAAAGGATGTGGCTGAACTGGACAAAGACCTCCGCAACCTGGTAAATACCTGGGAAGAGGGCATCCAGCGCCTGTCCACCGCCAATCCCCGCGACAAGATCATTGGCGAACTGAGCAAGACCTCATCGATCCTGCGCGATCTGCTCAATGAGTCTTTCGATAACATTCACGTTGACGACAAGAAGATCTTTGAAGATGTAAAGTCGTACATCCATACCATTGCGCCTGACAAGGAGAAGATCGTCAAATTGCATACTGGCAAAGTCAAGATCTTTGAACACTACGGCATCGAGAAGCAGATCAAGTCTGCCTTTGGCCAAACGGTGAGCCTGCGTGGTGGTGGCTACCTGATCATCGAACACACCGAAGCCCTGCACGTTATCGACGTGAACAGCGGAAACAAGTCTAACCGCGAGGAGAATCAGGAAACGACGGCCCTGTCCGTCAATATGGAGGCGGCCAAAGAAGTCGCTCGCCAGCTGCGCCTGCGCGACATGGGCGGCATCATTGTGGTTGATTTTATCGACATGCGCAACCAGGAGCACAAGCGCACCATTTTCAAAACCATGATGGAGGAGATGGAACAGGATCGTGCCAAGCATACCGTGCTCCCGCTTTCGAAATTCGGTCTGATGCAGATTACCCGCGAAAGGGTCCGGCCTCAGATGAATATTGCCACCAAGGAAGTATGTCCGACGTGCAACGGAAGCGGAAAAGTTGAGGCTACTATCCTTGTCACTGATCAGATTGAGGAGCATGTTCACCACCTCTTCGAAAAGCAGAATGAAAAGAGTCTCGTGCTGGCGCTACACCCGTTCCTCTACGCCTACTATACCAAGGGCCTGCTTTCCAGGCGTTTCAAGTGGCTGTGGAAATACCGCAGGCCGATCACACTGATCAAGGATTCCTCTTTGGGAATAACTGAATTTCACTTCCTCAACAAGGATGGAGAAGAGATCGACCTGGGCATTCAACAGAAGGTTCAGCCGGTACCTGCCGAAGCCTAGCCTTCGCCCTTACAGCTTGACAGACCTTTCCGCCAATCTTCCGGGGGAAGGCCTGTCAACCTGTCATAATCCGGCTCTGGACTAAAATTTGACCGGATCAACCATCTAAACTCACTGACGATGACTGATACCATGGAAAAAGGGACCATCTCCATCAACACGGAGAACATATTTCCCATCATCAAGAAATTTCTCTATTCCGATCATGAGATTTTCCTTCGGGAACTGGTAAGCAATGCGGTTGACGCCACCCAAAAACTTAAGAAGCTCGCTTCGTTAGGGGAGTTCAGTGGCGAATTAGGTGATCTCCGGATTGAAGTCAGCTTTGATAAAAAGAAGAAGACGATTACCGTCAGCGACCGGGGCATTGGCATGACGGCCGAGGAGATCAAAAAATACATCAACCAGATTGCGTTCTCCGGAGCCACGGAGTTCATCGAGAAGTTCAAGGACAAGGCTGAGGCAAAGGACATCATCGGCAAGTTTGGCCTGGGATTTTATTCTGCGTTTATGGTCTCCGACGAAGTGGAAATACTCTCGCGATCCTACGCCTCGGAGGAAGCTTCCCGATGGACTTGTGACGGATCCACAGCGTTTACCCTTGCCCCTGCGAAGAAGGAGACTCGCGGTACCGATGTAGTGCTGCACATTAACAAAGACTCAGAGGAGTTCCTCGATGAATGGAGGATCAAAGGTATCCTGGAGAAATACTGCAAGTTCCTGCCTGTAGAAATCAAGTTCGGGACAACCGAAGTGCGGGAAGAGGACGGGGTTGATAAGGACAATAAGCCCAAGTACAAGACAATCACGAAGGATCGGATCATCAACAACCCTACTCCGCTATGGGCCAAATCACCGAGCGATCTTACGGACGAAGACTACCTGGACTTTTACAAAGAGCTTTACCCG
>JAYRNL010000091.1:0-9092 GCA_041912235.1 Cyclobacteriaceae bacterium
GATTCGCGGAAAAGCAGGTACAAACGGCCCGGCAGGTGCTCAAAGCCAACGAGGTGAAGCCTGCTGTCGAGTTCGAGCTCCTTGGTCCAAAAAGTAACCAGCGTGGTGTCCAGGAGGTCTACCTGCCATTTCTTGTTCCCTTGTCCGTATTTTTCCAGGTCCCTCACCAGGGCCAGTCCTTCACTCCCCATCGAAATGATGTCATAAGGGCGATCGGCGGCCTTTCCCGGGATGGAAATTCGGTACTTCTGGAACTGTGCATCGGCCGGAACAACCAGCCCGGCTGCCATCAGCATCAAGAAGATCGGGCGGTGCAAACAGGAGATCAAGGTTTGGTACTTAACTCAAGAATGCGTTCAAATTCTTCGGAGGTCACAGGCTGCACAGACAACCTGGCGGCGCGAACAAGAACCATGTTCTTTAACGCCTTATCCTGCTTGACGCGGCCAAGCGAAACAGGATGTTTGAGCGCTTTTTTAGGAGCGAGATCAACCGCGATCCAGGAAGGATCCTTGGGCTCAGGATAGGGGCTCTTCGTGACCACCGCGATACCCACCACAGCCTTTTGCTCACCCGTATGGTAAATCAGTGCCATATCGCCCTTTTCCATCGAACTCAGATTCTTGCGCGCCTGGAAGTTCCGCACGCCATCCCACACCCCTTTCTTGTCTTTCATCAGGGTTTCCCAGGAATATGTCTCGGGCTCGGTCTTTAGCAGCCAATAGTTCATAGTCGTTGTTAGAACTTCTAAAGTAGCAATTTGGTTTCTAACCCCTCAGAAATTAGTACCCCCGCTCAGGGGATTATGGGCCAAAGTGTAACTTTGAAACTTCGTTTCATGAAGGTTCTCATCCTCCGCTTTTCTTCCATTGGTGACATTGTATTGACCACCCCGGTGATACGAACGGTCAAGACACAACTCGAAAAGGCGGAGGTTCATTATGCCACCAAAGCGGAGTATCGAAGTCTGTTTGAGGCGAATCCTTATGTTGATAAGATGCATTATCTCCAGGATGACCTGGGGACACTGATTGACGAACTGAAAGAGGAACATTTTGACTACGTCATCGATTTGCATCACAACCTTCGCACCTGGCAGGTAAAGCGGCGACTGGGTGTACCTAACTTCAGTTACAACAAATTGAATGTCGAGAAATGGCTGAAGGTAAATTTAAAGATCGACAAGTTGCCCAATATTCACCTGGTCGACCGATACATGAAGACCGTTGAGTCCCTCGGTGTACACATGGATGCGTTAGGGTTGGACTATTTCATTCCTGAACGCGACGAGGTGCCGGTCGGGTGGTTGCCCGAAGGTTTCCGGGGCGAGTTCGTGGTTTATGCCATCGGGGCTCAGCACGCCACCAAGCGCCTACCGCTAAGAAAAATGATTGAGCTGTGCGATAGGATCAACAAGCCCGTGGTGCTTCTTGGTGGCAAGGAGGATGCAGCGACGGGTGAGGAAGTTGCCCGTTTTTTCAGCCGGGAATGGGAGCCGGCAGAGACCTCCGACGGCCTGCGAAAATTGAATAAGAAAACCATCGTCTATAACGGCTGCGGCAAGTTCAATATCAATCAATCGGCCAGTGTGGTGAAAAAGGCCCGCTATGTTTTCACACACGACACCGGGTTGATGCATATCGCCGCCGCTTTCAAGAAGGAGGTATTCAGCATCTGGGGCAATACCATTCCTTCCTTCGGCATGTATCCTTACCGGACGAAGTTCACGGTGTTGGAGAACAACCGCCTTTCCTGCCGGCCCTGCTCCAAGATCGGGCATGACCGCTGCCCGAAAAAGCACTTCAAGTGCATGAATGACATCATACTCGATTTCTACCTGCCCTAGGGAGCAATTTACCTGTCATGGCCTGCCCTCATGTAAGATTTCCTGCGAATTTGCCGGGTTTTGAAGGTAAAGGTGATTACCAAAACCTGTATTTTGCACATTCATAGGCTGTTACCCACATGACTATTCGTTGGCTGATCCTTTTCTTGCTGTCGGCAGGTATTACCGAAGCGGCAACAATCACTTCTACCGGAACGGGCGGCGACTGGAACGTAGGTGCCAGTTGGGTTGGCGGCGTGCCCCCGGCAGCTACCGATGACGTGATCATCGCCAGTGGGGCAACCATCAATCTCACCACGAACCAGACCTGCGTCAACCTGACACTGAATGGAACGGCTATCCTGAATTTTAATACCAACACCCGTACCCTTACGGTGAATGGTACGATGACGATGAACGGCACAAGCCAGGTTACTGGAAACAACAATAACCGGATACTCAGCCTCCAGGGAGACTTCAATATTCCCAGCGGCCAAACCGGATCCATTGGTGGAGTTAGGGTATCACAGCTTGCAACTGCCACTTTCAACCTGCAAGGGACATTCACCCCTACCGATAATACGGGCGTCAAGACTTTTGGTCATGCAAATTTCTACGACGGATGCCTGATTGACGCCTCCGTAACTGAGGCGATAACGATGCAGGGAAACTTGTCGGTTCTTCCCGGTACTCCAGGACAGCATGCAAAAATCGGAAGAATATCCATTACGGTAACAGGCACAACCACGGTTACGGGCTACCTCGAGTTTGCCAATTCAGGTGCAGGAACCAAAACGTTTAATAACACTATAACCGTTGCGGCAGGGGGCACGTGGGATAATATCATCGGCGAAGATCCGGTAATCAACTGCAGCATCGTCAACGATGGTGTGTGGCCACAACCAACAGGCGGCAATGGCCGATACGATGTTAATGTTGCGGGTAACTACACCTACTCAGGAACCCGGGCTATAGCATTTACCCGCCTGAGAATTCAAACCACGGCCAACATAGTCAACAAAGGAACGCTCCAACTTACCCAAACCGGAAACCAGGCGCTGACCGTTAACGGCGGGGGATCATTTACCAATGGCGACGGTATCACTGCAGCGACGCTGATATTCACCGGCTATGCCGATGTGGTCTCGCTCGGTGGCGGAGGCAGTACGGTGGACTTTAGCCCGGTGGCCAACACGGTAATCTATGCTGCGACGGCAAACCAGAATGTCTATCCCACCACTTATTACCGCCTGACCTGCTCGGGCAACAATACAGCCACGGTGAATGGAACGACTACGGTGAATTCTCAATTGGATATTTCCGGAACGACGATCGTTGATGTCACAGGTGGTACTGACCTGACTGGTACCGGTTCGCTGGTCATGACGGGCACAAGCAAACTGAGACTTTCCTCAGCAGGAACGGTGCCCGCATTGACGGGAGCCGGGCATTCCCTGGCCGCAGGTACGACCATTGAATTTTATCGCGCGGGCGCGCAAACCGCCGCCAGTAGCGCAAGCTATCCGTATCAAAACATCCTCATCAGTGGCAACGCCGGTTCTGCCGTCAACCTCAATTCGGTTTCGTCGATAGCAGGAAACCTTACCCTTAACAATGCAGGGAGTTTCAACAACACAGCGGGTACACCACCGCTTATTACCATCACCGGTGATTTTACTCACAATTCCACGGCCTCAACAACCCTTAACACCAACCTGACAACAGGCAGCGTGACATTTAGCTCGACAGGAACGTTCATCTATTCTAACAGGACAATCACTATCGATCAGAATAATGGTTTTTGGGCTGTGACTGGAACTCCTGTGATCACCGCGGGAGGTACAGCCGAAGTGGCGTTTACAACAGGAACCAACCAGGAAATTGCCGGCACCGTCGCGCCGAGCTTCAACCGACTCAGGATCAACAACAATAACGATGTAACGGTCAACGTGAGCACGGCCACGGTTAATGGCACGTTGTTCCTTCAAAACGGACGATTAATAACCGGCTCCAATACGGTGGTGATAGCATCGGGGGGTACGGTGAATAGGACTAACGGGTTTGTGGAGGGCAATCTCAACAAAGCATTTGCCTTGGGGACCAACTCGCAGACGTTCGAGGTGGGCACCAACGCAGACTACACGCCGGCGAGTATTACTTGCACATCCGTAACCACGGCCGGAACGCTGACCCTTTCATCGGTGGACGGCGATCACCCTGAAATTTCATCCGCGTTGATCGAACCCAACAATACCGTAAATCGGTATTGGCGATTGACCAACAATGGGATCGTATTCTCAGCATTTTCCACGGGCCAAATCGCCGGCACGTTCAACTGGGTGAATGGTGATGAGGATGCCTTGCTGGACAACACGGCTATTTTAAAATGGTATAATAACAGCACACTGACGTGGACGGGTTCCGATCAGTTTGATCAGGTGGCGGAACAGAATCCGTCCATGACCGTAACAACCACCGTTGCTACCAACCAGAGTGTGTTCACGATCCTTAACCCATCCCAATTGCCTACCACCCAGGCGGTGGATTTCCAGGTGGGTGAGAAGATTGACCCTACTTACGTGTATAACCGGTTGACAGGCGCCAACAACTGGAACAATCTGGCCACCTGGATTCAGCAGCGAACCGGTGTCATTACGCTTACCAATGGAAGTGGCACGATAACCGGCGCCTCTACAAACTTTGCCGGTGAATTGATTGTAGGTGACAAGATTATGTTGATCACGGATCCCGCCACGGTCTACACCATTACTTCTATCGGCCCAGGCGAAACCTTGACTGTTGGACCCGGTGTGCCCGCACTGAGTACTTCTGGCGGGTTTGGCAGACAATACATTCCGGGAATCAACAGCCCTACAAGCGATGTGGACGCCGTGGTCATTGGAAACACCAACATTGCGGATGCGGCCACAACCATCACGCTCGATATCGACGCAAAAATTCTTACGATTGATATAGGTTCCACCTCCCGGGCTACTGCACAGGCATTGCAGCATCAGAATTCAACCATGGACCTCACGGTATTGGCCAATGCAAACATCAACCAGCCCAATGCCAGTGTAATCAATCTCTGGACCATCAATGACGCGACGGCCACTGTGCAGGGCGATCTTACCATTGGCAGCGGTGTCAATACCACTGCCGGCCGCGTAGCGCGGCTAAACCTTACAACCGGAAGCCTGGATGTGGGCAACCTGAAATTCAAAACGACGAACAACAACGGCCGGGAAACCCAGGCGGTTATGAATATTTCTGGCGCCGCCACTGTCACGTTGCGGGGCGCTTTGACCTTCAGCAATAACAGGGGTACGCTGTCTTCGGCTGCCGGCAGCACCTTTAACTTTCTTCGGTCAGCTTCTGCTCAAACCATTTCGGTACCCTCCAGCAGTGCCGGCGCGTGGGTCTATGCGAATATCCATGCCAACAACACCAGCAGTGCCGGGGTTGCCTTTGGATTTACTTCCTCGGCGACCAGCGTCACGGGTAACGTGCGTGTGCAAACCGGTCGTATGACTGTGGGCGCTTTTGATATCGTCGGCGCGGCGGGAAGCACATTTGAAGTGGCCAATGGCGCTACATTTGAAATGCTGAGCACGGATGGCCCCGGGGGCGGAGGTAGTTTTGGCCAGTTTCCATCCGGATTTGGAACCATCTCCCTGGGACCAACCAGTACCGTTGCGTATAATCAATCTGTCAATACCAATCCCTGGCCCGTACGCGCCACCACCTACGGAAACCTGATTATCGGACAGAACGGATCAGACCGTACCTTTGAAATAGCAAATGCCACAACCAATGTGGCCGGGAACCTGACGGTAGGCAGCGGCACATCCACCCCTACGCTTCAGGCAACCGGAACGGCAACGTTGAATGTCACCGGCGACGTCACCATCAATTCCCTCGCCAGCCTGGATGCCTCCAACATCACCAACTTCAACGTGGGGGGCAATTGGACCAATGACGGAGACTTTACCGAGGCAACCAACACGGTGACCTTCAACAGCCCGGCAGCTAATGTCCTGCAACTTGTCGGAGGAACCGTATCGGAAACGTTTTACAACCTGACAGTAAATACGAGCGCCGCCACGGATGCGGTGCGATTGACCAATACTATCACCGTGTTGAATAACCTGGTGCTTACCCAGGGAGGACTGGAATTGAACGGAAATACGCTGATCGTGAGCAACTCGGCTACCGGGGCCATTTCGCGCACCTCGGGCTATGTGAAGAGCGAGAGCACCGCCGCTCCGTATGGCACCATCCGGTGGTTTATCAACAATACCACCGGATCGCATGTGTATCCATTCGGTGTTTCATCTACGCAGTATATCCCGTTTACACTTAACGTGACCGTCGCCGGAAACCGTGGCGTGGGAACGGGATATGTTCCTGTTTCCACCTATGCGACCGCCGCGACCAACCCTCCTGGGGAGTATCCCTCAGGCGTCACCAACCTTAATGGTACAAGCGGTGGGGCTTCAGTTACGGACCGCTATTGGAACATAACCCTGGGTTCGGCCGAATTTGCAACTACCCGGCCCACTTCAACGATCACATTTACCGCGCTGAATACCGAAAAGCCTTCCACGTGGACGGCAATCGGTGAACCGCCCACCAACCCCAATTCGCTATTGGCTCAACGGTGGAACACGGCCGCCTATTGGGACCCGGCTCAGACCAGTCCGGTACAGACATACACCAATAACTCTCCTGCCGCTGGGACGTTTCAGGTCGCTGTCCCCTCCGTGACAAGCTACTCAACATCATGGACCATTACGGACTCTTCTGTACCACTCCCGATTACCCTCAAGTCATTTGCAGCACGACTGAAAGGAGAGAGTGTGGAAGTGGTCTGGGAAATAGAAACCGAGTTGGACAATGACTACTTTACCGTGCAGCGGACTATGGATGGTGAATACTTTGAAGAAGTTGTACGCATTGACGGGCAGGGGACTTCAACCACTCCCAAGCGATATTCGGCCTATGACCACCAGCCCTTACCGGGCCGCGGGTATTACCGGCTGCGTCAGACGGACTTTGACGGAACGATATCCTATTCCAAACTCGTTGCGGTGGACATTCCCGCCTCGAACTTCAGGATTGTGTATCCCAATCCCAGCAATGGGGATGACATCTTCCTCTCCTTTCCATCGTCAGATAATGGGAAGACGGCCCGTGTTCGTATCGCAGACCTGAACGGCCGCGAGGTATTTGAGAGTGGTGCGCTGGTTATTGATGCCAATGACACACACCTGCGGATGCATGATACCGTTTCTCCCGGTGTTTACATTCTGTCCGTGGCCGTTGAAAGTGAGGTTAAGCACTTCAAGTTGATCGTTCACTAGATAGCCTAGTAGGCTCTCACCAGACGACCTTCCATAAAGTTGACATACGCCTGATTGGCCACCCGCATACCTCCGGGTGTGGGGTAATTACCCGTGAAATACCAATCCCCTGAATGATTGGGGATAGCTTTGTGCAAAGCCTCGACGGTCTGGAATACTACTTTCAGGTCAGCCTTCATACCGGCCGGCTTGACGATGTCGGCAATCTTGTCGGAGATCTCCTCGTACGGGAATTGCTCGTAAAGCTGCTTCACATAGTTGACCGGAGGTGAATCATTTGCCGTGCGAAGACACTTTTCATATACCTCGCCAAGCAGGTAGTCTTTTCCTTGCTCCTTAAGCAACTGGATCACGGCGCGGAACGCCACAAAATCACCCAAGCGGCTCATATCAATGCCGTAGCAATCGGGGAACCGGATTTGGGGCGCCGAGGAGACGACGACAATTTTCTTGGGACCCAACCGGTCCAGCAATTGCAGTATGCTTTTTTCCAGTGTAGTGCCACGCACAATCGAATCGTCAATTACCACCAGGGTATCCTTATCTTTCTTGACGACTTCATAGGTCGTATCGTAAACGTGCGACACCAGTTCATCCCGGGTATCGTCCTCGGTGATAAACGTCCTCAACTTGGCGTCCTTGATGACAATTTTCTCGATCCTCGGCCGAAAAGAAAGGATATCTTCCAGTGAATCGACGGAAGGTTTCCCTTCCACGATTACCTCCGTTTGACGGCGCACAAGGTAATTTTCAATCTCGGCCATCATTCCATAGAAGGCCGTCTCCGCCGTATTGGGGATGTAGGAGAAGATCGTGTTCTTCAGGTCAAAGTTGATCGCTTTCAGCACCTGGGGCACCAGCAGCTTCCCAAGCATCTTGCGTTCGCGATAAATGTCCGGGTCATTGCCCCGCGAAAAGTAGATCCGCTCAAAACTGCAGGAGGTTTTCTCCCCGGAAGTTACGATGCTGTGTTGGGCAAAGTCGCCGTTCTTGCTGATGACCAGGGCATGGCCGGGTTTGACTTCTTCAATCTGGCTGTACTCGATGTTGAAAGCGGTCTTGATGGCAGGCTTCTCAGACGCGACCACTACCACCTCGTCATCGGCGTAGAAATAGGCGGGCCGTATGCCGTTGGGATCCCGGACCACAAAGGCGGAGCCCGAGCCAATAAGTCCTGCCATGGTATACCCTCCGTCGAAGTCTTTGCAGGCACGGCGGAGAATCCGGGCTACGTCAATTTCGTTTTCAATAATGTCGGAGATCTCCTGGTTGGAGAACTGGTCCTTGTATTTCTCAAACTGTTTCTGAACTTCCTCATCCAGAAAATGACCGATCTTCTCCATGACCGTCACGGTATCCACCTTTTCTTTAGGGTGCTGTCCCAGTTTTACCAGGATGTCAAACAATTCATCAACGTTGGTCATATTGAAGTTGCCAGCCATGACCAGGTTGCGGCTTCGCCAGTTATTTTGACGGAGGAACGGATGAACGTTCTCGATGGAGTTGAAACCATGGGTGCCGTACCGTAGATGGCCCAGCCACAATTCGCCGAAGAAAGCGAGGTTTCGTTTCAGCCATTTTTCATCCCTAAACTTCTCCTTCCCGGCTTTTTGAGCCTTCCGGTATTTCTTGCCGATTTTCTTGAAAAGACTGGCTACAGGCTGGCTTTTCATGGAACGGTACCGGCTGATGTAGCGGTATCCAGGGTCCTGGTCTATTTTGATGTTGGCGATGCCAGCGCCGTCCTGGCCACGGTTGTGCTGCTTTTCCATCAAAATGTACATTTTGTTCAGCCCGTAGGTCGCCCCGTACTTTTCCAGGTAATACGATATGGGCTTGCGCAACCGCACCAGGGCAATTCCGCATTCATGAAGAATGGTGTCGCTCATGCGAAATCAAAGGGC
>JAYRNL010000092.1:0-23118 GCA_041912235.1 Cyclobacteriaceae bacterium
CGACCAGCGAACGGCCTTTGAAGTGTCCAGGAAGCAGATGGAAGTAGACCTGGGCAATGAACAGCGCAGCCGCCAACAGCTTGTGATTATCTTCACCATTATCGCATTTATTCTGACTTCGCTGCTGGCTATGGGCATTTACCGCCGATACCGATATATCCGTGAGACTAACGCCGTCATCGACAAAGAGAAGCAGCGTTCCGAAGCCCTGTTGTTGAACATTCTTCCCGAGGAGACGGCCCGTGAGCTCAAGCAAAACGGCAGGGTGCAGGCCAAGCGGTTTGATTCCGTGACGGTATTGTTCGCCGACTTCAAAGGATTTACCCAGTATGCCGAGCGCCTGTCGCCGGAAGAGCTGGTGCAGACGGTTGACCGCTATTTCTCCCGCTTTGACGCGATCATGGAGCTGCATGGGATGGAAAAGATCAAGACCGTCGGCGATGCGTACATGTGCGCCGGGGGACTGCCCTTTCCATCCGCGGATCATGCCTTGCGCATGGTGCAGGCCGCGATGGAGATGCTCCGCTTTGTGGAAGAATCCAAGAAAGGAAATACACCCGATCACCCCATGTTCGACATCCGGATCGGGATCAACACCGGTCCGGTGGTGGCCGGTGTGGTAGGTACCCGCAAATTCGCGTACGACATCTGGGGCGATACGGTAAACGTAGCTTCACGTCTTGAGACGGCTTCAGAACCGGGACGAATCAACATCTCCGAGGAGACCTACACCCAGATCAAGGACCAGATAGCCTGTGAATTCCGTGGCGAACTTGAAGTCAAGAACCGGGGGGCGTTGAGGATGTACTTCGTAGCGAGAAGTGCTTGATAGCGTGCAGAAATCAGGCGGGTGCGGGCGGATTTACCAATCAATTCGGATTGACCAGCAACGTTCTCTTTGGCCCGCGTTTCCGATCCACCGAAGGCGCCGCATGGAACTGTTTCCGATAGGCAGTAACAAAATGCTCCAAGCTGTTGAAGCCGCATTCAAAAGCGACCTGGGTGATGGGGTGGGAGGTTGTGGTGAGCAACAACCGGGCGTGGTTGAGGCGCAGCTCCGTGAGGTACTGGTGAGGGGAAATACCAAGAATAGCTTTAAAGATCCTCACAAAATGAAAGAGGCTTACGCAGCAATGTTGGGAGAGTTCTTGAAGGCTTACCGGGCCGTCGAAGTGCCTGAACAAATAATCTTTGGCCTTCTCTATGGTCACCAGGTGATGCCTCTTAAGACTTTCTGAAATGGGCGCCGGCGATTGCACATTGCCAAGTGTTTCCGCTACGCGCTCTACCAGCCGGATTACCAGTTCATCGGTTTCCAGGCCAAGGCCCTGGGGAGCCTTTTCGAGGATCTGGTGGTGCAGCAAATCAATCTCCGGATTAGTGGAGATCAGGAGAGACTGGATGTCGGGATTGCCGAAGAACCAGCGCGTCTCCGATTTGAAATAATCGTTGATCAGACCGTAGAATGAATCGCTAAAGCTGAGCGAGGTACACAAGTCGGGCTGGTTGTCGATGTGCCGGACCACGTACTCGGTACCGGGCTTGGTCACGAGGAGCCGCCCTATGTGCATGGGGTTATCGCGGCGGAAGGTGCGCTGCTCATAGAAACCCTTGCGCACGAAACAGAGGCAGAAGGAATCGCACAGCTCGCGGCTGGAGATGGAACACTCCATGCACGTACACCGGTAATCCCTGATCTCGTAGAAATCGGACCGGTGAAGCAGATGTACTTCGGCCTGCATAACTAAAGATACGTTTTCAGGCGCATTTCGTTTTGACGGTGCTTCACAATAGCAAGATTTCTAAGGTCAGGGCAGGAGGCGGCCTCTACATTTGCCCTTCATCCAACCAAAATTCTTATGCGTTCTACTACCAACTACGTGACCAAGCTGAAGGTGATTTACAACGGCGAGCCTTTTTTTGGCGAATCGCTTAAATCCCGGCTGACGAGCTTGACCGAACAGCAGGCCCTGAAGCAACCGAAGCCCGGCGAACACAGCATCGCCGAGCTGATCAGCCATATGGACTACTGGCGTCGCTCGCTTATCCATTCGATCACGGGTGATTCGTCCGTAAGTTTCTCAGGCGATGATCCCGAAAACTGGCCTGACCTCAATACCCTCAAAGAGAGGAGCTGGAAGAAGATCCTTCATGATTTCCATACTACTCAGGAATTGCTGGTCAAGACCCTGGAGAGACATCCTACGCTCCCGGACCCGGTGATGGAAACCCTGGAGGGTACCCTTGAGCACGACATATACCACATGGGTCAGATCGGCATCGTGAAGAAAATGGTTAGCTGAAAATGAAATACGCACTTTTACTCCTCGCCCTGACCACAGCCGGTGTCCGGGCCCAGTCCACGGAAGATGACCTGGCAACGCTCCGGAAGATCAACGCACGGTTCATTCACAACTTTGTCACCAACGACGTACCCTCGCACGACGAGATCCTTCATCCGCAGTTCGTTTGCATCACCAGTAAGGGTGGGTGGGTGAACCGGGGGGACTACCTGAAGCAATGGGCCACGGGCTTTAATCCGGAGGTTATCATCTACTGGGACTACCGTGATGAAAAGATCACCGTGATCGGCTCCACAGCTTTGGTGCGGTCTGTCAACAAGTACGTGATAGCGAAAGACGGAAAGGAGACCATGGCCATGACCCAGTACACTGACACGTATGTGAAGGAGGATGGGGTATGGCGCTGTATCCAGGCGCAGATTACGCCTGTTTCTCCTGAAAACTATCCGGGAGATGAGACGATTGTCAGGAAGTATATAAGAGGGAAATAGCCGTACGTTTCCGGCTTTTTGCAGTCTTCGTGGTTTATGTCTCCTGCACGAATTAGAATGCCGGAGCGGGAGACGTAAACTGTTCTAAGCCTGTTCGGACAGCACGCAAGGTGCGCATCTCTTCCTCATCCACGCGCCCGTCGGAGTTGATGACGCTGTACAGGCTCTCGATGAGATTTATTCGTTCGTCGTAGGAGGACGAGCCGATAAGTTTCTCGTTGGCCTGCATGACTTCATCAATTCTGGACAACGTGCTCGCTTTGTAAGTCTGCGTGGCCTTCTGGATAGCCTGGTCCGGGTCGGAGCAGAACCTGCCAACGCGGTCGTTCAAGGTCGCTTCTTCGAGGTAGTGCACCTGCCCGTCTACCAGGGCCATATAGACCATCAGGTAGGCCGCGAGGTCTGAAAAGGACTTGAAAGTAGGTATGGCGTCTGATGTTGCCATGGTTTGTGGGTCTATCCTAAAGCTACGAAAACATTTGAGACCCGGTTATGAGTTATGTCATGTTTAGGTTAAGAAGGGCGTGGTTTGATTACTCTTAAATAACCCACCGGCTATGATAAGTCGGTCCCATCCTCATTTGTTTTCACCGGATCAAAGCGTTTAGCCTTATGCACCCTGCGGATTTCATGGATCGGCGCGCGGGACTCCTAATCCCAAACTGTTGTGTAGCGCTTGGCTCAACAAAAAGACCCGTCCGGCTTTCGCCAGACGGGTCTTTGGTAACGGATTAAGCTTGAATTACATCATTCCGCCCATTCCTCCGCCGGGAGGCATGGCAGGAGCTTCTTTCTCCTCGGGAATGTCGGAGACCACAGCCTCGGTCGTCAGCAACAGGCCGGCGATGGAAGCGGCGTTTTCCAGAGCAAGGCGTGACACCTTGGTTGGGTCAATGATACCCGCGGCGAAGAACTCTTCGTACTTGTTCTCGCGGGCGTTGTACCCGTAGTCCTTCTTGCCTTCGCGTACCTTGTTAACCACGACAGAACCTTCCTGTCCGGCGTTCTCTGCGATGGTGCGGAGAGGAGCCTCGAGCGCCAGGCGGATAATGTTGATACCCGTGGTCTGGTCCTCGTTGTCGCCGGTCATACCCTTAAGCGCTTCGATGGCGCGGATGTAGGCTACGCCGCCACCGGGGATGATACCTTCCTGAACGGCTGCGCGGGTTGCGTGCAGGGCGTCATCAACGCGGTCTTTCTTCTCCTTCATTTCCACTTCGGTGGCCGCACCGATGTAGAGGATGGCTACGCCGCCGGAAAGCTTGGCGAGTCGCTCCTGCAGCTTCTCACGGTCGTAATCGGAAGTAGTTGTCTCGATTTGAGCTTTGATCTGGTTGATGCGGCCCGTAATCTCGGCTTTCTTGCCGGCGCCATTGACGATGGTTGTGTTGTCCTTGTCAATGTTCACTTTCTCGGCGCGACCGAGGAATTCAATCTTGGCATCTTCCAGCTTCATGCCGGTCTCTTCGGAGATCACCTTGCCACCGGTGAGGATGGCGATGTCTTCGAGCATGGCCTTGCGGCGGTCGCCGAAACCAGGAGCCTTGACGGCAGCCACACGGAGGGCGCCGCGGATCTTGTTCACCACGAGGGTGGCGAGGGCTTCACCTTCCACTTCTTCTGCGATGATCAGAAGGGGTTTGCCGGTTTGTGCGGTAGCTTCCAGGATCGGGAGGAGTTCCTTCATGCTGGAAACTTTCTTGTCGTAAATGAGGATGTACGGATGGTCGAGGTCGGCTTCCATCTTCTCTGTGTTGGTCACAAAGTAAGGAGAGAGGTAACCACGGTCGAACTGCATACCTTCCACCGTCTTCACTTCAGTCTCGGTGCCTTTGGCTTCCTCGACGGTGATGACGCCGTCTTTGCCCACTTTTTCCATGGCGAGAGAGATCATCTTTCCGATCTCGGTGTCGTTGTTGGAAGAGATGGTGGCCACCTGGGTGATTTCCTGGGAACCTTTGATGTTCTTGGATTGCTTGGCGAGGTTCTCGATAATGACGTCAACAGCCTTGTCAATACCGCGCTTGAGGTCCATCGGGTTGGCGCCGGCGGCAACGTTCTTGATGCCGTGGGCATAAATGGCCTGGGTGAGCACCGTGGCGGTCGTGGTTCCGTCACCGGCTGCATCAGCAGTCTTGGAGGCGACTTCCTTCACGAGCTGTGCACCCATGTTTTCGATCGGATCTTTCAGCTCGATGTCTTTCGCTACGGTAACGCCGTCTTTGGTGACGGTCGGAGCACCGAACTTCTTGTCGAGGATGACGTTGCGGCCTTTGGGACCGAGAGTAACCTTAACGGCATCAGCGAGTTTGTCCACGCCACGCTTGATGCGATCGCGGGCGGGGGTATCGAAGGTAATTTCCTTTGCCATACGTTATTGCTATTTGAATTGGGGGTTATAAATCAGATTGTTCCGAAGATATCGGAGTTCCTCATGATGAGGTAGTCTTTGCCATCGATGGTGATTTCAGTACCGGCGTATTTTCCATAGAGGATATGTTCGCCGGGTTTCACCGTTATCGGTTTGTCTTTCAGGCCTTCGCCCACAGCGATCACTTTGCCTTTTTGGGGTTTTTCCTTTGCCGTGTCAGGGATAATGATGCCTGAAGCGGTCTTTTCTTCCGCGGGAGCCGGTTCCACCAGCACGCGGTCTTCGTTCGGTTTGAAGTTGATTTTCGCCATACGATTTAGAGTTAGATAGATTAAAAACGTTTCACTTGCCCGGTATTGTCCATTTTCATGCCAACAGGGCATTTTTTGCCCTTTTGTCTGACAATTCGACCCGTCGCGGGCCGCGAATATAAGGGGATTGGCAGAGAACTGTAACATTGTCAGAATGGGTACCAGGTTCTGGACGCCAGGTGCTGGACATTTGGCACCAGGTTCTAGACGTTATGTCACGGGTGCTTAGCGCTGTCAGAACCCTGAGCCCAGTACCCAGTATTTGACCACTTCGTTCCTAATCCGTAAATAGCATAAGACAGCAAGCCACGAACACCATGCGTTTACAGGACAACTGGCTTACGGAGGGGTTGATAGACTTTGAGTATAAGAAGTACGTCCTTCTGGCCTACCTGAAGTCGGTGCGGGATTCCTTCAGCAAAGTGGAACTTTACCCGTACCTGTCAGACATCATCTTCCACTACAGAAACCTGCTCTCCCTTCAAAGTAACCGGTCCCTGATCGCGGAGAACTTCCCGAAGGAACTGTCGCTCGAAAAGCTGAAGCAATTGGAGATTAGCTACCGTAAGATTATCCAGGACGATGCCGTCATGCAGGAGATTGAAGCGATCATGGAATTTGCCCTGCCGCAGTTCAAGGGACACCTGGATGAAGGTTCTTCCATCTATGACTTCGTTGAGTCAAAATGTGAACTTTCTTCGATCGGCGTAGTACCACTCTACGCTTCCGAGGGCTACATGTTCATGACGCAGCCGCCGGAATCAGAGACGGCCGTCTACCGTTACCAGGTGACTGTTTACCACAACAGTTCGGAACCGATGAGGGGCCTGCAAACTCAGTTTATCTACACCACCGCGTGCGGATTGGTAAATACCTACGAGGGTATCAAAATGGAACTGGTGAGGAAGTACAGTGACTTGCCGAACCCTGCCGCCTTCCTTGTGCTGTCGCGAATGAAATTCCCGTTCCAGCAAACGCTCATGCCGGTGGCCAAACGACTGCTGATCAAATACCTGTCGAAAGCAGAGGGAGGAACTACTTTTTCGTAGTGTCGGTTACTACGGGCTTTTGTGTGGGGGCAGCCATTTCCTGCTGCTCCTTGGCACGCTCCAGTAGTTCATCGGTGTTTGCGCCGGAGCCCGGATTCGTGAAGTTGGTAGCCAAAACCAGGGCCATTACGGATATGGCCAGACCCCATGTCATCTTCTCCAGCAGGTCACCGGTCTTCTTAACACCGATCAGGTTGCTGGCTGTGCTTCCGCCGAACTGGCTGGACAACCCACCCCCTTTGGAGTTTTGGGCGAGAACCACCAGTACGAGCAGAACGGAGGCGAAAATGGTAAGGCTGATAAATAACGTGTACATGAGTTAACCTTTCAGGGCTTCAATTTGAGCGGCAAAGTAAGCCTTTTTCTGGGGAAACTTCCAAATCAGCTTCTTCAACATCTCAATGGCTTTGGCCTTCTTTCCTTGCTTGAGGAGAATTTCGACCAGCGTTTCGGAGACGATATTATCGCCGTAGTTGACTGAATCTTCAGCGAGGTCAGGACCCGGCTCTTTCGGCTTGGTCCGCGGCAAGGTCGGTGCCACTTTGATGAAATTGTCGATGATCTCACCCTGCTCAGCAACCTTCGGACTGACGATCTTGGGCTTCCGCTTGCTCGTCTTGATTTCTTCGATCAGGGGTGCTTCCGTGCCGGAAGGTGAAGGCGCGGGCTCAGGCTGTTTGGATGCTGTTGGCTTCGGCTTGGCTGGCGCCTTGCCTTTGAGCTTTTCATAACTGTCATCAAACTGGTGCATCAGTTCATGCAACCGGTGCAGTTGAAAGTTCAAATCATCGCGAAGCGCATCGCCATCGAGGGGTACAGGGTCTTTGGATACAATCGGTTCATCCACCTTGGGTTCCACGGTTGGCGCGGCTACAGCGACAGGAGGGATGACAGGCTTAATGGTTTCCTCTTCAGGGATGACAGGCTGGGTCCTGGCCAAGGCTGGAG
Source organism: Cyclobacteriaceae bacterium (assembly GCA_041912235.1). GTDB lineage: Bacteria > Bacteroidota > Bacteroidia > Cytophagales > Cyclobacteriaceae > ELB16-189. The sequence continues at coordinate 7,474 of JAYRNL010000092.1, forward strand.
AAGTCATGATTCGTTTGAGAACAGCCCTGTCGGTCGAATAGACCGCAGCCCGATGCAACATGGATTGCTGGTTGGACGCCTTGAGATCCTGTGCTCCGCGGCTGGCCATTAATTGAAATACCTGGCAGTATGGAAAGTTGGCTGTCTGTGCCTCGATGGTGTTGAATTCCTCTTCCGTGAGCGCGGTGAAGTTCGTCAACAGGTTGCGGAATTCGACGGCATCCATAGGGAAGGTAAATCTAAGCAAATTCGCTGCTTGGGCAAACGGCTGAAGATTACCAGTTTGCTACCGTCGCGTTAAAGATATCGATCAGGATCTGGTTGAAGATCTGTTTTTCCAGGTCTTCCTGGATAGACGGAAAGTTGAGGGTGTTATCGAAATCCTTATAAAAGCTGAATGTCCTGTCCTTGAAATTGTTTTTGGGTTCCAGGGAGTCTTCAAAGGTGAGCTTAACGGAGATCGTCAGTCGCGAGAGGGCGGCGGAGTTGGGCCGGTTAGGATCTGCGGCAACGGGCGCCATGGCGTTTATGCGATATTCGGATATCGTTCCTTCGAGATGCAGATCTCCGCCTTCGGTTACCCGGAGACTGGAATTCTGCTGAAAGTAGTCCTTTAACCTATTGGTAAACGTGGCCCCGAGGTTGGCCGGGCCGAGGTCGGTATTGTTGAAAACGGGATCAATGCTGATGGTCTTTGCCGATGTGGCTGTTCCCGAAAGGGAATACACGCCGCAGCCGAATAGCAGGAGGGTCAGTGGGAGAAGAAGGAATGCCGTTTTAGTTCTCAAGCTCGTACTCTTTTATCTTTCGATAGAGGGTGCGTTCGGAGATTCCCAAATCCCGTGCCGCATATTTCCTTCGGTTGTTGTTCTTACGCAAAGCCCGGAGTATCAGTTCCTTTTCCTTTTTCTCGATGGAGAGCGAGTCATCGGCTGCCTCGTGGGTTACATCCTGCACATCCTCATCTTCCGCCGCATCAACAACCGATGGTGTGGCTGAATTGATGTTGAGCAGAACAGGTTCTTCGGGCTTGGGGACATGCACTTCGTCAAAGAGGTCGGGGTTCTCCTTGACCAGTTGGGCGGCGCGCGTGGGATTGCTCGTGTTTTCGAGCACAATGCGCTTCAACTCATTCACGTCCTTACGCATGTCAAAGAGGACCTTGTAGAGGATTTCTCTTTCGGAGATGTCTTGAGGTGAACCGGATGAATATAACGCCGGCAGCGTCTTCTCCTGGGGCAGGTAGCTGCGCAAAATGTCAGCCGTTATTTCTTTTTGCTCAGGCGAGAGGACAGAAATCTGATCGACGAGGTTCTTAAGCTGCCGAATGTTTCCGGGGAATCGGTACTTGAGGAGTATCTCCTTGGCTTCATCGGTCAATGAAATGGGTTTCACCTTGTACCGCTCGGCGAAGTCGGAAGCGAACTTACGGAACAGTAATTCGATGTCTTTGCCACGCTCGCGCAACGGGGGTACGTAGATGGGGACGCTGTTGAGGCGGTAGTACAAGTCTTCCCTGAACTTGCCATTCTCCACCTTTCCGAGCAGGTTAACGTTGGTGGCGGCGACAACGCGCACATCTGTCTTTTGGACTTTGGACGATCCCACCTTAATGAACTCGCCGTATTCCAAAACGCGGAGCAGACGGGCCTGGGTTTCCAGCGGCATCTCACCGATCTCATCCAGAAAAATAGTGCCGCCATTGGTTACCTCGAAGTATCCTTTCCTGGCCTCGTGAGCTCCCGTGAAGGATCCCTTTTCGTGGCCAAACAGTTCGGAATCAATGGTGCCTTCCGGAATGGATCCGCAGTTGATGGCGATAAACTGCCCGTGCTTTCGCGGGCTAAGGTTATGAATGATTTTTGAAAAGGATTCCTTTCCGCTGCCGCTCTCCCCGGTAATCAACACCGTCATGTCCGTGGGAGCCACTTGCATGGCAATCCGCACGGCGTTGTTCAGCATCTGGGCGTTGCCAATGATGCCGAATCGTTGTTTAACACTCTGAATTTCGCTTTCCAACGTAGCCATAACTCTTACTCCTCTATTTCTCCGATCAATGTGGCGCCTGTGCACCGCTGCACTTTTACATGGACGTATTGACCTTTGACTTTATTCTTCATGGGAAATACCACCACCTTGTTGGCACTGTTCCGTCCCTGCAGGAATTCTGGCGAACGTCGGGAGGGACCTTCAATTAACACCTTGAAGACTTTGCCGACGTCGCGTTGGTTGCTCTCCAGGGAGTGCTGATTTTGTTTGGCGATGATCTCCGACAGTCGGCGTTTCTTCACCTCGTCCGGTATATCATCTTTGAAGCGTTTCTCCGCCAGCGTTCCGGGGCGCTCGGAGTACATGAACATGTAGGAAAAGTCGTACTTCACCAGGTCCATAAGGCTCAGGGTTTCCTGGTGCTCTTCTTCCGTCTCGCCGCAGAAGCCGGCGATCATGTCGGACGACAAGCCGCAGTCAGCGCCAAGTACCTCCTTGATGCGGCGTACGCGATCGAGGTACCATTCCCGCGAATAGCCCCGGTTCATCCGTTCAAGTATTCGGGTGTTGCCGCTTTGCACCGGAAGGTGAATGTACTTGCAGATGTTTTCATACCGCTGCATCACGCTAAGTACTTCGTCGGTGATGTCTTTGGGGTGAGAAGTCGAAAACCGGATGCGTAATTCCGGATTAACCCGGGCCACTTGCTCAAGCAGGTTGGCGAAGTTGACGCGATGGGCCACCTCACGGCTGTTGAGCCGCGCCTTATTGTTCTCCACTTCGCTCCATGTGTAGGAATCCACATTCTGACCAAGTAATGTCACTTCGCGGAAGCCTTTGGTAAACAGATCGATTGCTTCGGCTACGATCGAGTGGGGATCCCGACTGCGTTCGCGTCCGCGGGTGAAGGGTACTACGCAGAAGGTGCACATGTTGTCACACCCACGCATGATCGAAATGAAGGCGGTGACGCCGTTGGAGTGAAGCCTTACCGGGCTGATATCGGCGTAGGTCTCTTCCCGTGAAAGGAATGTATTCACCGCCTTCTCCCCGTCGTCCACTTTTGAGATGAGTTGAGGAAGGTCGCGGTACGCATCAGGGCCGGCTACCAGGTCAACGATCTTCTCCTCATCCAGGAACTTGGATTTGAGTCGCTCGGCCATGCAGCCCAGCACCCCAACCATGAGCTCAGGCCGCTGGTTTTTGAGGCCATTGATCTGTTGCAGGCGGTATCTCACGGTCTGCTCCGCCTTTTCCCGGATCGAGCAGGTGTTCAGGAAGACGACATCTGCCTCGTCGACATTGGAGGTAGTGTCAAACCCTTGCTTTTGAAGAATGGATGCAACAATCTCACTATCAGAGAAGTTCATCTGGCAACCATAGCTCTCAATGTACACTTTCCGTTGGTTGCCGTTGCCAGAAGCAGGGGTTACCCTAACCTCGGGCAGGCTGGAATCAAGGCCCTCCAGGATCTCTAAATCGCTAATCATGCTCTTCTCTTCAGCCATAGGGGCGCAAATTTAACACTTTGTGAGGAGGTGTGACATCTTGTCAGCTACTAATTTGGAGACAACTAGGTAGTTTTGCCCCCTTATCAGCAATGGCACTTATTAAGACAGTACGAGGCTTCACGCCGGTTTTCGGCGCTGATTGCTTTTTGGCAGATAATGCCGTGGTTGTGGGTGAAGTCACGATGGGTGATAACTGCACGGTATGGTTCAACGCGGTGGTCAGGGGGGACGTCCATTCTATTACCATAGGGGATAACACCAATATCCAGGACGGCGCTATCATCCATTGCACCTATCAGAAAGCGAAAACGATAATCGGCAGCAATGTTTCCATTGCTCATGCTGCGGTGGTTCATGGTTGCACCCTGGGTGACAACATCCTGGTGGGCATGGGGGCTATCATCATGGATGACGCAGTGGTTGGCAACGATTCGGTCATAGCCGCGGGCGCCATTGTGCTGCCAGGTACGATCATAGAACCCGGCAGTATTTACGGAGGCATTCCGGCCAAAAGGTTGAAAGATATTGGTCCGGACATGAAGGAAGTTATCGCCCGCACGGCGCGAAACTATCCCATGTATGCCAAGTGGTACAAATCCTGAATAGGTTATTCCCTTATATTTGCGTCCCATTTAACTATTTGATATGAAGAACATTTCGCTGGCACTCAATGTAGTACTCCTTGTTGCGGTCGCCGTCTTGTACTACCTCCACTTTTCAGGCTCAACCCCTGCTCGTCAATCAGACCAGGGTCAGCCCGGCAACCTTCAGATGGCCTACATCAAGTCTGACTCCGTTCTGAAATATTACGATTACTTCAAGGTGAACCGCGAGAAGCTTGAAGCCAAAGGCAAGCAACTGGATCAGGACCTGAGGAACCGGGCCACGGCCCTCCAGGGTGAGTTTGAGCAGTACCAGCGCAATGTCAACAGCATGACGATCGGTCAGGCCAAGGCGGTAGAAGAGGACCTCACCAAGAAGCGCCAGAATCTGCAGTTGTACCAGGAGAGCCTGTCGCAGCAGATGATGGTGGAGCAGGAAAAAATGACCAAAGAGTTATATGATAAGGTAACGACCTACCTGCGCAAATACGGCAACGAAAACGGGCTGCAGGTGGTATTCAAATATGACAATACCTCCGATGTACTGTTTGCGGGCGACAGCCTCGACATCAGCAAGGCCGTGATCAAAGGCTTGAACGAAGAGTACAAGTTGGAGAAGGAGAAGCCTGCGGCCAAGGACAGCACGGCCGGCAAAAAGAAGTAGCCACTCAACACACGAGAATGAGCCGGGCGACCCCCGGCTTTTTTTATTTGTCCGGCGACAGCCGTAACTTTCTGCTATGCTGGACAAACTTTTTGAGTACCTCAACGTTCGCGAGGAGGAACGCACCCAGGTCTGGCTCATGCTGGGAGCCGGTTTTTTTATGGGTATCTACCTGGCCACCTACAGTGTCGTGGCCGAGTCACTTTTCCTCAACACCCTGGGTAACCAGCTCAACCAGGCCTTTTTCTATTCGGGGATATTCGGTATTGTAGCCACGTCAATTTTTTCATTCGTTCAGACCCGGATCAAGTTCTCGAACCTGACCTCAGCGACCATTACCCTCATTGTCTTGCTGACGGCCACGTTCTATGTGGGCTATCACTATGGCCCGGTTCGCTACCAGGAGCCGATCATCTTCACTATGTTCTGCATGATCGGTCCCATCACCACCGTGTTGCTGCTGAGTTATTGGGGCGTATTCGGCCGCCTGTTCAATTTCCGCCAATCGAAGCGGATCATCGGCTGGATTGATACCGGTCAGCTTACTGCCGTCATCCTTGCGAACCTGCTGATTCCGATTACTACGGGCATCTTTCGAGAAACAGATAACTATTTGATTGTCTGCGCACTGGCCATCATTGTGTCGGCCACTTTTTTCCTGGTTATTTCATTTCGTTTTCCGCTGGCAAAGAACGACCCCGCCGAGTTTGACAAGTCGGTGATCCAGGAGGCCGGGATCAATCGGGTTGTACGGGACCCCTACACCAAGTTGCTTTCCATTTTCCTGATCGTCTCCATGGTGCTCCTGATCCTCGGTCAGTTCACCTTCCAGGAACTGATCAAAGTTCAATATCCCGATCAGTTGGCGCTTACCACGTTCCTCGCAAACTTCAACGCGGCGATCTTCGGCCTCAGTTTCATCATGCAGACGTTTGTCAACGATCGGATCGTCGGCAACTACGGGATACGTGTCGCTCTGATGTTGTTGCCGGCTATCGTTGGTGTTTTCGCCATCAGCGCATCGGTAACGGGATACCTGTTTGGGGACAAGTTTGCAATGTTCTTCCTGTTCGTCGCGCTCATGCGACTCTTCAACAACATGATCCGCGACTCGCTCGAGGCGCCCATGTTCAAGTTATTGTTCGTTCCCCTGGACAGCCGGTCGCGGTTCGGTATCCAGTCGAAAGTGGAGGGGGTGGTGAATGAGATGGGACGATTTGCCGCCGGCTCGCTCATCATCGTTTTCGCCACGCTTGCCTCGTTCAAGTTGATCTGGATGCCCATTATCCTTCTTGCTCTCGTGGTGGTCTACTTTGTGATCATCCAGAAGATGTATACGGGGTATAAGGCCAAGATCAAATCCAAGCTTGAGGCAGCGCAGACATCGGCTGAAAAACTTGAAGTCGGCACCGATCGCATTACCCGGAGGCTGGAGTCGCAGTTGATGGATGCCACGCCGGGTACAGCCGTTTTTTCTTTCAAGTTGCTGGAGAAGATTGAACCGGAGAATTCAGTGAAATGGGTCAATCAATTGATCCGGCACGAGCAGCCCGAGGTTCACGATTTCGCCCAGCGCAAAATGAACGAGATGAAGGGATTGTCGGTTTCTGACCGCTATGTCATTAAGTACGATCAGAGCAAAGCGCAAGTCGCTGACAAGAACCTGCTTTCCCGTAGTGAACTTGAAATGCTGATCAAGAGCGGGGGAGACATCACCAAGGCGAGGCTGATCCGATTGGCCCGGTCAACGGAACCGGGCGACCGGCAGTATGCCGCGGAACTGTTGCTCCATTCGGTAACCGATGAATTTACCTCCTACCTGATTGAATTATTGGCCGACAGCGATTCCAACGTCCGCAAAACAGCGATCAAGACCTCGGTGAAGAAGAGTACTCCGGAGGTAATACGCGCGCTGATCGACAACCTGGCCTACCCCGAATACAGCAACCAGGCGGCCGACGCCTTGGTATTGATTGGTGGAAAAGCGTTGAACATACTGGACACGGCCTTCTACCGAACCGGGTAGAGCGCCCAGGTGCTGGGCCAGATCGTTCGCATCATCGGACATATCGGCGGGCAGCTCGCCCGCGAGATCCTGTGGAACAAGATTGACTTCCCCGACAAAGTCGTGGTCTCAAAAGTTCTCCTCGCGCTCGGCGATGCCGGGTTCAAAGCAAACAATACCCAGGGGCCCAGGATACGGTATGCCATCGAAACAGATATCGGGGATATCGCCTGGAACTTCAGCGCCATCGACGAGGTGGGTTCATCCGAGACCAGCAGGGATATCCGGGATGCCCTGCGCACCGAGATCAGCAATGATATTGACCACGTGTACATGCTGCTGGCGATGCTGTACGATGCCCGATCGATCCAGCTGGTGAAAGAGAACATTGAAAGCGGCACCGTGGAAGGCACCGCTTTTGCCGTGGAACTGCTGGACGTGTTTCTGTCGGATCAGCTTAAGTTGAGGTTCATCCCCTGCATTGATGAATTGTCGGACCAGGAGCGGGTGAGAAGGTTGGAGACCTTTTATCCCCGCGTGTCGCTTGATGAGAAACTGGTTCTGAAGTTTTTGATCAACCGCGAATTCACCCAGACAAACCGCTGGACAAAAGCGTGTGTGCTCCGGCAGATCGGAGCGGAAAAGATCAGTGAGTTCACCCTTGACCTTATCGCGCAAATGTTCAACCCGGATCCCCTGGTGCGCGAGATGGCAGCCTGGGCCCTGTATCAGATAGAGCCCACGGAGTATGAGACCAATCTGTCAAGGCTGGGGAATGAGGTGAAGCGGAGGATGGACTCCATCATTGTGCCCGGTCATTCCCGGCCCCAGTTGTCGGTGTATGACAAGGTGCAGTTCTTCCGCCGACTGGAGTTGTTCAAAGGAATCTCCGGGTTGTCGTTGTCATTTCTGGCAGACGCCGCCTCCGTGTTGACCATGAACCCTAACGAATCCATCGTGATCGATGAGAAGACGAACACCCAGTTCTTCATCGTGTACCGTGGAGAAGTGGAGTTCTTCCACAGAACGGAACTGAAGGGGACCTTCAGGGAGGGCCAGTTCATCGGGGAAATGCTGAATGCGCCCGGCTACCTTAACTCCAACATCCTGGTGTCAAAAGAAGGGGCGTCGTTGATGCAGTTGGATAAGGAGCAGTTTTATGAACTGATGGCTTCGAATGTGAAATTGGCAGACCAGGTTTTGGATTATGCCTGAAATGGGCTATTTTTCAAGGATTTTTTAAGCTTTATAGGGGATTGGCGTAGCGAAAGCGGTTTTTTTGACTAAGGTCTAAACACGGTTAGTACGCTTAATTTGGCTAAATTTCAGATTCTGTAATGTGGCAACGGTGAACTATCCACAGCCGACGGGAGAAGTGTTGTACGAGGGGCCTGAAGTCCAGGAAGGGCTGTCGCCGTCGCACACGAACCCTTTTCCGGGGTTGCGTCCGTTCACCATTGAAGAATCGCACCTCTTCTTCGGTCGCGAAGGCCAGGTAGACGAAATCCTTTCCAAGCTCGCCCGCAACCGGTCGGTCACCATTATGGGCTATTCCGGCAGCGGTAAATCCAGTTTGGTTTCCTGCGGACTTGTCCCTGTACTCTATGGTGGATTCCTCACCGAGAATGGACCGAATTGGCAAGTGCTGCCCATGCGCCCGGGTTCATCACCCATCGCCAACCTTACGGATGCTATCCTGAGTTTTCAAATGGGCATTGGCGCGCTGAAGCCGGAAGACAAACCCATCCAGCAAGCCGTCTTGCGATCTGTCCTTCGCGGAAATCCAAATGGCCTCGTCGACGTGGTCAAATTCCTGCAAGGGGAGGATAGCCAGAATTTCTTCCTGTTAATCGACCAATTTGAAGAGCTGATCCGGTTCCGGGAAGGTGGGGAAGCGGAGGTGGATGAGTCGGCACAGTTTGTCAATATGGTATTGACCGCCATCCGTCAGAAGGAAGTGCCTATCTATGTTTCCTTCAGTCTCCGCTCTGACTTTATCGGCGAATGTTCCGTATTTCCCGGGCTTACAGAGGTAATTAACGACAGCAATTACCTCGTACCGCAAATGAGCCGCGATCAAAAGCGGTTGGCCATTGAGGGCCCCGTGGCCGTGGGCGGAGGAAGGATCTCGCCAAGGCTCGTAAAGAAACTCCTTAACGACATCGGCGACAACCAGGATCAACTTCCCATTCTTCAACATGCGCTGATGCGCACGTGGGACTATTGGGTTGCCAACCGCGAGCCCGGCGAGGCGATGGATATCCGTCACTACAATGCCATCGGCAGAATCAGCCAGGCACTTTCCCTGCACGCCAATGAAGCGTATGAAGAGTTGAACCCGTCGGAGAAGGAAATAGCTGAAGTACTTTTCAAGAGCATCACCGAACGAAATCAGGAAAACCAGGGGCTCCGCCGCCAGGCTAAAGTCGGTGTGATCGCCGAGTTGTGCAGTGCACCGGAGGACGAAGTAATCAAGGTCATCGAAGGATTCCGCAAACCCGGGCGGTCTTTCCTCATGCCGGGAAGCCAGGTGAAACTGACCAGCGCTACCGTCATTGAGTTGTCGCACGAAAGCTTGATGCGGATCTGGACGCGATTGTCCAACTGGGTGGACGAGGAATTTGAGTCGGCCCAGATGTACAAGCGCATCTCAGAAGCGGCTGCCCTTTACCAAACCGGGAAGGCTGGGTTATGGAGGCCTCCGGATTTGCAGCTCGCGCTCAACTGGCAAAAGAAGCAGCGTCCTACCCGGGTGTGGGCACAGCGTTACGACATAGCCTTTGAGCGGGCGATAGTCTTTCTTGACACGAGCCGCATTACCTATGAGGCCGAACTCAAGAACCAGGAATTACTTCAGCGTCGCGCCCTCCGGCGTGCGCGCGTGTTCTCACTTATCCTCGGTATCGCGGCCATCATCGCTATCCTCTTCATGATCTACGGATTCATGCAGTCGGCGGAAGCGCAGCGGCAGGAAGAAATTGCACGGCAGGGTGAACGCAGGGCGTTGTTGGCGGAAAAAGACGCAATCGATGCCCGCGACCGCGCCGAACAGCAACGGCTCATTGCCGTGAGAAGCCAGCAGGAAACAGTCAGAGCCCTGAAGCGTGCCGACTCCGCGAAACTGGTCGCGGTGGCAGCCCTCGCACAGGCAGAAAGAAACTACCAGGAGGCGCTTCGCCAGGAACAATTGGCCAAGGATGCCCAGGGCAAAGAACGAATTGAACGTGAGCGGGCCGAAGCGCAGACGATCATCGCCACGCGCGAAAGAGATCGTGCCAATGCCCTGTTGTATTTGTCCATTGCCCAGTCGCTCGAGGCTAAATCGGTTACCATGGATGACCCGACGCTGGCCGGTCTGCTGGCTATGCAGGGCTACCTCTACCACACCCAGTATGGCGGTAAGAAATATGATCCTTATGTTTTCAATGGGTTGTACTATTCTGTAGCCAAACTCACCAACAACCGCGACTACAACCGGGCCAAGATACCGGGTAAGTTGAAAAATAAGATGTATGCGCTGGCGGTATCGAAGAAGGGAAGTTCTTTTTACACCACAGGTAACGACGGCCGGATTTTCAAAGGCGACTTCCTCAACCTGACTGCCGATGAAATGGTACATCTCAACCCGCATCCAAACCGTGCTTTAGCGCTGAGTGGTGATGAGCGCTACCTGGTGAATGGAAGCGACAGTGCGTCCGTTCAGGTATTTGATCTCAACGCCCCCGGCGAGAAGCCCAGGGAAATTCCTGGACATAAAGGGTTTGTGGTTGATATTAAATTCCTCCCGGATGATTCAGGCTTTATTTCCGCAGGCTCTGATCACACCCTCCGGTTGACAAACCCGGCAACAGGTGCCAGTCAATTGCTGACACGCCTGCCGTTCCAGATCAAATCCATTGACATCAGTCATGACGGCAAACTGTTGGCCGCCGTCGCCTCCACCGGCCAGTTGATCCTGGTTGACATTGCCGCCAAGACGTTTAATCTGATCCGCGATGAATCCCTTAACCACGTGCGGGTGTATTCCGTGGCCTTCCATCCGTCCCGTCCGGTGTTGGCGTATGGTACCGAGTTCAAGGAAATGAGTTATGCAGGCGATACAACAACTCGTGGGTCCGTGAAAATGATGGACTATGTCACGATGACCACTCTCAAGGAGCTGCGCGGACACAATGCAGGCGTTTCCGATTTGGAATTCAGCCCCGACGGCTTGCTGCTCGCCAGCGCCAGCTATGACAAGAAACTCCAGATGTGGGTGGTGGATCACGAGGAAGATCTCCCGATCGTGATGGATAACAACAACGGTAACATCTGGCGGCTTGCGTTCGCCGAAGGTTCGGATTACCTCCTGGCTTCCTGCAACGACGGCGAAGTAAGGGTTTGGCCCACTGATCCCAAGATGCTGGCCGAGCGCATCTGTCCCAAGTTGAAGCGTAACATGACGAAAGAGGAGTGGGATATCTATGTGGCCAACAATATCGGTTACGAAACCACGTGCAAAAGCCTGCTGATAAGTGACTTCTGATGGCAATCCGACCTTTCCTTGTTGGCGCATTTCTCCTGATCAGCCTGACGGCGTTTACGCAATCGCTTACGCTTGGCGAAATGAACTGCGAGCAGAAGCTGGATCGCGCCGACGAAGAGTTTAGTGCCGGACACTTTTACGCCATACCCTCAATCCTGGGCAAGTGCCTCGAGGATAATGAGTACAACAGCGATCAGAAGGTGAGGGCTTACCTGTTGTTGTGTCAGGCCTACATGATCCTGGACGACCCGATAGCTGCCGGTGACAGCTACCTGAAACTGCTGAAGGCAGATCCGGAATTTGTTCCCAACGCCGAAGATCACCCGATTGATGTGGTGTACCTCAGCAAGCAGTACACGGCGACACCTATCTTCACGCCTCATTTTCGCCTGGGATTGAATGGTTCCATTTACCGGCAGATTTACTCACTATCTACTGAACCTTATAGTTCAACTTCCGGGAACCCGTTCCGTGTGGGGTTTCAGGTGGGTGGTGGACTGGATTGGAATTACAACGACAACTTCAGTCTTTGTGTCGAGGCCAACTTGTCCAACCGAGGTTTTTTCAGAAACATCTTTTATTCGGGCAACAACGATGAGACCAGCATTCAGTCAACGCAATGGTGGCTCGACTTTCCGGTTTATGTGAAATATTCGTTTGTTCTGAATGAGCAGTTCAGGCCCTTCTTCTATGCGGGCGCTGCCGCCAATCTGTTGTTATCCGCGAGCGGTCAGTTTACCTACACCGACAACAAACCCAACGGCGCACAGATTGTGTCCGAAGGTCCACCTGAAACGACTACGAATCAACAGAATACCTTGTCGAAGTCATGGCTGATAGGCGGTGGGGTGCGGTATAAGATTGGGAGGAACTACCTGTTTGCCGATTTGAGGTACATGGCTGGCTTATCGAATCTTGCCGACACGAAGAACATCTACTACCAGGACAAGGCGAGTGTTGACCCCTTGCAAGTGGGCGACCCCAATTATCACCTGGCAGAGAATATCACACGGTATCATTACCTCAGTGATTACTTTCGGCTGGATAATGTTTCGCTATCCTTTGGATTTGTGCGACCGCTTTACAATCCCCGGAAGGTGAAGAAGGCACGGACGAAGAGCGTGGCGAAGACTATCCGCAAGGAATCGAAGAAAGGAGGGAAGAAGAATTGAGGGCTGCGTTGCTTTTAGTTCTTGCGGCAGTGATTTTCCAGGGCTGCGATTCCACGTCCTCGGTGGAGAATCCGGCGGACACCCATTTTGTGCGCTTCTACGGGCAGGATGGCGATCAGACCGGAAGAGACCTGGTGATTCTGCCTGACGGTAGCCTGGTTCTGTTTGGCACCACGAAGCCCACGACTCCAACCAAGGGCACACAGTGGTACATCGCCCGGGTGGACCCCAATGGACGGATCTTGTGGGAGCGGGAATATGGCGGTCCGAATGATGAAGAAGCGCGCGATATCGAGTTGACGTCAGCGAACACACTCGTGCTGGTAGGAAACACGTACAAGACTGCCACGGATCGCGACATCCTGATTGTGACCATGAACCTGGACAGTACGATTATCGATAAGAACATGATTGCCGTCCGTGATGTTGGAACCGGGCTACCCTCGAATGGTGATGAAGATGTGTCCTCGGTTACCGAGATATCCGACGGGTTCCTGATCGCCGGGTCTACCACGTATGTGAGCACTACACTGCCCACCGACCTGCATGATCCCTTGCAGGTGAGGGTGTACACCAACCTGCAAGTATATCCCAACAGCTGGGTGCAGACCAAGGGCAATGATATTGATGATTACTCGACAAAAATCGTTCCGGTGCCGGCCGGTGGAGTCGGTTCCTACCACCTCTTTGGCACCTCCAACAAGCTGCCGGCTGGTCAGACGCAGGCGAGTTATAATTTCTGGCTGGTGATTCTTGATGTGGATGGCAATCCGCTGAACGATCAGAACTTTGCCGGTTCAGCTTCCGGTGATGAAGTGTTGTCGAGCGTTGCGGCCGCCCCACTGGGCTATGTGCTGTCCGGGTTGTCGAAGAACAGTTCCGGATCAAGTGACTTATACGTTGCCGTAGCCGGTGTCATTGATATCACTTCGGGGTTCAAGTTATTCCAGGACCAGCCGTTGTCGCTCAACCTGGGTCAGAACCTGACGGGTCACACGTCGATAATCTACTCACCCTCAGGAGCCTACTACCTGCTGGGAGAAGAGCGGAGTTTTAATGACAACCAGAATTGGATCTTGACCAAGTTGAGCACAGACAATGCGCTGCCGAGCTGGAGCCTCCCGCTAGTCTTTGGAGGTCAGGGGCTTGACGAGTGCGGGGCGGTGAAGGAGCTTCCGGATGGACGCTTGTTGGTGATTGGCACCATGCGAACCGGGCGTCCGGATGCGGGGGAGTTTAAGATGACCCTGATCAAGGTAAGTAAGGACGGGAAATTTGAATGAATTCACGCAAATGGCCCCGAAATTGGGCTAAAAAGGTTACTTTTAGTGCTTGAATCCTATTCAAAAGCTGTAGCTGGCCGAACCCGTCTCTATGATCGTGATTTTACGACCGATTCATTTATTTTTTTCGGTTTTTACGAGTTCGTTACGGAGACTGTATTTGCCAACCGTTGCTCGAACCGTCTCAGGTTTATCATCCACTCGGGTTCTATTTACAGGCATAGTTCTCTGCTTGAGTCTAAACGCAGGGGCTGTAACGTATTATTCTAGGGCAAATGGTAACTGGACGAATAATAACACATGGTCATTGACCAGTGGCGGTGTAGCAGTCGGTGCGGGAGTTTTCCCAGTTGCAGGAGATGATGTAATCATTGAGCGTGGGTTTACGGTCACGGTGGATGCGAACGCTGCATGTGCAAGTATCCAATTGGGATCACCTCCAGGTGGTGGTGGAAACCGAGGAGCACTTAATTTTTCTGGCGCATTTACATTAACAGTAAGTGGGAATATTCAGGTTGGTGGCGAGGGAAACACGGCGAGACGCGGAAATATTACATTTTCGGCGAATTCCACGATCAACGCAGGGTCAGTAACGATGGGGTATGTCGGGGCAACGCCAGGGGGCACTGCCATTAACCCAAATAATATCTCGATGGCGGCCGGAGGTACCTTAAGGGTTTCTGGATCATTATTGGTTAACCCCGTCGCTGGCGGTCCAGGGAATACTTGGACGCCTGGGACTGGTCTTGTTGAATTGACGGCAAACAACACACTTCCTTCTACTGTATTCACTACGTTCAATGATCTAGACATAAATGGAGGGACAACTACACTTGGTACAGGCCTTGCAATAACTGGAGCATTAGACGTATTGGCAGGCTCATATAATGCAAATGGATTTGCCACAACGGTCTCTGGATTAGTAACCCTTAGTGGTGGTACTTATCAGGCCTCCACAGCAACTCAAACATTCAATGGTGGTCTTTCAATTACCGGCGGAACTCTAACGGGGTCAAGTGGAATAGTTGACGCTACTGATGTTTCAATGTCACTTGGGACATTGATCGCGCCTGCTGGACCCTTTAATATCTCGGGAAACTGGACTGTTTCAGGTGGAACATTTACCCCAGGGACTGGTGCTGTAACGTTTGACGGTGGCGCAGGCCAGGTTATCAGCAGTGCGGCCAGCCAGACCTTTAATGATTTCATCGTCAACAAGAGCGCCGGTGCCTTGACTGTTGGTGGAGGGACAACCACGCTAAACCTTGCCGATCTCACCGTAACCGCCGGGTCGTTTACTGGGCCTCCGACGCTCAATATCTCGGGTGACGTACTACTCTCAGCCGGGACATTTACCGGGGGAACTTTAACTTCCGTGGGCGGGGACTTCACCAACAACGGTGGCACCTTTGCTCCTGGCGGAGGAACAGTGACTTTTAATGGGGCTGGTGCCCAAACCATAAACGGCACCGCAACCACGCAGACATTCAACAACCTAACCATCAACAAATCGGGCGGCGCACTCACCGTCGGCGGGAGCACGACAACACTGAATGTCGCCAACCTCACTCAAACTGCCGGAAGTTTCACTGCTCCAGCAACGCTCACGGCCAGTGGCAACATCACACTGACCAGCGGAACATTTACCGCTGGATCCAGCTTCAACCTCGCCGGCAACCTGACAAATGATGGAGCGACAATGGTGCCAGGAACCGGCACGCTGACATTGAATGGGACCACGCAAACACTTGGTGGCTTATCTGTGCTGTCGCTGTACAATGTAACCACTACTGGAACTACCAGTGTCTCAACCGCAGCACAAACCAACATAGGAAATAACCTCACGGTCGGTAACGGAACTTCTTTCTCGGTTGGTGGATTCGATTTTTCTGTC
>JAYRNL010000093.1:0-30588 GCA_041912235.1 Cyclobacteriaceae bacterium
CGAAAGTCAAGTCGCGTATCGTGATCACCCCTGAGCACGCCAAACGCCTGCTGGCGGCACTTAAGGACAACATCGAAAAGTATGAGGCCGCTTTCGGCCCTATCAAGCGGACCGATGAACTTCCCAAGTTCCCGATGAATTTCGGCGGGACCACGATGGGGGAGGCGTGAATCAGTGATCAGTGAGTCCTGCCCACCCGCACCCCCGGCCACCGGAGGGAGTGGGCCAGCGCGCGGGGAACTGTGATCGGTAGTCGGTGATCGGTGAATCGGTGGACTTAGCAGGATTAGAAGCCCCTGAATCGATTTAAGACCACCCCATCAACAACCACCTGGAGTGGGGAATTCCGCACAACGTAGTAGTGTCGCTGTGAATCCGGCCTGCAACACTATCCCCTGTGATACAAGACCAGGAGTCCGTAAGCTGGGTACGACCTGGCGGTCAATGACCCTTGATACCCGGACTACTGACCCCTAACCCCTCAAATCACGCTGTTTTCCAACAAAATTCTTCGAATTCGCCCTTTGGAAGCTGTTTCCCTTTAGATACCTTTGCAGTCCCAAAAAATTAGAGGGTAAAAAGACAGCAACTAGATGCCTACCATTCAGCAACTCGTACGGAAGGGGCGCAAGAAATTGACTTTCAAGTCAAAGTCACCTGCCCTGGACTCTTCACCACAGCGTCGGGGAGTTTGTACCCGCGTGTACACCACCACGCCCAAGAAGCCGAACTCGGCGCTCCGGAAGGTCGCCCGCGTTCGTCTCACCAACAGCAAGGAAGTAAACGCCTACATCCCCGGTGAAGGCCACAACTTGCAGGAACACTCAATCGTGCTGATCCGCGGTGGTCGTGTGAAAGACCTGCCCGGTGTCCGCTACCACATCATCCGTGGCGCCTTGGATACCGCCGGCGTGAATGGAAGGCAGCAGAGCCGTTCCAAGTACGGTGCGAAACGTCCCAAAGCTGGAGCCGCCGCGCCCGCTGCCAAAGCCGCCGCTCCCGCCAAAAAATAATTCGAATTGATTTATGAGAAAGTCGAAACCGAAAAAGAGATACCTCCTCCCTGACCCGAAGTTCAGCGATACCCTCGTTACCAAATTCGTGAACTACATGATGGAGCGGGGCAAGAAAAGCATCGCCTACAACATCTTCTACGACGCCATCGGCATCGTGGAGAAGAAATCCGGCGAGAATGGACTGGAAGTGTGGAAGCGTGCGATGAATAACCTGATGCCTTCGGTGGAAGTGAAGAGCCGCCGCGTCGGGGGTGCTACCTTCCAGGTGCCCGTGGAAATACGCCCGGAGCGCCGCATCAACCTCAGCATCAAATGGCTCATCGACTTCTCCCGCGCCCGCGGTGAAAAAACGATGATGGACAAACTGGCTGCAGAAATCCTCGCCGCATCCAAAGGCGAAGGCGCTGCCATCAAGAAAAAAGACGATACGCACCGCATGGCGGAAGCGAACAAGGCATTTTCACATTTCAGATTCTGATCCTCAATGGCACGCGACCTCAAGTATACACGTAACATTGGTATTGCCGCGCATATCGACGCCGGTAAGACGACGACGACCGAGCGCATTCTCTACTACGCCGGTGTGAACCACAAAATTGGCGAGGTGCACGACGGCGCCGCGACCATGGACTGGATGGAGCAGGAACAGGAGCGTGGTATCACCATCACGTCGGCCGCTACCACGGTTTACTGGAATTTCAAAGGCAACAAATATCACGTTAACATCATCGATACCCCGGGTCACGTGGACTTCACCGTGGAGGTGAACCGCTCCCTGCGCGTACTCGATGGCTTGGTGTTCCTGTTTAGCGCCGTGGATGGCGTTGAGCCCCAGTCGGAGACAAACTGGCGCCTGGCCGACAACTACAAAGTGGCCCGCATCGGTTTCGTCAACAAGATGGACCGCGCCGGCGCTGACTTCCTCGGCGTTTGCAAACAGGTAAAGGAAAAGCTGGGCAGCAAGGCCGTCGCCCTGCAACTTCCCATCGGCGCTGAAGACAATTTCAAAGGGGTGGTTGACCTGGTGGGCAACCGCGGTATCATCTGGAATGAAGCCGACAAGGGAATGACTTATGAAGTGATTCCGATCCCGGCCGACATGGTGGAGGAAGCGAAGGAATACCGCGAGAAACTTCTCGAGGCTGTCGCTGAAGTGGATGAGACATTGATCGAGAAGTATTTCGAAGACCCGAACTCCATAACGGAGGTCGAAATCATGAAGGCGCTCCGCGAAGCGACCATCAGCATGAAGATTGTTCCCATGGTGTGTGGTTCGTCCTTCAAGAACAAAGGCGTGCAGACCATGCTCGACTACGTTATGGAAGTACTTCCTTCACCCGTCGATAAGGACGTTATTGTTGGAAAGAACCCGGAAACGGACGAAGAAGTACAGATCCGTCCCGATGAGAAGGAGCCCTTCGTGGCGCTTGCTTTCAAGATCGCTACCGACCCGTTTGTCGGGCGCCTCTGCTTCATCCGCGCCTATTCCGGCGTCCTGGAGTCGGGTTCGTATATCTACAACTCCCGCTCGCAGCAGAAGGAACGCATTTCCCGTGTGTTCCAGATGCACGCCAACAAGCAGAACCAGATCGAACGACTCGCCGCCGGTGATATCGGCGCCGTGGTTGGCTTCAAAGACATCAAAACCGGCGACACGCTTTGCGACGAGAAGCGCATTGTTCAGCTCGAGTCGATGATCTTCCCTGAGCCCGTGATCGGATATGCTATCGAGCCGAAGAAACAGGCTGACTCCGACAAGCTCGGCATGGCCATCTCCAAGCTCGTGGAAGAGGATCCTACTCTCCGCGTGAACACCGACCACGAAACAGGCCAGGTGATCCTCCGTGGGATGGGTGAACTGCACCTGGAGATCATCATCGACCGTCTGCGTCGCGAATTCAAGGTAGAGATCAACCAGGGTGCTCCCCAGGTAGCCTACAAGGAAGCGCTTACCAAATCGGTTGAGCATAAGGAAGTTTATAAAAAACAGACCGGTGGCCGCGGTAAATTCGCTGACATCGTGTTTGAGATCGGTCCCCGTGAACTGGGTCCCGACGACAAGCCGGGTCTTGAGTTTGAGAATGACATCGTAGGCGGTGTAATCCCCCGCGAATTCATCCCCGCTGTGCAGAAGGGCTTTGAACAGGCCATGGTAAACGGTCCGCTCGCCGGCTACCCGATTGATTCAATGAAAGTGCGCTTGTTCCATGGTTCGTACCACGATGTGGACTCTGACTCACTGTCATTTGAATTGGCCGCGCGCATTGGATTCAAGGAAGCTGCACGCAAATGCGCTCCTCAATTGCTCGAGCCGATCATGGCTGTGGAGGTCATTTCCCCGGATGAGTACACCGGTTCGGTGACCGGCGACCTCAACCGCCGCCGCGGCATCATGAAAGGCATGGACACCCGTGGCGGAGCCCAGGTGATCAAGGCCGATGTGCCGTTGGCCGAACTCTTCGGCTATGTGACGGACCTGCGCACGATCACTTCCGGTCGCGCTTCGGCGTCGCTCACGTTCTCGCACTACAGCCCGGTTCCGAAGAACCTGGCGGATAAAGTAATTGATGAAGTTAAAGGCGCCGTCGCCGCCAAGTAATACGCTTATGAACCAGAAGATCAGAATCAAGCTCAAGTCGTACGATCACAACCTCGTCGACAAATCATCGGAGAAGATCGTGCGCGCGGTGAAAGCAACCGGCGCTATCGTCAGCGGTCCCATTCCGCTGCCGACGGAGAAAGAGAAGTTTACCGTGCTTCGTTCACCCCACGTGAACAAGAAGTCGCGCGAGCAGTTCCAGCTCTGCACGTTCAAGCGCCTGGTGGATATCTATTCCAACAGCGCCAAGACGGTTGATGCCCTGATGAAGCTTGAGCTTCCCAGCGGCGTAGATGTGGAGATCAAAGTCTAGCTTGTCCTTAACGCATAATAACAAAGCCCTGTTTGATTTCCGGACAGGGCTTTTTTATTGCCTACTTGCCGTACCGAGATCGTGATCGGTGAACTGTGAACCGTGGAACAAGCTGCATTCGAAGCCCGGGTTTCAACGCAACCAAGCTCCACAGTTTACAGTTTACTGTCTTACCGTTTACCGTTTTCGAGATCGCTCAACCTCATGAACCAATGAATTCGAAGGACGCCCCCAAGGATCACTCCGGTCAACCACCGTTGAGGGAGCACGAGGACTTCTATTGGGAGAATGGGTTTATGGTCTTTACGGAAGCCTATCACAGGAAGCGCGGGTACTGTTGCCAGTCAGGGTGCAGGCATTGTCCGTATGGGTTTGTAAAGAGCGTGGGACCTGGGGCTGGGAACAAGGTCAAGTAACAAGGGACGGGACCGTGTACCGGGCGAGCTTCACAAATCAAGAATCATCATTCGCTATTCATATTTGGCAGCGTGGTGCATAGAAGAATAGCGATTGCTGATTTTGAATGGAGAAGTTTGGGAATACCCGATCACCATTCTTACGGTTGCCCAGCCGTTCCACGATCAGCTTTTACTTATCGCTTTTTACTAATTCTTTCCAGAGAACCTCTGCCGCTTCGGAAGGCAGCAACTGATTCTTGCGTATCCGGGTTGTCAACTGGGATTTTTTCTTTGATAGTCGGGTGTTGACCAGGCGTTCCCGGAACTTCTGTTCGATGCACTCATCCAGCCATTGCGCCTGCTGATTTAGCCGGTTGGTAAGGAAATATCCCGACCTTCTGGCAAATGCTTCAAAGTCGGTGATCATTTTCCAGACCTCTTCAATCCCTTTGCCTTCTGTCGATGAGATCGTAAGCACTTTCGTCTTCCAACCTGAAACGGCGGCGGGCTGAAAATGCAGCGCCTGTAACGCATCGGCCTGAGCCTGCCTGGCCGCCTTCACATTTTCACCATCGGCTTTGGTTACCACAAGGCCATCGGCCATCTCCATGATGCCTTTCTTGATGCCCTGCAATTCATCGCCGGCGCCGGCGAGCACGAGAAGCAGAAAGAAGTCAACCATCCCGCGCGCCTGGGTTTCGGACTGGCCGACGCCGACTGTCTCGACCAGGATGACATCGTATCCAGCGGCTTCCATCAACAGAATTGCCTCGCGTGTGTGAAGCGTTACGCCACCCAGGGCAAGTCCGGTAGGTGAGGGTCGGATGAACACGTTAGGATTACGACTCAGCCGCTCCATCCGGGTCTTGTCGCCCAGGATGCTGCCCTTTGTTTTCTGGCTTGTTGGATCGACAGTAAGCACGCCGATCCGCTTGCCCAGGGAAGCCAGGCGCTCGCCAAAAACTTCAATGAATGTGCTCTTGCCGACACCGGGCACTCCCGTGACGGCGATGCGGATGCTCTTTCCGGTTTGAGGCAATACATCGGAAAGAAGCTTGTTGATCTTCTTCCGGTCGGCCGGCTTTGTGCTTTCCGCCAATGTAATTGCCCGTGCCAACAGGGTGCGATCGCCTGCCCTGAGGCCTTTCAGCAGATCGGAAACAGAGGGATTGGTGCTTCGCCGGGCAGGCATTGATGAAGTTGATTTACGTGGCTAAATCTCTAAATTTACTCACTACCCATCAACTCCCTGATCGCGAAATGAGAAAGTTATGGTTTGAAAGCCTCATCATTACCATTTGCGTGTTTGGCATGCTGTGGGCAGCCAATGGCATTACTGACCTGAAGATGTTCAACGCCTTTGACCCCATTGGGCAGGCGCTGAAGGATTTTGAATTGACCGACTATGCCTTTTCCAAACTACGCCCGGATCCGACGGTCGATGAGAGGATTGTGCTTGTGAACATCGGTCGACTGCCCCGTCGCCAATTAGCAGAGCAAATAAGGATCCTGAGCGAATACAAACCCCGGGTCATTGCTTTCGACGGCTTTTTCAACTGCGAAGGAGGCCTTCGTGACAGTATCAACTGCCCTGCCTTGCTTGACACACTGGGCAACCTTATGCTCAGCAATGTCATTCAGGAAGCAGGAAACGTGGTGCTTGGCTCAAAGCTTCTCCAAACCGATTCGCTCAGCCAGTTCGACGTGGATATCTACGATTCCATTGAAGTCTCCGATCCCATGTTTCGCGATTACGCTGTCGAAGGGTACACCAGCCTCCCCACCAATGCAACCTACCAGGAAGATGTGAAGCTGTGCCGCTCCATTTATCCACGACGTATCATCCAGGGAAGGGAAGAGCTTTATTTCGGGGTACAGATCGCCATGCAATACGATTCGGCAAAGGCCAGGAAGTTCCTGTCTCGGAATAAGGATGAAGAGCTGATCAACTTCCGGGGCAACATTGAGGTGATGCAACTCCGGATCAATAGCCTGAAGAATGAAGAAACGGCTACGACGAACTTCAAAACTATGTTCTATGTCGTGGATGCGGATCAACTGCTAAACCGTGAAGTCCTGCCCGACATGTTCAAAGACAACATTGTTATCATGGGTTACCTGGGTGACTACCTCGGTGATCCGGATTGGGAGGACAAATTTTTTACGCCGCTCAATAAGAAGGTCGCCGGAAGGGCCAATCCGGACATGTTTGGCCCGGTGGTTCACGCCAACGCCGTGGCCATGATTCTGAATGAAGACTACGTTGATGAGATCCCCGAATGGGCACAGTTCATGATTGCCTTTTTCATTTGTTTGTTCACGGTAGCCCTATTCATTCTGATCGATGACAAATTGCCACACTGGTTTGACGCACTATCGGTCATTATCCAGCTTGCCGAGGTTTTGTTGATATCAGCGCTGATGGTCCAGGCGTTTGCTTCCTGGAGCCTCAAACTGGAGCTTGCGGTAGCAATTGGTGTCTCTGCGTTGGTGGGCCCAACCTACGATATCTATAAGAGTATCAAGGGCGAAATAGAGCGCGGAATCGCCCGTCGTCAGCAGAGGGCTTTGGCCAAGGTGAAGGGTGAAGGCAGTTTACCTGATGCCAGGCCCAAGTATTAACCCAAAATTGGCACGTTTTTTATTACTTTCGTAGGTTAAAAGACACCAAGAAAATGAGAACAGGACGCAGGTTTTTGATGGTTGTGGGCATACTGGCCGCTGCCGTATCCGGCTATGCACAAGCGGATTATGCCTTTAAGGTACTGGCCAGCAAAGGCGCTAACGAGTACAAGTCAGGGGAAGGCTGGCAGCCCGTGAAAACAGGAATCAGCCTCAAGGTAGGCGATGAGTTGAAAGTTTCGGAAGGAGCTTACATCGGGCTGGTGAGCAAGAATGGCAAGCCCCTGGAGTTGAAGAAGCCTCAGAGTTATAAGGTTGCTGACCTGCTGAATCAGGTGGGATCAGGCACCAGCGTCATGTCAAAATACACCGATTTCATTCTGAGCAGCAATTCGGCAGAAGCGAAGAAGAATCGTCTGAGTGCCACGGGAGCCGTGCACCGCGGCGAGCCGACCTCGCTGACCGTATACTTGCCTCCGACCCAGAATTCATTCGTCTTCAATAACTCCATGTATGTCGTGTGGGAGGCCCCCAAGAGCGGCGGACCCTATGTAGTGATACTCACGGACTTCTATGATGAGGTAATTACCAAATTCGAGACCCCGGAGACGTTCTACAAATTGGATCTGAATGACCCCAAACTGGCTAACCGCAAGAACTTCCTGGTTCAGGTTTCAAGCAAAGCCGACAACAAGGTTCATTCCGATGGAATCGCGGTGAAGCGCCTTGAGCCGGCCGAGCAGGACAAGATCAAAAAAGCCTACGCCGAAATCGCAGAAGATGTGAAGGACCAAACGGCCTTCGACAAATACATCCTGGCTGGATTCTACGAGCAGCACGGCTTGATCATCGATGCTCTTTCTTCCTATGAAGAAGCGGTGAAGATGGCCCCGGATGTGGACACGTTCACGGAAGCCAGAAATGAGTTCTTGTACCGAAACAAGTTGGCGGTACAAAAGCAATAAGAAAGTCATAACGACGTCAAAAGCCCTGGCCTACAGCCGGGGCTTTTCATTTGCCCAGGACCTTTATTCTCCTAATTTTGTAGGCTACCTAAAACGCACGACCATGAGTGTACTCGTCAACAAGAACTCGCGCATCGTTGTTCAAGGCTTCACTGGCTCGGAGGGCACCTTCCACGCCGGCCAAATGATTGAGTATGGAACCAACGTCGTGGGTGGTGTAACACCCGGCAAGGGAGGCCAGATGCATTTGGGCCGCCCCGTCTTCAACACGGTGAAAGAGGCCGTCGATAAGACGGGCGCTGATGTTTCCATCATTTTCGTTCCCCCGGCCTTCGCCGCCGATGGCATCATGGAGGCGGCCGATGCAGGCATCAAGGTGATCGTTGCGATAACGGAAGGAATACCCGTGAAAGACATGATGATAGCCAAGAACTACATCAAGGAACGCGGTGTTCGTCTTGTAGGCCCAAACTGTCCGGGCGTGATTACCCCGGGTGAAGCGAAGGTGGGCATCATGCCCGGATTTGTCTTCAAAAAGGGCACCATCGGCATCGTTTCGAAGTCGGGCACCCTAACCTATGAAGCGGCTGATCAAATTGTAAAGGCAGGCCTCGGCATCACCACCGCCATTGGTATTGGCGGCGACCCGATTATCGGTACAGCAACCAAAGATGCAGTCGAACTGCTGATGAACGATCCGGAGACGCAGGGCATCGTCATGATCGGGGAGATCGGTGGCAACTATGAGCCTGTGGCCGCACGCTGGATCAAGGAAAACGGAAACAAGAAACCCGTTGTCGGGTTCATCGCCGGTCAGACTGCCCCTCCCGGCCGTCGTATGGGTCACGCAGGAGCCATCATCGGTGGCGCCGAGGACACAGCGGCTGCCAAGATGAAGATCATGCGGGAATGCGGTATTCACGTGGTCGAGTCCCCGGCATTGATTGGGGAGACGATGGCGAAGGTGCTCAAGAAATAGGTCAGCGTATCAACGTACCAACGTGCCGGCGTGCCAACGTGCCGGAGTCAGCGTACCTACCCACTTGTTGGCATGCCTAACGCGAAGCACTCCATGGTCTTGAATACTGAATATTAACTACCAAATGTCCAAGGTTGAAGTAAGACACGACCTTTGACATCGTTCCAATCGCTTCATCATTTAATATTTCATATTCAATATTTTCTACCGATTTAGTGAATAGCAACTCTCGCGTTGACTCATAGCCACGTTGTCACGTTGACACCTAAGCACGCTGGCACGTAGGCACCCAGGGACGTTTGCATTTTTTGCCAAAAGTTCTTTTGGGCAATTGTGTTTTTTGCCACTTCATTTCTTCCTGAAAACTCTTACTTCGGTGAGTCAGTTCATCGAAGCGCATGTCCGGAAAAATGCATGGTAACCTTTCGTCCGCCGGTCTCATGGTGGTCTTCCTCTCGGGGCTATTGACCTCGTGCAGCCCGGTTATGTATACGACGGTGGGCCAGAACGTGCCGTTGTTTCAGCAGAAGGGTGAAGTAGCGTTTAGCGGTGGCTACGGCCGAACTCCGAGAGCCGGTGGGATGAACGCTCAATTTGCCGTCGCCCTTACTGATCATGTTGCCCTGATGACCAGTTACTACAACTTGAAGAGCGAAGAGGTTGGAAGCGGCAGTTACGTTGAAGTAGGCGGCGGGGTATTCAAGCGGTTTTCCGACCAGGGATTGACAGGTGAGGTGTTTGCCGGCGTTGGATTCGGCTCGCAGCACAACACAATCTTTTCTCATCCCGGTGGCCTGAGCTGGGAGATGAAAGCGGCTTTTGTCAAGCCCTTCATTCAACCTTCGCTTGGCATTTCTTATGGATCCCTGGAACTCGCCTTTACTCCGAGAATCGGGATGTTGAACTATACCTCGCACTCGGACACCTATGCCAGCGGGACCACCACACGGGAGTTCATTGACCGCTATTTTCAAACTGCACAGAATGCGTTCTTGTTCGAACCCGGCCTGACTTTGCGTCTCGGCTACAGGGCCGTCAAATTCCAGGTTCAATACAATCACACATCGCTAAACTATGCCAATATCGACTTTAACCCGGTCGACCAGGAGTATGTCTCTCTCGGACTCTCGATCCTCATCAGCAAGCGATGGAGATAATGATGTGCCAACGGCCCTTTGACTTTGGTCCGATCACTTCATTTGCATCTGCGCACCAAATAAGTTCAAAGTGATTGCTCTTCCTGGGCTTGTCAAAGGTCGTCCACGCGAAGCACTCCAGCGGTTTTGAATATTAAAAAAATGTCTAAGGTTGAAGTAAAACACGACTTTTGACATCGTTCCAATCACTTCATCATTCATCATTTAATATTTCAATTCAATATTTACTGCCGATTTAATGAACAGTAACTCCCGCGTTGACTCGTAGCCACGTTGTCACGTTGACACGTAAGCATGCTGGCACGTAGGCACCCAGGCACGCTACAAAAGATCGTTGGCGAGGTTAGCCAACTCAGAGCGTTCCCCCTTTTCGAGCGTGATATGCGCGTACAACTCGTGATCCTTGATCCTATCAATCAGGTAGGAGAGACCGTTGGATTGCGAATCCAGGTATGGCGTGTCGATCTGGAAGATGTCGCCCGTGAAGATGATCTTGGTGTTCTCGCCGGCGCGGGTGATGATGGTCTTCACCTCGTGCGGCGTGAGGTTCTGCGCTTCGTCAACGATGAAGCAGATGTTTGACAAACTCCGGCCGCGGATGTAGGCCAGGGGCGTGATCACCAGCTTTTCGTTGGCAACCATTTCCGTGATCTTCGAGTACTCCTTGTCGTTTTCGCTGTACTGGTTCTGGATGAACTTCAGGTTGTCCCAGAGCGGCTCCATGTAGGGGTTGAGCTTGGACTTGATATCACCCGGCAGGTAACCGATGTCTTTGTTGCTGAGGGGAACGATGGGGCGCGCCAGGTAAATCTGTTTGAAATCACGTTTCTGTTCAAGGGCAGCAGCCAGGGCGATGAGGGTCTTGCCCGTGCCGGCTACACCTTGCATGGTAACCAGCTTGATCTCGGGCTTGGTTACGGCATGGATAGCAAATGCCTGCTCCGCGTTGCGCGGTTTGATCCCATACACCGAACGCTTCTCAACGTGCTCGACCATACCATTCGCCGAATTGAAGAACGCCAGTATAGACTTCTTTCCACTGCGGAGGATGTAGTAATGGTTTTTGGTGATTGGGGTATCACCCAGCAAATCCTCAGGAGGGCAATAGCCTTTCTCATAGAGCAGGTCAATCACATCCGGATCGACATTGTCGATAATGGTTTTTCCGGTGTAGAGCGAACTGAGATTCTGAACTTTCCCCGTGGTGTAGTCTTCCGCCTGGAGCCCCAGTGACTTGGCTTTCAGGCGCAGGTTGATGTCTTTGGAAACCAGGATGACTGGCCGGTCTTTTTCTTCCTTTTGGAGGAGCAAGGCGGAGTTAAGTATCCGGTGATCCGCCTTGTGCTCGTTAAACACTTTGTTGGCATCCAGGGTCCCGTTGCTGCCTGTTTCCATGAGCACCTTGAAGTTGCCCTTGCTCTTGCCATTCAAGGGGTTCCACTTATGGAGCATCTGGTCTTTCGCCAGCTTATCGATCAGGCGGATGAACTCCCGGGCTTCGAAGTTCTTGGTGTCGTTGCCCTTCTTGAAGTTGTCGAGTTCTTCGAGCACGGTAATCGGTATCCCGATATCGTGCTCGTCAAAATTCAGGATGCTATTGTGTTCGAAGAGGATGACGGAGGTGTCGAGAATGAAGACCTTCTTTTCCTTGCGCTGTTTTGACATAGATTAAAAAGTTGAAGACAGGACAAAAGAAAACCGCGAAGACAGTTCCCCACAGGAAAGACGCTCCTGCAAGCATGAACGGTATCTTCGCGGTCCAATCGATAACTAAAACTATGTAAAACGGACCCATAAGTCAACCGGCGGCTGACATTTATTCCATTTCTAACAGAGAAGCTTCATATGCGGGAGTAGATGTCGTCTTTGCCGGTGGGTGTAATCCGGAGCACGTTGGCCAGCACCAGTCGAACCAGCCTGCGGGAAGCGGCAAACCGGTTGAGCCCTGTAAGTTTGGCGAATTCACGAAGGGTAATCCCCGGACGGTCGGCCAGGAAACGGAAGACCTTCTGTTCGGCTTCACCATAAGGAAAGCGCATACCTTTCAGTGTCTTTAGCCGTCGGATGACCTCCACGAGCTCCCGGCTTGCGGTCAGACTCTCGGCTTGTTCGCGGACAAAGAAGTTCTTCTTTCCGTTGATGCTTTGATAGTGGGGCCGGCGCGGGCTTTGCGACACATCAATCCACAACACAAATCGCTTTTCGGTGACGCGTACGATTTGCGTCTGCAAGGGCAGCGGCGGCCTGCAGGTTGATGCCAGTTCTTTCTCAATGACCAGCCATTCTTCTTCCGGATATTTTACACCGGGGATGGTGCCGTCATCATCCACGCCTACCAACAGGGTTCCACCGGCAGTATTGGCAAAGGCGATCAGTTCCCGAACAATCTTGTCGGGGAATGACACCTTGCGTTTAAATTCCAGCCGGTTCCCTTCGCCTTGGGAGACTCGCTTCCGCAACTCGCTCAATTGATGGCTGTCCAGCGCCACGTGCTCCGAGCGTGACATGATGTATGCGGGCTAATTGGACCTTCCTCCGTAGCTCTCCTCATCCTCATCATCGACATCCTCTTCACCCGGCGCGATGTTGAACATGCCGCTCATAAGGTCTTTGAACTGTACGCCGCGTTCCAGCCGATGTTTGCTCAGAAGACTGTATTCGCTCAGCCCGTGAAGGGCAAACTCCATTAACAGCAATTTGGTGGCAGGATCCTTGTCTCGTTGAAACTCATTGACGACTTCAAGAAGCCCGTTCACCGAACGGAGTAGTTTCTCATACTCGAGATTGGATACTTCGCTGAGGAGATCGAGCGTATTTCCATCACTGAACCATTGGATCACTTTCCGGTAGGGACTCTTCTCTTTTTGTTTACGAAACTTGTCCGGGTCGGGGAAGTAGTTGAGAAACTGCGACCGGATAGCTTTGCCTACCAGATTCTGCGCCACAATCGCGGGACCTTCCTGCTCGCCTTCATAAACAAGTTCGACCTTTCCTGTGATGGCAGGGACCACCCCGACAAAATCGCTAATCCGGGCCGAAACATTCTTTTCGTTGTTCATCAGCGCGCGCCTCTCCGCGGCAGCCACCAACGACTCATAGGCTGAAATGGTGAGCCGCGCCGACACGCCGCTCTTGGGGTCGACGTACTCGCTCTTGCGTGCCTCAAAGGCGATCTGTTCAATGAGGTCAAGCGTGAGGTCCGGGGCTGTAACGAGTTGCTGCTGCTCAACGCGGATATTGGCCTCCTGGCCGGTGATCTTTCGGCCTACGTCCAGGGTCTTGGGATAATGGGTAATGATCTGGCTGTCGATCCGGTCTTTGAGCGGGGTGACGATACTTCCACGGTTGGTATAATCTTCCGGGTTGGCAGTGAACACAAACTGCAGGTCGAGAGGCAGACGAAGTTTGAAACCCCGTATCTGGATGTCGCCTTCCTGGAGGATGTTGAATAGGGCCACCTGAATGCGTGCCTGCAGGTCCGGGAGTTCGTTGATGACAAACAATCCGCGGTTGGCTCTTGGGATGAGACCAAAGTGGATGACCCGCTCGTCGGAATACGGGAGTTTGAGTGAGGCTGCCTTGATGGGATCAACATCGCCAATCAGGTCGGCAATAGAAACATCCGGAGTAGCCAGTTTTTCCGTGTACCGATCTTCGCGATGCATCCAGGATACCGGTGTTTCATCACCCATATCAGCAATCCGGTCCCGGCCAAAACGCGACAAAGGACGTATCGGGTCATCATTGAGTTCTGAGCCGGCGATGACCGGGATATATTCATCAAGCAAGTGGACCATCAGCCGCGCGAGCCGGGTCTTGGCCTGCCCGCGCAAACCAAGGAAGTTGATATCGTGGCCGGCAAGAATGGCGCGCTCTACATCAGGGATCACGGTTTCTTCGTATCCCCAGATTCCTTGAAAGACTTTTTCCTTTCGCCGCAAGCGGACAATCAGGTTGGCGCGTAGTTCTTCTTTGACGGTTCGGGGCTGATAACCTGCTGTCTTAAGGTCGCCGAGTGTTTTTATTCGTTGTATGTCCATCGTCACAGGGTTTTGCGCCGGTTGCGCTTGAAGTCTTCAAAGACAAGGTTACCAAGGCCCTCGAGGCTGCTGTAATAGGCATTGCCATTGTTTGCCTTGGTGAATTCCCTGACAAAGGCCTTGAGGTACGGATCTGTCGCGATCATGAACGTGGTGACCGGAATCTTGATTTTTCGCAACTGGTCGGCCAGGTTAAGGGTTCGATTCAGGATCTTCTGATCCAGCCCGAAGGCGTTTTTGTAGTACCGGATGCCTTGCTTGATGCAGGTGGGCTTGCCGTCAGTGATCATGAAGATTTGCTTGTTGTTGTTTTTTCGCCGACGCAAGATATCCATGGCCAGTTCAAGTCCGGCGACGGTATTGGTGTGATAAGGTCCAACCTGGAGGTAGGGCAGGTCTTTGATTTCGATTTGCCAGGCATCGTCGCCGAAAACCAGTACATCGAGCGTGTCTTTGGGGTATTTCCGCGTGATCAGCTCGGCCAGCGCCATTGCCACTTTCTTCGCCGGCGTAATTCTATCCTCGCCGTACAGGATCATTGAATGAGAGATGTCGATCATCAAGACCGTTGATGTCTGGGTCTTGAATTCATTTTCCATGACTTCCAGGTCGTCTTCGGTCATGAAGAATTCTTCGAAGCCGTGGTTGATCTGCGCGTTTCTCAGGGAGTCGGTGATGGAAATCTGCTCCATTGTATCGCCAAACTCATAGTCGCGCCGATCGGTGGTGGGCTCGTCGCCACGTCCGTTATGATTGGTTTTGTGCTCCCCGGTCCGTGTTTTCTTGAGTTTGCCGAAGATTTCTTCCAGGGCGGACTGCCTGAGGCTCTGTTCGCTCCTCGCCTTCAGTTTGAATTGCCCATCCGGGCCCCCGTCGGTGATGTAGCCCTTCTTCTTAAGGTCTTCAATAAAGTCGCCCATGCCGTAATTGGGTGACGTGATCTTGTGCTGGCGATCCACTTCCGTCATCCATTGCAGCGCCTCGCCGACATTCCCTGACGTAATCAGCACCAGTTGCATGAAGATGTTCAGCATCCGGTCAAAATCACTCTTTTGGTCTTGCGGCGGCGGTGAGTATCTGGAAAAACGGTATCCGAGCATGTTTACCGGGATGGGTGTTTAAACATAACCAATATTGGAGCGTTTCTGTTTGCGCCAGGGCCGCAAAATTTTGACGCCAAAAAACAAAACCCCGGCATCGACCGGGGTTCTTTGGTATAACCTGATGACTGATTAAAGCGAGGTGGCGGTGGCAGTCTCCCGCTCGGCTTTGTTCTTCTCACCCATGGTCCCATAGATATAGTCCCAGAGTGGCGAAGAAACTCCGAATACAATCTCTCCATCCTTATAGTGGTGAACGGCGTGGTTTACCCAAAGGGCCTTGAGGAAGTTTTTGGGAGGCTGATAAGCATGAACCATGTAGTGAACCGAAAGGTACATCGCGTAGCCGACAAGAAATCCGGGAAGGAAGGAGAACACCAGATCCTGAAGGATTAACCGGAAAACAAGAAGCAAAAGGGTGGCCAGCGTGATGCTGAGCAGCGGAGGCATGGCCAGGCGAGTCTTGTCTTTGGGAAACTCGTGGTGAACCCCGTGCATGGTATATTGAAAGTCGGCGCGTCGCGGCGTGGTGGGCGCCAGGTGAAAGATGTACCGGTGCACGTTGTACTCTACCCAGGTAAATGAAATCAAACCGATCAGGAACATACCCACGGTAGCACCGGCTGTCAACGACGTATGCGTAACGCTCCAATACAGCAATGCGGCGGCGTAGGAAAAGAAAACCGTAAGGGGAATCGCAATGTGGGTGCGGGACAGGGCTTCCAGAATAGGGTTCTTGAAAAGCTGTTTGCTGCCTTTATTTTGAGGTTTGACCTGATTTTCCATAATCCTGACACATTTAGGGCTACAAAGGTAACCCGGGAGAACAAAACTTTCAATGACTTGAATCAGGGCACCGGCTCTGATGGCCCGGATTAGACCTTGGCCGACAGCGAGGCCTTGGTTTTCTCGATAACCCGCTGATAAACCCGCTCGTACAGCGGCAAAATGTTTGTGATGTCAAACTCGCGAGCCCGCTTAAGGGCATTCTCCTTAAACGTTGGCAGGTTCTTCTTGTCGAGCACAAACAAGGCCTTGCGGCTCATGTCCTCCACGTCGCCGATTTCACTCATGAAGCCGGTAATGCCCTGGACATTGAGTTCAGGCAGGCCTCCTGCGTTCGACGAGATCAGGGGCACTTCACAAGCCATAGCCTCCAAGGCAGCAAGTCCAAAGCTCTCTTTCTCCGATGGCATCAGGAACAAGTCGGCCACGGACAGCACCTCTTCAATCGCTTCCAGCTTTCCCAGAAAACGAACGTCAGCTTCAATGCCAAGTTCCCGGGCTTGTGCTTCCGCCTTGGCCCGCTCGGGTCCATCGCCGATCATCAGGAGCTTGGAAGGAATCACGTTGTGGATATTGGCAAAAATCTGGATCACATCACCAATCCGTTTCACCTTGCGAAAGTTGGAGGTATGAACGATCAGCGCCTCGCCATGGGGGCATATTGCTTTCTTGAAGTGGTCCTTCTTTTGCTTCTTGAATTTATCGAGGTCGATGAAGTTCGGGATCACATCGATATCAACCGTGATCTTGAAATGCTCGTACGTTTCCTTCCGAAGATCGGCCGACACCGCCGTGACGCCATCGGATTGATTGATGCTGAACGTGACCACCGGCTCATAAGAGGCGTCCTTTCCAACAAGGGTGATGTCGGTTCCGTGCAACGTAGTAACCACCGGTATCGTGATGCCCTCCGACTTGAGAATTTGTTTGGCCATGTAGGCTGCCGAAGCATGCGGGATGGCGTAGTGCACATGGAGCAAATCAAGCTTCTCATTCTTAACCACACTTACCATTTTGCTCGCCAGCGCCAGTTCATAGGGAGGATATTCAAACAAGGGGTAGGAGCGGAAGTCGACTTCGTGATAAAAGAGATTCTCGTTCAGAAAATCCAGTCGGGTGGGTTGCGAGTAGGTGATGAAATGGACCCGATGCCCCTCCTTGGCCAGGGCTTTGCCCAGTTCGGTGGCCACCACGCCGCTACCACCGAATGTAGGATAGCAGACAATACCAATGTTCATATACTCCACAGCCTTAGGTTTGAATCTTATTAACCCCGTTTTGACCGCTTAAGTTTCACTCATTGGAGCCACAATAGTCAAATATTGCCTGATAAATGGCCTCCTGAATGCGTGGACGGATATTGGCGTTTAATAGTCTATTATTATTCATATCGGGCATCACCCGGTTGGAGAGAAAAACATAGACCAGGTTAAACGCAGGATCGACCCAAATGCAGGTCCCGGTAAAGCCGGTATGCCCAAATGTGAGGGGTGACGCGTAAAGGGTGGTGGGACCGTTCCAATCGCTGGGTGTCGACTTATCCCAGCCCAGTCCTCGGCGGCTGTCGGTGAATTGCCTGGAGGCAAATAGCTCGACCGTTTCCGGCTTATAGAACCGCTGACCACCATAATATCCTTTCTGCAGCCACATCTGCCCGAGTTTGGCGAGGTCATTTGACGTACTGAAAAGCCCTGCATGACCGGCAATTCCGCCATGCATGGCAGCGCCTTGGTCGTGTACATAGCCAATCAATTGAGACTTACGGAACAACGTATCGTTTTCTGTGGGTGCAATTCGTTCTTTCGGAAACCGTTGCAGAGGGAGGTAGCCGGTGGTGTAAGCGCCCAGGGGTTCGTACAGGTTCTGCGTGAGAAAGTCTTCCATCGGTTGATTCAAAATGCGCTCGGCGAGATGTTGAAGAATGTAGAACCCCATGTCGGAATACCGGTAGTCGTAGGGGGTACGTGGAGCTTTTTCCCGGACTCGCGCGTTGATGATCCAATGCCACAAACTGTCTTTCATCGATTTGGAAGCGTAGAGGTTCTCCGACACCGGGTAAGGATAATCCGGGCTTTCCGATGTGCTGTAATATTCCGGCATCCAGTTGTTCTCTTTCATGGTCTGTGCCCAGAAGGGCAGGAATGGCCAAAGCCCTGCCTGGTGGGTGAGAATGTCTTTCAGGGTAAAGTCGGCTTTGTTGGAATTCTTCAGCTCAGGGAGATACACCGACGCCTTCTTATTGATGTCGATGAGCCCATGATCGACCATAAAGAGCACCGCCTGCAAGGTGGCTGAGATCTTGGTTACCGAGGCGAGATCATAAATCGTTTCGTCGGTAACCGGTTGCTTTTTTTCATAGGTCAGAAAACCGGCCGATTGGGCATAGATCACTTTGCCATCCTTTACCACCAACGTCTGGCAACCGGGTGTTGCTCCCATGGCGATCGCTTCCTCCATAATGGGACGGATTTTTTCAAGTCCGCGACTGCTCACGCCGACGGTTTCCGGCACTCCGTAGGCCAGACGGTGCACGCCCTGTACCGATACGGAATGATCTGAAGTCCAATTGCCGACCGTCAATGGCAGCCGCCCTTGGGCCGGAATCGCGCCGAAAATGACCTGTGCCGCTGCCGAGGGCATCCTGTCCTTGTCTGTGTAGGCAGCCATCAACGCGGTGGCACCCGCATACTTGTCAAGCGACGCAGGATTTCCGAAGTGGACCAGAATCACGCGATTGGTGCGGGTCAACCCATTGATCCAACGACTGACCTTCTGCTCGAGCGCTCCTTGATACGGAAAAATACCCACGATAAGGATATCCCGGCCATTGACGGCTATTGCGGCGGTATCCGAGGCGCTTCGCACGCTGTGTGCGCGCAGTGGAGCGTACTTTTCAAGCATCTTGTCGAAATCATTACCCGTTTCGCGACCCACCGAGATGGAGGTAATGGAGATATTTTCCAGACCTCGCAACGGCAATAGGGAGTCTCCATTTTGTACCACGGTAACGGCCGCGGAGGAGACTACATCATTTATTTTGTGAAACGCAGGATCGTTCAACCGGCGCAGCAGGTTGTCGGTATTGACCATGGGCTGTTGCCCGAGCCCGGCATCGTACTTTGCCGCAAGAATCTTCTTTACACTTTCATCGAGCTGGGCCTGGAGCAACTTGTTCTTGCGCACTTCCCTGGCCACCTTCTTGATTCCTGCGGATGGATTAACCGGATTGTAGATCACATCGGCACCGGTCTGAAAGGCGAGGAGTTCGGCTTCACCGGCGCGTGTTTTTCCTGCACGCCTTTTGATGCTTTGGGCATCAGCAAAGACAAGGCCTGAATACCCCAGCTGTTTGCGAAGCAGTTCGGGAACAAAAACCAGCGATACGGAGGCGGGTACAATGCCTTGTTCATTTTGAATGGAGAAATGCAGGTAATCGGTCGATATGCCGAATATGCCGGCTTTGATCAGTTGATGGAACGGCTGCAGGGTGGTGGTGTCAATGCGATCAAGCCTCACGACAATCATAGAATCCGGCAACTGGCGTTCCTCGCTCCAACGCCTGGGCAGATGCTTGGCTACGGCCATCACGCCTTCAGCCTGCAAAGCGCGGACAAACAGGGAGGCGCGATTGCCCACCCGACCGACATCACTGCTGAAATAGCGCAAGTAGTCTCCGGTGAAAATCTCCGCGTCGGCATTGGGAGCAAAGTTGACATGGACACCAAGTTCTTTCAGCTGACGAGCGACGCCCCTTGCCCAAAAGGAAACGAGGCTGTCGGAGCGAAGTGAACCGGCCACCATCGGCTTGGGAAGGCCGATGACACTATCCATGGCCTGAGCAAGTCCCCATTCGGCAGAAGCGCCCACTAGCAGGGGAGTGTCTGCGGCCTTCTGAAGTTTATTGACGATCGAAGCGTGACTAACCGGGCCGCCGCTCGTTATATATATGCCGCCGACGCCGTCTTGCGCAAGATCCTCGAGTTCTTCGACGTCATCGCCGGTTGGATTCGCGGGTGCCGTCACCATAAAGAGTTGGGCTGCCTTCGCCTGGCGGTTGAGCTTGTTAAATACACTGTCCACCCACCTTTGGCGGCCGGACTGGCAAAAGGATGTGTTCACCAGTACGGAAAGCAGTACAGCCAGGAGAACTTTGTGCGGCATCCTTTGGTTAGCTTTGTATTTGGAAGCGAATAAAGCAATTTTACCCGGAAGAACGATTCCGGCGCTATAAACGGC
Source organism: Cyclobacteriaceae bacterium (assembly GCA_041912235.1). Lineage (GTDB taxonomy): Bacteria > Bacteroidota > Bacteroidia > Cytophagales > Cyclobacteriaceae > ELB16-189. The sequence goes on from JAYRNL010000093.1 coordinate 20,212, forward strand.
ATACAGACCCATGAAATTCATCTCGCTCTTCACCAAAACTCCGACGCACAAGCGGTTTGCGTACAAGCCCCGTTACTGGGACCAGGAGGCCGAGGAGCGCCGCGAGCGGGAGGAGCGCATCCGCAGGGAACTGGAGCGGGAAAAGGGAATCGCCCCCGAGGACGTCGGCGACTACCGCGCCCGCATGACGGGATCTTTTCAGTCAGCGCGGCGCCGCTCAAACAAGAGCAAAGCTGAACTCAATTCAGTTTTACTCCGCAGCGCCGTTTTGCTGTTTCTCGTTTTGTTCCTGATGGCGTTCCTGACCTGGGGCAAGGATGCCATGTATGTGCTCATCGTCTTCATCCCGGTCTATATGTTCTTTAAACTCAGGAAGTAACACCTGCCGGGACTCTTGTTTCCATGCCTGATATCATTCAACTTCTACCTGATGCCATTGCCAACCAGATCGCCGCTGGTGAGGTGGTACAACGTCCGGCCTCCGTGGTCAAGGAGTTAATGGAAAACTCCGTGGATGCCGGCGCAACACGAATTCAGGTAATTATCAAAGAAGCCGGGCGAACCTTAATCCAAATCGTAGACAACGGTTCGGGGATGAGTGAGACCGACGCACGCATGAGCCTGGAACGCCATGCCACATCAAAAATCCGCCGGGCGGAAGATCTCTTCACCCTGCGTACCATGGGATTCCGCGGTGAAGCCCTGGCTTCCATAGCCGCTGTGTCGCAATTTGAAATGAAGACCCGGCTTGCCGACAAGGAGTTGGGGACCTTGCTCGTGGTAGAAGGTTCGGATGTACGCAAGCAAGAACCCGTAGCGACTGAAAAGGGAACGTCCATCGCGGTGAAGAACCTGTTCTATAACATTCCCGCGCGGCGGACTTTTCTCAAATCGAACCCGGTGGAGATGCGGCACATTGTCGAAGATTTCCAGCGCATCGCCCTGGCCCACCCGGAGCTATCCTTTGAGTTGATTCACGGTGACGAGAAGTTGTACGACCTTGAACCCGCCAACCTGGCGCAGCGCATCGTCGGCCTTTTTGGAAAGGGATATCAGCAGCAACTCGCTCCCTGCCGGGAGGAAACCGACCTGCTTGCCGTGAGTGGATTTGTAGGGAAGCCGGAATCAGCCAGGCGCACCCGGGGAGAGCAATTCATTTTCGTCAATGAGCGGTTCATCCGAAACAACTACCTCAGTCATGCGGTGGCCAGCGCCTATGAGAACCTGCTTGCCGAAGGCACGTTCCCTTTTTATGTCTTGTTCCTGACGATTGACCCAAAGCACATCGACGTGAACGTCCATCCCACCAAGACGGAGATCAAGTTCGACGACGAGCGTGCCGTGTATGCCGTGATCCGTGCCGCGGTACGACAAGCCTTGGGGGCGCATAACTTAACGCCCACCCTCGACTATTCAGCCGACATCAACCTGATGAACAAGATCAGCCAGTCCCAGGCGCTCAGCCGTGAACAATACCTGGATGAACAACTGGGTACGAGCCTTCAACGCTCAAACCTCAGGAACTGGGAGAAGTTGTTTGAAGAAGAACGTCCGGCACAGTCGGCCTTGTTTGGGCAGTCGGAGGCTGCCATGACGGAGCGAATGGCCATGGTTCCCGTTCCGGCCAGCGTTCCCGTGTTCCAGCTCCCTTCCGGTCACCTTGTTCGTCCGGCCAGGAATGGCGTGATGATCATCCAGCCGCAGGCCGCTCATGAGCGTGTGCTCTACGAGACGTTCATGAAGAGAATGAAGGATCGCTCGGCTTCAACGGTTCAAAGTCTTTTTCCGCAGCAGGTAACGCTCAGCACAGCCGACTTTACCCTCATGATGGAAATGGAAAAAGAAATCCGGGCATTGGGCTTTCAATTTGAAGTCTTTGGGAAGAACACCGTCGTGGTGACGGGCATGCCGGCGGAAGGGGCGGGCAAGAGCGAGAAGGAGTTGCTTGAAGGATTGCTGGAGCAGTTCAAACAGAACCAGGCATCGCTCAGCGTTCCTCTGGAGGACAACCTGGCCCGGTCGCTGGCGCGGCGGGCGGCCATCAAACCCGGCCAGGCGCTTTCCCCGGAGGAGATGCTATCGCTGGTGGAAAGGCTGTTTTCCTCCCACAACCCGAATTATTCTCCAGACGGCAGTACAACATTTTTTATTTTTGAAACGTCTAAGATCGAAACGCACTTCCGCTGATGTTCAGTCTCACCCCACTCGTACGCAACCTCGTTATTATTAATGTGGTCGTCTTTCTCCTTCAAAACCTGATGGGGGACGGATTTACAGCCTTGGTATCCCTCTGGCCGCTGGGCAGCGAAGGATTTGCGCCCTATCAGTTCTTCACCTACATGTTCGCTCACGGCGGATTCGGGCACATTTTCTTCAACATGCTCGCATTAGCTTCCTTCGCGCCCATCCTGGAGCATTATTGGGGTGAAAAGAAGTTCCTCCTGTTCTACATCATTACCGGCGTCGGCGCCGGGATACTGTATGCCGCCGTGAACTACTTCCTCTTCCCAGGAAACGTAGGCATTATGCTGGGGGCCTCGGGAGCGCTCTATGGGATTCTGATGGCCTTCGGTATGGTTTTCCCCAACCTGGAAATCATGCTACTGTTTCCGCCCATTCCCATCAAGGCCAAATACATGGTGTTTTTGATGGGCTTCCTCACGTATTTCATGGATCGCAGCGGAAGCGTTGCGCACCTGGCTCACTTCGGAGGAGCTTTCGTCGCGTTTATCCTGATTTCATACTGGCGGAGTACTGGCCGGTGAGGTGATGCAACTATTCAGTAAATTCGTGATCCCTGGGTCAGTAATTTCCTAACCGTGTTAGACGAATTCAAGAACGCCTTCAGCCGTCCCAACAACAGCCACGTGCAATTGATCCTGATCAACGTGGCCGTGTTTGTTGTCCTTGCGGTATTCAAAGTGTTCTCACTTTGGTTTGGGTTCGGCGCCTTCTTTGATTCCGTTCATCTGCAGTTCTCTCTTCCAAGCAGTTTTGCCGATTTCGTTGTGCGGCCGTGGACCCTCATCACCTATTTCTTTACCCATGACCTCCGGGGGCTCATGCACATCCTTTTCAATATGCTGGCTTTGTATTGGTTTGGGAAACTATTGGTGAGTTACCTGGGCAGCGACAAACTTATCGCCGTGTATGTTCTCGGCGGTCTCGCCGGGGGACTGCTCTATTTGATGGTGTATAATCTCATTCCCAATCCACCGGCTTTTCTCGGAGAGCGTGCCGAACTGGTAGGCGCCTCAGCGGCCGTGTTTGCCATCATGGTCGCCGCCGCCACCCTGCTGCCGGATTACACGTTCTTCCTGCTGTTCTTCGGCCCCGTCAAAATCAAATGGATCGCGGCGATCTATATCTTTCTTTCGTTCCTGGGTTCGGTGGGCCAGAATGCGGGCGGCGAGATTGCACACCTCGGCGGCGCGCTGATCGGGTTTGTGTATATCAAACAACTGCAGGTAGGTGTTAACTGGGGAGGCTGGGTTACGAGCACGCTTCACTGGATCAATGGATTGTTTTCACCGCGTCCCAAAGTCAAAGTCACCTACCGGAAAGAGCAAGCGCCCAAACGGCCACATAGCGCGACACCTTCCGGTGTTTCCCAGCAGGAAATTGATGCCATACTCGACAAGATTTCGGAAGGCGGATATGAAAGCCTTTCGAAGGAAGAGCGTGAGAAGCTCTTCAAGGCATCGAAGAAATAGCGCAGCGCAGATTGGAGAGCCGAAATCCTTTGCACGATCAGTCAAACTGTATTCTGCGTTGAAACCTATGTACCCTTGTCGCGTTAACCAAAGCCTGGAGCCCCGGATCAATGGTGTCTCTTCAACGGAAAACAGCGGTATTTTCAGGTATAGCGGCTTTGCCAGCCATGTTGTTCTTTGTTCGGTACTTCCTGCTGAGGTCAAGCGGCTGGCACACTCCTGAGCTTCAACATGATTTGATCTTTCATCTGTTGCGGGCAGCCACGGTTCCTCTCCTCATTTTTCTAGTGGCTCGTTTCTGTGTCGACTTGTCTGATTGGACAAGACTGGTTGCGGTTCATGCCGCTTTGTATATCTCCTGGTCCGTTTTGTTCGTTGCGGTGGCATTTGTCATTTTTCGTTTTGGTATTAGTCCTCCAGATGACCGCATCAAAAACATGATAAATACTATATACCAATCAACACTGCCGGTTAATCCATTTCTCTATGTTGCAGTTGTGACCGGATTCTCCGCATGGGTCTATTATGAACGATTTCGGGCTACCGAACTCATCGTAAGAGAATCTTCGACCAGGCGCGATACCGCCGCCGAACCCATCGAGAAGAAAGTATTGGAAAGGATACAGGTAAAGACGGGGAATAAGACTCTCATGATCCCGGTGAACTCCATAATTCTCTTTGAAGCGGATGGTCCTTACACGAGGGTATTTCGAACTGACTCCAGTCATTTGGTCACTAAAACGCTGACTAAGCTCCAACAGATCCTTCCTGAAAGCTTTCAACGAGTTCATCGTTCGAGGATTATCAATGAAAGCGAGGTGCGGGCAATCCAATCCCTTACAAACGGGGATTTTTTGATCACGATGACGGATGGGAGACAAGTGAGGGGCAGCAGAACCTACCGGAAGCAGATAAATCGATTGAAGCAGTAACCGGTTCATCGTGGAATTCTGGTCGTCTCATGAAGTTTGTATTGACGTAACTGCCCATTTGTGAATTCCTTTGAATAAAAAAAAGCATGAACAAACAAACAATCTGGTTGACTGTTTTAGTTGGCTGTATTTTCACGTTCGTCCTTCAGGCCGGTGCCCAGGAGGCGAGGGGAATCGTATTCTTCCAGGGAACTTTCAAGGAGGCTATCGCAAAATCAAAAATGGAAAAGAAACCCCTTTTCCTGGATGCATTTGCTGAATGGTGTGGTCCATGCAAGACCATGGACCGTGACGTCTATACTGACGCTGAGGTCGGTCAATTCATGAACGAACATTTTGTTTCCATTAAAATCGATATGGAGAAAGGTGAGGGGCCAGAACTGATGAAGCGTTTGCCTTCCATAAATGGTTATCCTTCCCTGTTGTTTTTTGGCCCTGATGGGTACTTGACCAAGACTATATTGGGATCAAGAAATTCTAAAGCATTTCTGGCCGAAGCCAGATTGGTGGCTAAATAAGGGCACCTGAAACCATGTGGGGACAAGTCAGGCTGCAGGAGCAATTAACTCAAGCCCCAATCAACTTCGCCAGCGCAAACGCTGCACCCGCCGCCAAGGCGCCGGTCAGCGTCACCCGCGCAGCGCCCTTGAACAAGGGCTGGCCGGTTAGCCTGCTCTTGATGATGCCGAAAACAATCAGGCAAATGAAGGTGATGATCGATGAGTAAATCAAACCGTCAGTGGCGGTAGCGGTGAAGAAGTAAGCGCTTAGCGGGATCAGGCCGCCGATCACATAACTGATACCAATCACAATGGCACTTTGTAAGGCGCGGTTCTTGTCCGGACGCTCCAGACCCAACTCGAAGCGCATCATGAAGTCCACCCACTTCTTCGGGTTCTTCGCCATCTCGCGGGCGATGGTCTCCTGGAGCTCGGGGTTCAGGCCGTACTCGGCGAAGATCTCTTTCGTCTCTTTGATCTCCACTTCGTGCAACTTTTCTATCTCCTCGTACTCGCGACGCTCTTCCGAATCGTAATGCTCGATCTCTGTACGCCCTGCCAGGTATCCGCCCAGGCCCATGGCAATGGAGCCCGCGGCAATCTCCGCCAGCCCGGCCGTGATGATGATGCTGGTCTGGTCCACCGCGCCGCTGAGACCCGCCGCCAGGGCAAAGGGTACCGTCAGGCCGTCGCTCATGCCGATCACGAAATCCCGGACTTTCTCCGACGATTGAAAATGCTGTTCGTAGGGACTGACTTGCATGGCCGACGGTTTAGGTGTTCAAAAATAGGGAAACTTCATCTTAGTTCCCCCGACTGAAGGCCGGGCTGTTAGTATAGTCCCGGTCCGTTGGCCTATCAAAGTTTGTTGGCCAGTTGGCCGCACGCTGCATCAATGTCCTTTCCCCGGCTTTTTCGAATCCGGGTCGTGATGCCGTGACGTTCGAGGAGATCCATGTACATGGCCAGCGACTCGTCGGAAGCCTGCTGGAATTCGCCGTCGTCAATGGGATTGTATTCGATGAGGTTCACCTTGCACGGCACGCGCTTGCAAAACTTCAACAAGGCCTGCGCGTGCTCCTTCGTATCGTTGATACCTTTCCAAACCACGTACTCGTACGTAACCTTCTTCTTCTGTTTGGCATACCAGTATTCAAGGGCCTCGCCTAATTCCTCCAGCGGGGTGGAATCATTGATCGGCATGATCGAAGATCGCGTTTCATTGGTGGCGGCATGCAATGAGACGGCCAGGTTGAACTTCACGTCGTCATCGGCCATCTTCCGGATCATCTTGGCGATGCCCACGGTGGAAACGGTAATACGCTTGGAGGCCATGTTCAATCCTTTGGGCGACGTGATCTTTTCGATGGCCGCAAGCACGTTGTTGTAGTTCAACAAGGGCTCACCCATGCCCATGAAGACGATGTTGGTGAGCGGCCGGCCAAAGAACAGCTCGGACTGCTGCTTGATCGCAACCACCTGGTCGTAGATTTCGTGGGGCTCAAGGTTGCGCATTCGCTTCAGGCGCGCCGTCGCGCAGAACTTGCAAGCCAGGCTGCAGCCGACCTGCGAGGAAACGCAGGCCGTGATCCGCTTGTCGGTAGGTATGAGCACCGACTCCACAATAAGTCCATCGTGCAGCTTCACGGAATTCTTGATCGTTCCGTCAGCACTGCGCTGCATCGTATCCACCTGGATGTGATTGATGGTGAAATGGGCCTTGAGCATCTCCCGCGTGGCCAGCGACAGGTTGGTCATCTGCTCAAAGTCCTTCGCTGACTTCTGCCACAGCCATTCATACACCTGCTGCGCGCGGAAGGCTTTGTCGCCCTGCTGCACAAAAAACTCCTTCAGCTCATCGAGTTTGAGCTTCCGGATGTCACGCTTGACGGGTGTTTCGGTAACCATTATTTAATGCGGGTCAGGGACTTCGTCTCGCAATCCCTGCCGGCCAGATGAAAACGCAGGGTGGTTGCAGTAAGTTCGTCGATTACCAACTGCTGGGTCATGATTCCTGATTTCCTGTCGAGCAACTGCAGATCGGTGCCGGTTAAGCGATAGTCAAATGCGGTCTTGTCGGAACCTTTCTTCTTCCCGGTGGCGAAGATTCCCTCTTCACCCGAGCCATTCTTCTTGAACACAATGACCTTGGCGACGGCATTGCGGGTTGACCCCATGTCTTTCAGCAGCTCTTTTTCTGTGTCTGATTCCGTCATCTGGGCTTCAAAACAGGTCTTCTCCTCAGTCACCTGCCATGTGCCTACAAGCGACTGCGCCCGCAGCGTGCCCGCCAGGAGCACCAGGCTCATCAAAAGACAAATTCTTGTTTTCATTACGACTGCAAATTTACGTTTTATTCATGTTCGACTCCTGTCTCCTTTCTTCCCGTCCTCGCCGGCCCCCGGAAGTAACGACCCACCCTCGGAGTTTCGTTAACTCCTGACTTCTGATTCCTGACTACTGTCTCCTTCCCATTTGCACTTTACTTCCCTTTAGACGAATTTTCGCGCCTCAATATTTATGGACAAGAGTAATGCCATTGTTTTGACCGCAGGCTACCTGGATAGCGATAACGGCAAAACCGCCCACGGACTGATCCGGGGGACCGAGCGGTTCAACATCCTCGGCATCATCGACGACAAAGTCGCCGGCCGCGACGCCGGTGAGGTCCTGGACGGCAAGAAACGAGGCATCCCGGTCTATGCTACCCTCCAAGAGTTTGTAAGTAAGAGCAAAGAAAAGGCCGAGTTTTGCATCATTGGCGTAGCCACCAAAGGCGGGATCCTTCCCGATGAACTTCGGGCTCTGTTGAAGGAGTCGATAGAACTGGGTTTCGGTATTGTAAATGGCCTTCATGATTATGTATCAGACCATCCGGAGCTGGTCGAACTGGCCAACAAGAAGGGAGTGGAGATCATTGATGTACGCAAACCCAAGAAGTTCAAGGACCTTCATTTCTGGTCGGGAGAGATTGAACGGGTGCATTGTCCGAAGATTGCCGTGCTCGGTACGGACTGCGCGTTGGGAAAACGCACCACGACGCGATTTCTGATGCAGGCCATGCGTAAGGCCGGCTACCGTGCCGAAATGATTTACACAGGTCAAACAGGTTGGATGCAAGGGGCGAAATATGGATTCATTTTCGACAGCACCCTGAACGATTTCATTTCCGGAGAAATGGAGCATGCCATCCTCCAGTGCTGGGATGAAGCCAAGCCCGATATTATTTTCATCGAGGGACAATCCAGCCTTCGCAACCCAAGTGGTCCTGCTGGTGCTGAATGGATCATTTCCGCCCGGGCGGATGCTGCCGTTCTCCAGCACAATCCCCCAAGAAAACGCTACAAGGGCCTCGAAGATTACCCGGCCGATATCCCCGCGCCAAAAGACGAGATTGAGCTCATTCGTATTCTTGGCGCCCCTACGGTGGCATTGACCATCAATACCTATAAGATGAAGGAGGCTGACGCGCGGCAATATGCTGCCCAGGCTACCAAGGAACTCGGCATACCGGCGATTCTACCCCTCGAAGACGGGGTGGAAGCGCTTGTGCCCATTTTCAAGCAAATGATTGATGAATCCATAGCGCAGGTATAGCTGCACAAACCGAAGCCCATGCAAATCAAGAGCATCAAGGTCTGGAAAATGGACCTTGGAAACACCAAGCCCTATACCATCGCCTTCAAGACTGTAGACGAGGTACTCAACGCCTTCGTGGAGATCACCTTAAGCAACGGCGTGACCGGCATCGGTGCAGCCAACCCCAGTGAGTACGTTACCGGTGAGAACCTGGATCAAACCCTGGCATCGTTGACCGAGGCTAACCTGGATTTTCTCAAGGGCCGCGACATCCGGGAGATCAACCAGTTGCTCTTTGAGATCACGCTGAAGTTTCCGAAGACACCGGCGGCGCGGGCCGCTCTCGACATCGCCCTTCATGATGCGTTTACCAAATACCTGGGTATACCGCTGGTCAAGTACTTGGGCCAAAAAATACAGTCCATGCCCACCTCCAATACCATAGGTATCAAGAACGTGGAGGAGACGCTTAAGGAGACCGATGACTATGTCAAGCGTGGATTCAAAGCCATTAAAGTCAAGACGGGCAAGGACCTGGAAGAAGACATCGAACGGCTGGTGAAGATGAGGGAGAAGCACGGGAAGAAGATGGCCATCCGGGTTGATGCCAACCAGGGATACACCGGTGCTCAGACCGTGGAGTTCTATAACAGAACAAAGTCTCTGGACATCGAGCTGATTGAACAACCCCTGCCCGCGAAGGCGGTCGCTGAGATTCGGAAGCTGCCCGATGCAGTCAGGCAGGTAATTGCCGCCGATGAATCGCTGCTGTCTCCCAAAGATGCTCTGGAGCTGGTGAAGCCACCCCGGGCAGTAGGCATCTTCAACATCAAGCTCATGAAGTGCGGGGGGATAGGGCAGGGCCTTCAAATCGCCAACATCGGTTTTCAGGAAGATATTGACCTGTTCTGGGGTTGCAATGATGAGAGCATCGTGAGCATTACGGCGGGTCTGCACGTAGCCTTTGCCTGCTCCAACACGAAGTATATCGACCTCGATGGAAGCCTGGACCTCGCCAAGGATGCGGTCAAGGGCGGGTTTGTCCTTGAGGATGGCATTATGCGGTGCTCCGACAAGCCCGGATTAGGGGTGGAGCGCATCGACTAGGCAGCCATTTCCTGGGTTGAGATATCGTTTTCCGGCCTGGTAAGGCCATGGTCGACCCGTTTCGGGTAAACAGTTGATTATCAGGGCGGTGATTCCTAACCATTAGCGGGCCACTCTTGGGGTTTCGGTGCCCTTGTCTTTTTTTGAATTGGCCTCTTGGTAACTCGCCCTCAGTTCCTATCTTTGCAGTCCTTTTTGCGACAGAAAACCCGCAAATCGGTATGAAAAACAGCAAAATAGGTTAAACCATGCCTGGAATTTTAGGACGTAAGATTGGGATGACAAGCGTATATGGCCAGGACGGTCAGAATATCGCTTGCACCGTCATCGAGGCAGGTCCCTGCATTGTAACCCAGGTCAAGAACCAAGAGACCGACGGTTACACAGCCCTGCAACTGTCCTTCGGTGAGAAGAAAGAGAAAAACACATCCAAGCCGCTGGTAGGTCACTTCAAGAAAGCTAACACCACACCCAAGCGGGCCGTGGTTGAGTTTCGTGACTTCGGCGCAGAGTTCAACAACATTGCCGAGCTCGGCAAAGAAGTTC